>NZ_JBEOLS010000020.1:0-72967 GCF_040279205.1 Xanthomonas hortorum
CCAGCCCCCCACACGGTCCCGCAATCGGTGAGGGCACCGCACCAGACAGTTTGCTGTTCGCTTTAGAGCTAAGCACACCGACCATCTTGATTGGTCCTTGCCCGCCCACCATCGCGGGACCTTACGCGGCATGGATGCCGCGTAAGAGCCTACATGGACGTACTTGCGGCGTGTCCCGCGATGGTGGGCGGGCAAGGGCCCTGCAACCAGGCCACAGATCAGCGGCCCTGCAACCAGGCCACAGATCAGCGGCCCTGCAACCAGGCCACAGATCAGCGGCCCTGCAACCAGGCCACAGATCAGCGGCCCTGCAACCAGGCCACAGATCAGCGGCCCTGCAACCAGGCCGCAGATCAACGGCTCTGCAGCCAAGCCGCCAAGCCGCAGATCAGCCGCCCTGCAGCAGACCTGCGTAAACTGGTTTTGTCAGTCGCTCCTACCTTCAAACCGGCTGCAAATACCCATCCAACGCCGCACGCACCACGTACAACATGTCGGTGCGCGGTACTGGTCGCGTAAGCCGCGTCATCAATCGGCGTGCCTGAGTCTGCCGTACCCATGGTTGCCCTTGAAGCCACAGCTGTGTCTGCAACATGTCCGCACGTTCCTTGCGGCTTTCGGCCGACGGCGCAACGCGGTTGTGCAGATACTGCCGCGCTTCGCTCAGCGACCGCGACCATTCGATGCCGGGCAGTGCCGGCAACCACAGGTTGGAGCACGAGGCCGTGGTCAAGGTCTGGCGGGCTGCACGCATGCGCAACAACCGCGGGCAATCGGCCTGCAGGCGCGCCATCACCGCCGCCGGCACCACGCTGCGGTAGTAGCGTTGCAGCAGCAGCAGCGGCGGCAATGCCCACCACGGCGACACGCTCGCCTCTTCCCACAATTGGTCCCAATCGCGCTGCCCCATGCGCGTGGCCAGCAACGCAAGATCGTGCAGATGCATCAGCCGGATGCTGCGATGGCAGATGCCACCGGCGGCGTGCAGCAGCAGATGGCACATCAATGCGCCAATGGATGGATAGGGATTCAAGCCCGGCTGCGGGCGCTCCGGCAGGATGCGTGATGTGATGTCCACGTTGTGCACCGGCAAGCGTTCCTGGATGCGTGTGTGCAGCTCGATATTGATCGGCGCATCGCGATGCTCGCCCAGTCCCGCGACCGCTTCGCCTTGGATCGGCTTGAAGACCTGATGCTTCCATTGTTCGAACGAGGCCACGTAACCGAGTTCGCACAACAGTGCTGCTGCAGCTGGTGCGTCTTCCGGTTCCACCAGTAGATCGATATCGGCCATCGGCCGATCGCCCGGCAGGTACACGCCAAGCCGATGCAGTGCAGTTCCCTTCAGACCGACCAACGCGATGCCTGCAGCACGCGCCGCAGCATCGATGCGCGTCAGCAATACGGCGATGCGCCGATGCCGATCTTCGACATGGCGGCGTTGCTCGCTCAGAAACGTCGTCCATTCGGCGTTCTGCCATAGCGAGCGACGCTGCAGCAGCGGTGATACGCCATGCGCTGCCGCCGCTGCGGCTGCCAGCTGCCATTGCAACCGATCCCACTGCGGCGCCACTTCGCCTGGCTGCGCCAATTCCTGCGCCAGCCGTTCGGTGGCCGTGCGCAGGCCGTGCTTGATGGTGCGAAGGGAAGGCTGCATGCGAAGGTGATCCGGTAAGGCGAGGTGATGTGCGAGAAGATCGAGAGGCGTTGCGCGCTAGCCGACCAGCACGGTTGCCAGCTGGCGCGGTTGACCTGTGGCAACGCTGACCAGCGGTTCGGTGCGATGCTGTTTTTCTGATGCTATCAGGGCAGACCAGCGCGCCTCCAGGTGCTCGGATGCCTGCGCAAACGCATCGGCGCTCATCGTTGCGCGCGCCTGTTGTAGATCCACTTGCGTATGCAGCAGATCGCGCACGCTGCGATAGAACTCCGAGTCGTAAGCGCCATGGAACATCATCGCCAGGTCGTCGCTGTCCTGCCAATGGGTCTTGCCGCCCAACTGGTTTTTCACTTCTTCGTAGAACTTGGTGCCGGGCAGGGGATAGGACACGCTGACGCCGATGATGTCCGGGTTGGCCTGCGTCACCAGTGCGCGCGTGGCCAGGATGTCGTCGAGTTCCTCGCCCAGATACCCGAGTTGAATGAAGAAACCCACGCGAATGCCGCGCGCACCCAGGTGTTGGCGTGCGGCGATCACCTCGCCAACCGTGGTTCCCTTGGTCATCTTGTCGAGGATGCGCTGGCTGCCGCTTTCTGCACCCAACCAGGCCTCTGCGCAGCCGGCGCGCGCCAGTGCCGCGGCCATGCGCTCGCTGGCCAGATCGGCGCGGGTCTGGATGGTGAAGGGAATCGCGCCATCGGCATCGGTCAAACGCTGCGCAAAGGTCTCCACCCAATCGATATGGAAGCCGAAGATGTCATCGGCCATCCAGATGTGATCGGGCTGAAAACTGCGTTTGAGGTGGATCATTTCCGCAGCCACATCTTCGGCATCGCGGCGCTTGTAGTGGTTACCCCAGATCGGTTTGGCGCACCAGTTGCAGCGGAACGGGCAACCACGCGAGGCGGCCATGTTCAAGCTGAAATAGCCGTGCCGTTGCTGCCAGAAACGCTGGTAACGCGGCATGTCGACCAGGTCCCACGCCGGCAGGCCGCTCAGGCGTGCGTCCGGCGGTTGTGCGCCGCGATGCACGTGTGCCTCAGCAGAGGGGCTGGTGGCGATACGTGCAACGCCTGCGAGCCAGGCACCCGTGTCGATGGTGGGATCTGCTTCGACGCGTGCCACCAGTTCCAGCAGCGGTGCGATGCCTTCGCCGATCAGTACCGCGTGCGCGCCAGCGGCCAGAAACACATCCGGGTTGTCGGAAGCATCCGATCCGGCCACCAGCACGCGGCAACCGGCCGCACGCGCCTGCGCAATCATCTGGCAGGCAGCCTCGCGCATGCGGCTCAGGCACATCTTGGTGAGGAAGTTGAAGTTGTCTTCGTAGAACACCACCAGGTCCGGCTGCGCGGCGTGCAAGGCGCCGGTGTAGTCCTGCACATCCTCGGCCAGCATCGCGTCGAACAGGCTCAAGGTATGGCCACGCTCGCGCAGCAACGCTGCGACCTGCAGTGTTGCCAACGGTGGATACGGCTTGCCGCGCTCCCATTGCTTTGGGTCGTAACGCAGAAAATACGAATGACTGACCTGGATCTTTAGCATCTGCACAAGGCTCTCGTTCTGTCGCCAGCTACGCGCAGCAATGGCGTGCGCAGACACCGGCATTCGGCTCGGCAGTAGGTGCGCACGCAGATGCGTTTGGTTGCGCCGCTGCGATGCACACTGTGCAAAGCGTTGTGCATCTGCATCGATGGCAGCGATGCAACCTTTCAGCAACGGATCGGCACACACCGGCTGATTGATGCAATGGATGGAAGGCATGCCGCACTCGGCCGCGTTGGCGGAACACCTGCCAGTGAGCGATACCGCACGCTTGGCGCCGCCCGGCAATGCGCTATCGCCTGCAGACCCGTTCGGTGAGCGCAGTGAGCGTCGATTCGTGGTGCGCCGGCAGATTCTCGGTGCGCTGTTTCATTTCCAGAGCGACAGCGAGGCGTTGCTGGCGTTGGTGGATGCTGCCTATGCAGGCTTGCCCGCGCATCGCCTGCCGGCTGCGCCGGATTTCCATATCACGCTGGATCTGGTATCGCGTGGCCAGGCGCCATCGAGCGCAGAACCGCCACCGGTGCACACGCACGCAAGCGGTGGCTTGCTGTGCGGCATCTTGGATGCCTGCAATTACCTGATGCTGTCGGTGCCCGAGCGCCGCGCCATGCTGGTGGTCTCCGAGGACATGCTCGCCCACGCCTATCACGTGCGTTATGAGCTGATCGAATTTGCAGTGTTCTTGCTCGCCGCGCGTGGCATGGCCTTGGTGCCGTTGCATGGCGCATGCGTGGGCCGGCACGGGCGCAGCGTGTTGCTGCTCGGCGCCAGCGGTGCGGGCAAGTCGACGCTGGCGCTGCACAGCTTGCTGCATGGGCTGGACTTCATCGCCGAAGATGGCGTGTTCGTTGCGCCGGAGAGTCTGCTGACTACCGGCGTTGCCAACTTCCTGCATCTGCGCTCGGACGCGCTTGGTCTGGTCGATGCAGACACTCGCGCGTGGATCAGCGCATCGCCGACCATCCGTCGTCGCAGTGGCGTGGAAAAGTTCGAGATCGATATCCGCCATGGCCGTGCACGGCTTGCGCGCACGCCCTTGCAGATGTGCGCAGTGGTGATGCTGTCCGGCACACCTGCCAGCACGTCGGCGCAGCGTCTGCTGCCAACGCCGGCCGAGCAGATTGCCGACTGTCTGGCGCGCGATCAGCCTTACGCCGCCGGTCAACCAGGGTGGCAGCGCTTTGTCGAACAGGTGCAGCGCGTCGGCATGTTCACGCTGCGGCGCGGCGCGCATCCGCAGGCATCGGTGGATGCACTGCTGCAGCTGTTGCGATGAGGGCGCAGATGCCGGTGCGTCGTCGCGTGATCCATACGCCTGCCAGCGTGCCGAAGCGCCTCTTGCACGATGTGCGTCACTGAGATGCAGACCTCCATCCCCCGCGATCGCAGGCGTGCCAGCTTGCGCACGTTCGTCGGCACGCTGGTGCCTGCAGACGTGCCAACCATCGCGCTCTATGTTGCCTTGTCGCTGGCGGCTGCATTGGCCGGCAGCATCGTGGCGGTCTGCCTGGTCCCCTTGGTGCAGCCTGGCCATGGCGTGCAGTTGGCCGGCTATCGGTTGGCGTTGCCTGATGGTCTGGCGATGCAGACGGCGCTGTTTGCCGGCGTCAGCCTGGTATTTGCCGCACTGCGATGGCACAGCGCGCGGCTGGCCGCACGGCTGACCAGCCGCTACGCGATCGGGCTGCGCCGTCGCGTGCATGCCGCGTTGATCGACGCACCGTTGCCAGCCTTGTCCGGCGCCAGTTCGGCAGAAATCGCCAACGTACTCACCTACAACATCGAAATCGCCACACAAGGTTTCAGTGCGGTGCTGCAGCTGTTGGTAGCCGGCATCACTGCGCTGGTGAGCATCTGCATTGCCGTGCTGATCGCACCCGCGCTAGTGCTGGCGATGCCGTTGCTGCTCGCCCTGGCCTGGTTGGGCTTACGCATCTCCAGCAGCGACAGGCAGGCGCGCATCAGCCGCGACTACGTGGCCGACATGACGCAGTTGTTCTGGTTGAGCGAAGACTTCCCGCGTCGCCTGCGGCATGTGCGCTCGTTCCAGCGCGAAGACGTCGAAAGCCACCATTACGAGCGCATTTCCACGCGGCTGGGGCAGGGCTATGCACAACAGCAGGAGCTGGTGGCGGGTAGCCGCTTGGTGCTCGAACTCACTGCCGTAGCCGCGATCGCCGGCATTCTGGTGCTGGCCAATCTCTGGCAGGGCGCCGACCGCGCCGCGCTGATCACCGTCAGCCTGCTGCTCGGGCGCTTGCTGCCGTATCTGGTCACCACACGGCAAAGCGTGCAGCAACTGCGCTCGGCCTGGCCGGCGCTGCAGTTGTGGCGGCGTTATGTGGAACTGGGTACCACGCGCCCGCACGCATCGGCAGAAACGGCAGTGCCATTGCCGGCAGCGCTGCATATCGAACACATCGGCCTGGCACCGCCGCTGCCCAGGCTTGATCTCGGTCCGATGATTCTGCTGCCGGGCGAAATGACCTTGGTCGTCGGGCCGTCCGGTATCGGCAAGAGCAGTCTGATGGATGTGCTTTCCGGGCAGACCCCGCCCGCGCAGTTCACCGCGCATATGGCCGGGCGCCGGCTGGATTTCGGCGCATATCGCGCATTGGTTCGGCATAGCGCCTACATCGGCCAGGGCGTGCGGCCATGGCAGCGCAGCGTGCGCGATTGTCTGGACTGGGCGCTACCCGGCACAGCGGATGCACGCATGTGGGAGGTGTTGGGCGATGTCGGTTTGAGCGCGCGCCTGCAGCGCGACGGGCAAGGTCTGGAGACGCCGATCAACGGCCCGGAGGGACGCCTGTCCGGTGGCGAATCGCAGCGCTTGTTATTGGCGCAAGTGCTGTTGCGCAAACCGACCTTGGCGGTGCTGGACGAAGCCACCAGTGCGCTGGACGCAGATGCCGAACAGCAGGTGTTGTGCACGCTACGCCAGCGTCTGCCGCAGACCGTGTTGGTGGTGGTCTCGCACCGCACCAGTCTGGCAGCAGTGGCCGATCGTACGGTTGCGCTCGGCGTCGTGCTTGCTGCGCAGGCGGCTGTCAAAGTCGATGCAGTTGCAAGCTCGCGCGCGTAATCGCTGCGCAGTTCAATTGCGTCGGCACCTGGATTAACCGGCAATTTCTTCCAGCGCACGATTGCGCGTACGCGGCCCGAACAGCGCAATCACGCTCGCCACGATCGACATGCTGATGACGATAAACGCAAGCACGCCATGGCTGCCGACCTGAGCAAGCAGCCAACCGATCAGCACGCTGCTCACAGCGGTGGAAAGACGGCTGAAGGAATAACAGAACCCTACTGCACGCGCGCGCAATCCGGTGGGGAACAGCTCGGCCTGGTAGCCGTGATAAGCGAAGCTCATCCAGGCATTGCAGAACGCAATCATCGCCCCGCACACCACCATGCCGGTCGCCTGATGCTGCTGCGAAAACAGCACGCCAAACAGCACTGCGCCCAACGCCGATGCGGTGATCTGCCACTTGTTTTCCCAGCTCTGCGCAAACCGCAACAACAGCAGCGGCGCCAACGGGTAGGCCAGCGAGATCGCAAAGGAATAGCCCAGGCTCTTGGTCACGCCGGTGCCTTGCGCCGAGATCAGTGCCGGCAGCCAATTGCCGAAACCGAAGAAGCCGATCGCCTGAAAGATATGGAACACCACCAGCATGCCGATGCGCCCGCGATAGGGCGCTCGCCATAACAGCGATGCCTGGGTGTCGCTGTGTGCCAACGGCGCCGCCACCTGCTGCGGCATTGCCAATGGCGCGCCCAGATCGTGTTCGCAGCGCGCCTCCAGTTGGATCAGCACCGCGTCCGCTTCGGCATGGCGTCCTTGCGCCGCCAACCAACGTGCCGATTCCGGCAAACGGCTGCGCAGCCACCAGATCGCCAGCGCAAACACGCCACTCAGCAATACCACCCAACGCCAGCCGCTCACCCCCAGCGGTGCATGCGGCACCAGCAGCCAGGCGGTCAGCGCCACGGCCGGCACGGCCAGAAACTGCACGAAGAACGCAAACGCAAATGCGGCGCTACGCATATGCCGCGGCACCAATTCGGACAGGTAGGTGTCGATGGTGACCAGCTCGATGCCTAACCCGATCCCGACCACAAAGCGCAGCACGATGACGCCGGTGGCAGTGCTTTGCAGGCCCATCGCCACAGTGGCAGCGGTGTACCAGATCAACGCGAACGTAAAGACCAGCCTGCGCCCAAAACGATCGGCAAACGGACTCAGCAATGCCGCGCCGACAAACAGCCCCAGAAAGGTTGCTGCCGCAAACGCGGCCTGGTCGGACATGCCGAACACACCATCCGCACCGCTGGCGAAAATGCCATCGCGGATCAGCCCGGGGCTGATGTAGGCGGTCTGGAACAGATCGTACAACTCGAAAAATCCGCCCAGCGCGAGCAAGCCAACCAATCGCCACAGCGTGGCACTGGCCGGCAGCCGATCGATGCGCGCCGCGATCTGCGCAGCGCCGGAAGCAGGGTCAAGCGGAGCGGTCAAAGTCATTGTCATGCAGCGTGGCCAGTTCGGCATCCATCATAGCCAGCCCTCTGATCGGTCAGCAGCTGTGCTTCGCGACGCGCTCAACGCATTCGCGCACCAGCAGCCACAGGCATCTAAAAGCCCCTCTAAAAGCCCCTCTCCTGCGGGGCGAGAAGGCACGGCTTGCGCGCCACTGGCGCGCGTGTCTTGGAGCGCCCGCGCCGCAAGCGCGGGCCGGGGCGCGGAGCGGGGGCGAGGCCCTAGCAATAGTTGAGCACACGAGGCTTCGCCCGTACCCTCATCCGCCCCTGCGGGGCACCTTCTCCCGAGGGGAGAAGGGAGTAACGCCTCCATAAACCATCCCCGCTGTTCGACCACTGGAATGCTGTAATCCCCTCAGCGCCACCTGAGCGGGTAGCAATGCCGGCCGGCCAGCCCCATCTCTTGCACATCATTCATTCCCCGGAGTCATCCGATGACGCCCATTTCCGTGCTCGACCTGGCGCCGGTCTGCGAAGGCAGCGACACCACCCACGCCTTCGCCAACATGCTCGATCTGGCCCAGCACGCCGAGCGCTGGGGCTATCAGCGTTATTGGCTGGCCGAGCACCACAACATGCCGGGCATCGCCAGCGCGGCCACTGCGGTGCTGATCGGTCATGTGGCCGGTGGCACCAAGACCATCCGCGTCGGCGCCGGCGGCATCATGCTGCCCAACCATGCGCCGCTGCAGGTGGCCGAACAGTTCGGCACGCTGGCGTCGTTGTATCCGCAGCGCATCGACCTGGGCCTGGGCCGTGCGCCCGGTACCGACCAGCCCACCGCGCGCGCCTTGCGCCGCTATTTCGACAGTGCCGATCACTTCCCGCAGGACGTGGCCGAGTTGCTGCGCTACTTCGCACCGGCGGTGCCGGGCCAACTGGTGCAAGCCGTGCCGGGCGCCGGTCTCGACGTGCCGGTGTGGTTGCTGGGCTCCAGCCTGTTCAGTGCACGCCTGGCCGCAGCGATGGGCCTGTCGTTCGCGTTCGCCTCGCACTTCGCACCCGATGCGATGGACGAAGCCGTGGCGATCTACCGCCGCGAGTTCCGCCCGTCCGCACAGTTGGCCAAGCCGCACGTGATGCTGGCCTTGAACGTGGTGGCTGCCGAGACCGAGGCGCAGGCGCGTCGCCTGTTCACCACCCAGCAACAGAGTTTCGTGAACCTGCGGCGCGGCAAGCCGGGCAAGATTCCCGCACCGATCGACGATATCGACAGCTTCTGGCAGCCGCACGAACGTGCCGGTGTGGAGCGCGCGTTGGCCTGCACGGTGCTGGGCGATGCCGAGCAGATCGCGCAGGGCGTGGCCGAGTTCATCGATCGCCACACACCGGACGAGTTGTTGTTCACCGCCAACATCTACGACCATGCCGCGCGTTTGCGTTCGTTCGAAATCGCCGCCATCGCCTGCCGCGAACTGGACGTGACCACTGTGTGATTCACGTCGCTTTGCGCGGCGATCCGCTCAGATGCGTGCACATCCATTGGGAAGAACAGCATGCACCTTCAGCAACGCAGCGAGAGCATCAAGCAGTTGGCGGAATTGATCCGCGGCGTGGACATTGCGATGTTCACCACCGTCTCGGCCGACGGCAAGTTGGTGAGCCGGCCGTTGGGCACCCAGGAAGTCGAATTCGATGGCGATCTGTGGTTCGCCACCGCTGCCGATAGCCCGAAGGTGGCAGAGATTGCCGCCGACCCGCGCGTCAATGTGGCGTACGCCTCGGCGTCGAAGAACAGCTACGTGTCGGTCGCCGGTACCGCGCGCGTGGTCAATGACCGCGCCAAGATCGATGAACTCTGGTCGCCGGCAATGAAGGTGTTTTTTCCGGGCGGCAAGGATGACCCCAATCTGCGTCTGATCCACGTGCGTGCCGAATCGGCCGAATACTGGGATGGCCCGAGCGGGTTGCTGGGCAAGGCGCTGTACTTCGTGATGACGGCAGTCACCGACGACACGGGCAGCCTTTCAGACAACCGTGTGGTCGATCTGAAGTAACGGCGACCGATCAGGTGTGCCGATCGCCTCGCGCATCAGCGCTAGGCGACCGGCCACCAATCGCGCACCAGATCCAGCAGCTGGTCGGAAGTGACCCCGAACACCGCCACCGACACCAGCGCCGCCGCCCAGCCCACCAGCAGCAAGGCGCCATCGCGCTCCAGCAGGGCCAGCGCGAACAGCAGCAGGATCAGGCCGAAAATGTAGTTGGTAAACGGGATCGGCAGCGTCAGCAAGATGCCGACAAGCACCAGCAGCAAGCCGGTGAATACCTGCGCCGGGATACGATCCAGCATGCCGTGCAAACGCGGCTTGAGCAGCCGGTCCAGGCGCTGCAGCGTTGGCGCAAGCCGCGCAACGAAACGCTGGCTGGTACTGCGGCGCGGCCCACGCTCGCCGATGAAACGCGGCACCCACGGCTTGCGCAGGCAGCACATCATCTGCACGCCGATCAAGACCGTCAGCGGCCCGCTGATGCCACCGGCCACGCCGGGAATCGGAATGAAGGAGGGCAGGATCGCCAGAAACAGAAACACGCCGAACGCGCTCTGCTGCAGATCGGCCAGAATCTCGCGTACACGCAACACATGATTCGGGTCGCCCTCGCTGAAGGCCGCCAGCAAGCTGCGGATGCCTTCATTGCGATACCGCATGTGTTCGCCGCCGGAATCATCGGATGGCGGCGCGCCGTTATCCGACGATGTCATCGCTGTCCTCATCGCCGATGCGGCTCAGCAACAGCTTGTCCACGCGCGCCCCATCCAGATCCACAATCTCGATACGCCAGCCGGCCCAATCGAAGAATTCGCCGGCCTGCGGAATACGCCCGAAGTAATAGATGCATAGACCCGCGAGCGTGTGGTAATCGCCTTCGTCGGCTTCGGGCAGTTCGGCGCCCAGCACTTCGCGCAGTTCTTCCACCGGCAGCGAGCCGTCGATCAGTAACGAACCGTCCGCACGCGTGATCACCAGCGCGTCTTCGTCGGTGTTTTCCACCGCCTGCAGACGGCCGACTACTGCGCCCATCAGGTCGCTGATGGTCACCAGGCCGCGGATTTCGCCGTATTCGTCCACCACCAACGCCATCGACTGCTGTTCTTCGCGGAAGATCTCCAGCAGCTTCATCGCATGCGTGGATTCAGACACGAACAAGGTATCGCGCAGTGCCTGGAACAGGTTCTCGCCGTGCCCGCCCATGCGCGTGACCAGCGATTTGACTTCCAGCACGCCGGCGATGTCCTGGTCGCTGCCGCGATACACCGGGTAACGCGAGAATTCGTGCTCGCGCATCATCTGCAGGTTGCGTTCCGGCTCGGCGTTGGCATCCAGCCAGGCGATGCGATTGCGCGGCGTCATCAGGCTGTCGGCGGTGCGGTCGCCCAGCCGCATCACCCGGTTCATCATGTCGCGCTCGTGCGCGTCGATCACGCCGGCCTCGTGGCTTTCGGCCACCAGCATACGGATCTCTTCTTCGGTCACCGATGCCGATTCGTCCTTGCCCATGCCCAGCATGCGCAGCACCAACCGGGTCGAGCGCGCCAGCACCCACACGCCGGGTGCGGCAATTTTTGCCAGCCACGCCATCGGCACCGCCACCACGCCGGCAATGTCTTCGGAATTGCGCAGCGCCAGCCGTTTGGGGACCAGTTCGCCGAAGATCAGCGTCAGGAAGGTGATCAAGGCCACCGCCAGCGTGCTGCCGATCACCGCCGAATACGGCTTGGGCTCGCCAACCAGCGAGAAAGTGGCCGATAGCGCAGGGAAGGCTAGCTGCAGCCGCTCGCCGATGGCCTCGCCGATGGCTTCGCCGCCGAACAGGCCGGTCAGGATGCCGATCGAGGTGATGCCGATCTGCACCGTGGACAGAAAGTTTTCCGGGCTTTCGGCCAATGCCAGGGCCCGCGCGGCGCGCTTGCTGGAGCCGGCCATCTGCTTCAGGCGGCTCTTGCGCGAGGTCATCAGCGACATCTCCGACATGGCGAAGAAGCCGTTCAACAAAATCAGCGCGATAACGATCAGAAACTCAACCACGGGCGTCTTCCCCGGTCAGTGAAGGGGAGGGCGGGCGAGCACTAGGTTGGCCGGCGCGCACGAGGGCGGGGCGGCAACGGGAGGGTAGGGGGTCGTCTTCCATAGGGTGCACCCGAAGGCGCGCGAGCATGTTAGCAAACCGCAGGGTGGTTCGAGCCGGGAAATGCGCATGTGAAGGCCGCCCCAGGCACCGAGATATCCAGACACGTCACGGAACGGTCATAATTCGCCCTCGGCGTCCGTCTCTCCCTCGACGGCAGGAAGTTCTTCACCCATGTTCTCGTTGCAGACCATCTTCGGCTCCGGCAAGCAGTTCTATGCGCTTCTGAACGAAGCGGCGCAGGCCGCCTACGACAGCACCAAGGCCTTGCACGCCATGATGCGCACGTCCGACCGCCAACCCGCGCTGGACGCCTTCAAGCTGGCCCGCCTGCGCGAACGCGCCGCCTCGGACAAGATCGGCCAGGCGCTGGTGGACAGCTTCATGACCCCGATCGAGCGCGAGGACATCGAAGCGCTGGGCTCGGCGCTGTACAAGATTCCCAAGCAGGTCGAGAAGTTCGCCGACCGCTACTCGCTGGCCACCAAGCATCTGGAGCACATCGACTTCGCGCCGCGCGCGGCGATGCTGGAACAGGCCGCTGCGGTGGTGGTGGAGATGGTGACCGACCTGCCGCAGATGAACATCGATCGCATGACCGCGCTCAACGACAAGCTGCGCATGCTGGAAAACGAAGCCGACCGGCTGATGCTCGAGCTGTATCGCGACATCTATTCCGGCCGCCTGGACACGCTGCAGATGTTCCTGCTCAAGGAATTCTTCGAGATTCTGGAAAAGGCCATCGACCGTTGCCGCGAGGCAGGGGTGGTGGTGTACCAGATCGTGCTGAAGAACAGCTGAGGTCGCCGCGTGCTTACCCTAGTTCTGGTGGTGATTCTGGCGGCGTTGGTATTCGAGTTCATCAACGGCTTCCACGACACCGCCAACTCCATCGCTACCGTGGTCGCCACCAAGGTGTTGTCGCCGGGTTGGGCTGTCATGCTGGCCGCCGGCATGAACCTCATCGGCGCGCTCACCGGCACCGCCGTTGCGCTGACGATTGCTTCCGGCCTGCTCAACACCAACGTGGTCGAGGTCACCCCGCAGGTGATTCTGTGCGCGCTGCTGGGCGGCATCATCTGGAACCTGATCACCTGGTGGAAGGGCCTGCCGTCGTCGTCGTCGCACGCCTTGATCGGCGGTCTGTGCGGCGCCGGTCTGGCCGCGGCGCACAACAACTGGAACGCCTTGATCTGGTCGGAAAACATCGGCAACTGGGCCAAAAACAAGGGCCTGTTGTGGAAGGTGTTCGTGCCGATGATCACCTCGCCGATCGCCGGCTTCCTGCTCGGCATCGTGGTGATGCTGCTGCTGTGGGCGATCATCGCCGGCATGGCCAAACTCGGTGGGCCGATCGGCCGGCTGGCGCGTCCGCGCTGGGTCAACGCCTTCTTCGGCAAGGCGCAGATCGCCTCGGCTGCCTACATGGGCTATGCGCACGGCCACAACGATGCGCAAAAGACCATGGGCATCATCGCCATGACCCTGATCGGCGCGCAGTCGGCCGGTGCACTGGACGATCTGCCGAGCTGGCTGAGCTTCCTGCATCCGGGTACCGGCATTGGAGCCGGCGACGGCATCCCGATGTGGATCGTGCTGACCTGCGCGGTGGTGATGGCCGCCGGTACCGCCTCGGGCGGCTGGAAGATCATCAAGACGCTCGGCCACAAGATGGTCAAGCTGCACCCCATCCACGGCTTTGCCGCAGAAACCAGCTCGGCGACCGTGCTCACCGTGGCCGCGCATTTCGGCATGCCGGTATCGACCACGCACAGCATTTCCACCGCGATCATGGGTGTGGGCTTTGCCAAGAATCCACGCTCGCTGCGGCTGGGCGTGATCGAGCGCATCGTCTGGGCCTGGATTTTGACCATCCCGGCCGCTGGCGGCGTGGCGTATCTGATCCTGCGTTGCTTCGAATGGTTTGGCTGGACCTGAGTGCTGTCGTAGCCTGGTCACCTCGGTCGGCGACGATACGGCGCTGATTGCGGGTGGTCCTGTTGCAGGTCATCCCGTTCGACACTGATGTTCTAACGCGTTCTGCCTGAGGAAAACGCGCCGATGATGCTTGCACTGGTGTGCGTGTTGTTCCTGCTGTCCTGGCTGATCGGTCGCCGGCGCTGGCGACGCAGCGCACGCGCGCTGGCGGCGGCCACGTTGGCGTTGCTGCTGCTGGTCGGCTGCGGTCCCTTGTCGAGCTGGATGCTGCACGGCTTGCAACAGACCGGCGTCAACGATTTCAACGACTGGCGCGCGCGCAACATGATCGTGTTGCTGGGCGCGGGCACGGTGCGGCCCGATGGCCCGGATGCCACCGCCGAAGCGAACATGTTTGCTTACGGCCGCATCGTCGAGTCGGCGCGGCTGTATCGGCAATGCCGCGCGCATGGCGGCGACTGCAAGATCGAGATCAGCGGCGGCGACGCGCGCGGGCTGGGCCTGTCCGAAGCGGTGGTGTATCGGAAGGTGTTGATCGGGATAGGCATTGATCAGGCCGATCTGATCATGGAGCCCTCCAGCATGAACACCTGGCAGAACGCGCAGTTCAGCCAGCCGTTGCTGCGCAAGTACCGTGCCGATCGGGTTGTGCTGGTGTCCTCGGCCACGCACCTGCGCCGCGCCGAATTGTATTTCCGTCACTTCGGCATCAAGGCCACGCCGGTGCGCTCGGACTGGTTGACCGCCTCCTGGGCCTGGTTGCCGCAGAGCTACAACTTCACCGTGGCCGATGTCGCCCTGCACGAGTATCTGGGCATTGCGCGCTACCGGGTCTACGAGTGGTTGGGCTGGAATGTGAAGGCCACGCTGCCTGGGGAGTTGTGAGCGGGGAGTGGGGATTCGGGATTGGGAATTCGAGATTCGAGATTCGAGATTCGAGATTCGAGATTCGAGATTCGTAAAAGCCGGCGTGCGTCCTGGTGTGCGCGGCTGATTTATTTCCAACATTGCTTGGTGCGGTGGAGGTCTCGACGGGAGCAACGCACGCGCGGCGGCCGGGAAAAGTAACGGCTCAGCACGGTGGTTTTGCGACTGCTGCGCATTTGCTTGCTGCAACCGGCCCGCAGCATCGCCAGCCGCATGTGCGGCCGGCGATGCTTGCGCTCAGCGTGTTTCGTACATCGCCTTGACGTCGTTGCGGAATGCGGTCTGGCTGTCGGCGCGGTTGTAGAACATGTGGCCGCCCGGATACTCGCGCACCTGCACACGTTTCGGGTCGTTGCCCATCGCCGGCATCTGATCCACCGTCAGCACCGAGCCCATGAACGGGCAGGAGAGATCGTTCCAGCCGTGCGCGATCAATACGCGCAGTTTCGGGTCGATCGCCACCGACTGACGCAGTTGCGTTACCGCGCCCTTGCGCAGTTCGTCGTTCCAGTCCCACAGTTTGTTGACGTCGTAATTGAGCGCCTGATAACGCGCGTCGACCTTCCAGCCGACCACGCGGGTGACGAAGTCCACCATCGCGGTGGTGGTCGGGGCGATGATGCTGTCCAGCAACGGGTCGTTGGCGCGTTGCTCCGGATCGTTCGGGAACGGGTCGAACGCGGTCACGTTGGAGTCGTAACGGCTACCCAGTTCGCCCTTGTCGCGAAACACCTCGCGCAGATACGCCTGGGTTTCCAGGCGTCCGCCGGAGCGTCGCACATAGGCCGGATCCAGCCCGGTCATGCGCGTGACCTGCTGCAGCATCGCCTCGCTGGCCTGCGGGTCGGTGCGTCCTTTCATCAGCGCCACCGCGTAGTCGCCGCGGGTGTAATCGATCACCTCGCGCATGGCGCTGTCGCTGAGCTTGCCCTGGCGCTCCAGGTGCGCGGCGGCGATCGAGGGCAGCGTCATCATCCATGCCAGTGGCGACACATCGCTGTTGTCGTCCAGGGTCGGATTGAGATACGGCGACACCAGCACCACACCGTTCATCGCCACGCCCAGCCGGGTTTGCAGGTAATGGGTGATGCGCGGTCCACGGAAACCGCCATAGCTTTCGCCGACCAGGTACTTGCGCGCCTGCAAACGACGGTTCTTGAGCAGCCAGTCGTAGACCACGCGCGAGAGATATTCCACGTCGGCCTGCGGGTTGTAGAACTGCTTCTTGGCCTCGTCGTCGCCGATCAGGGAGCGGCTGAAGCCGGTGCCGACCGGGTCGATGAACACCAGATCGGTGAAGTCCAGCCAGGTGCCGGGGTTGTCGCGCAATGCCGCCGGTGCCGAGGCGCTATCGCCTTCGGCGCCGAAACCCACCACCTTCGGCCCGATCGCGCCCATGTTCAGATACACCGACGACGCGCCGGGCCCGCCGTTCAATGCGAACGTGACTGGCCGGTCCTTGCCATCCACGGTGTAGGCAGTGAATACCACCTCGCCGGTGGTCTTGCCTTGCGCGTCGCGTACCGGCAGCGTGCCGACGGTGGCGGTGTAACTCAGCGTCCGGCCGGCCACGCGCGTGCTCTGACGTACGCTGGCATCGGCCGGCAACGGCGCAGGCTTGGATGCCGCTGCGTCGGGTTTTGCATCGCTTTTGGCGTCGCTTTTACTATCGTTTTTATCTGGCGCAGCGGCCAGCGCCGTCCCGCTGAGCAGGACACAGGCCAGCAGGCCGGCATGGAGAAAAGAGGGCATGGCGATCGAGGTTCGAACAGGGGAGCGACGATGCTAGGCCCCGGCAGCGCTCGGTGGATGTGCACAAAGGCATGTGTGTCGCGTTGACCGATGTGGCTTGCCTGGTGGCTTGAAGCGGCGTGTGCGGCTGCAGGTGGCTGTCTGACCCAAAGTGTCGGGTTTGCGCAGTCCGTTGAAAATCGGCGTTTACCGAAAAAACCGATAGCACACCCTTCTCCCCTCGGGAGAAGGTGCCCCGCAGGGGCGGATGAGGGTACGGGCGAAGCCTCGTGTCATCCATTACAGAGTGGCTTCGCCCCGTACCCTCACCCCAACCCCTCTCCCGGCGGGAGAGGGGCTTTAACTTCCGATGTTTTTACCCTTTCCGTATCTTTTAAACTTCCAGCGAAGCCAGATCGCCCTTGCTCTCAAGCCACTGCTTGCGATCGCCGGCGCGCTTCTTCGCCAGCAACATATCCATCAACGAACGCGTCTGTTCGCCGTCGTCGATGGTCAGCTGCACCAGCCGGCGCGTGTCCGGATGAATGGTCGATTCGCGCAGCTGCTGCGGATTCATCTCGCCCAGGCCTTTGAAGCGTGTAACGCTGACCTGGCCCTTGATCTTCTCGCGCGCGATCTTGTCCAGCAGCGTGGTCTTTTCTTCCTCGTCCAGCGCGTAGAACACCTGCTTGCCCACGTCCACACGGAACAGCGGCGGCATTGCCACGAACACATGGCCGGCGGCCACCAATGCCGGGAAGTGCCTGAGAAACAGCGCAGTCAACAAGGTCGCGATATGCAAACCATCGGAGTCGGCGTCGGCCAGGATGGTGACCTTGCCGTAGCGCAGCCCGCTGATGTCGTCCTTGCCCGGGTCGCAGCCGATCGCGATCGCCAGGTTGTGCACTTCTTCGGACGCCAGAACGCTGCCCGAGGCCACTTCCCAGGTGTTGAGGATCTTGCCGCGCAGCGGCAGGATCGCCTGAAAATCCTTGTCGCGCGCCTGCTTGGCCGAGCCGCCGGCCGAATCGCCTTCGACCAGGAACAATTCGGTGCGCGACAGGTCCTGGCTGATGCAATCGGCCAGCTTGCCGGGCAGGGCGGGGCCCTGGGTGACCTTCTTGCGGACGATCTGCTTTTCGGTCTTCAACCGCGCACTGGCGCGATCGATGGCGATCTGCGCGATCTTCTCGCCGATCTCCACGTTCTGATTGAGGTACAGGCTGAAGGCATCGTGCGCGGCGCCTTCGATGAAGCCGGCGGCCTGACGCGAGGACAGACGCTCCTTGGTCTGCCCGGAAAATTGCGGGTCTGTCATCTTCAGGCTGAGCACGAAGGTGACCCTGTCCCACACATCTTCCGGCGCAAGCTTGACCCCGCGCGGCAGCAGGTTGCGGAAGTCGCAGAACTCGCGCAACGCATCGGTCAGGCCCGAACGCAGGCCGTTGACGTGGGTGCCGTGCTGCGCGGTCGGAATCAGGTTGACGTAGCTTTCCTGCACCAGTTCGCCTTCCGGCACCCAGGCCGCGGCCCAGTCGACGATCTCGGTGTCTTTCTTCAGGCTGCCTGCAAACAGGTCGGCCGGCAGCATCTCGTGCTCGGCCATCTCGCCCTTGAGGTAGTCGCGCAGGCCATTTTCGAAGTACCAGCTGTCCTGCTCGCCGGTGGCTTCGTCGTGCAGTTTGACGGTCAGGCCGGGGCACAACACCGCCTTGGCGCGCAGCAGATGGCGCAGCGCGCGCACGTTGAACTTGGGCGTGTCGAAGTACTTCGGGTCGGCCCAGAAGCGCAGCCGCGTGCCGGTGTTCTTCTTGCCGACGGTGCCGACCACTTCCAGCTTGGAGGCGGCAATGCCGTCGCGGAACTCCATGCGGTGCTCGCTACCTTCGCGCTTGATGAACAGCTCGACCTTGGTCGACAGCGCATTGACCACGCTTACACCCACGCCGTGCAGGCCGCCGGAGAAGGTGTAGTTGCGATTGTTGAATTTGCCGCCGGCATGCAAGCGGGTCAGGATCAACTCCACACCGGGAATCTTCTCCTCCGGGTGCATGTCCACCGGCATGCCGCGGCCGTCGTCGGAGACCTCGCAGCTGCCATCCTTGAACAAGGTCACTTCGACCTGCTTGGCGTGACCGGCCAGCGCCTCGTCGACCGAGTTGTCGATCACTTCCTGCGCCAGATGGTTCGGGCGCGCAGTGTCGGTGTACATGCCAGGACGGCGTTTGACCGGGTCCAGGCCCGACAGCACTTCAATATCGGCGGCGTTATAACGGGTGTTCATGCATCTCTTGGCACGTGAAACGACGCGCAAGTGTGGGGGCAGAACCGTTTTTTTGCACGCGACAGGCGTTCAGTGCAGGGCGGGGTGCGGCTGGATACCCTGGCGTTGGATTCGGAACCAATCGTCCCCACCTGAGGATGTCACCGAAACCGGAGGACACCATGAAGTTCAAGCACATTCTGATGCTCACCCTGGGTGCGGCCGCAGTCGCGGCGCTTCCTGCCATGGCCCAGGCCGCTCCGCAGCAGACCGGTCAGGGCGCCGCCGCGCAGAAGGCCGACGACGCTAAGGCCAAGACCGAAGCCGAGCGCAAGGCAGAGCGCCGTGCCGCCGCTGCTGCGCAGAAGCCCAAGGCCGATGCCGCGCTGCCAGAGGAAGAGGAAGAAAAGAAGCCGGCGCGCTGATCGCGCTGCGCACCGACTGGCTTCACATCGGTCATCTGCTCCACAGACGCCCCGGCCTAGGTCGGGGCGTCTGCATTTGCGGCCCACGCGGCGCGCGTTTGTCACTGCGTGATCGCAGCGGCGTCACGCAACCCTTGGGCATTCGTCCGTCACCCGCTAAACTATGGCTTTCCGGGAGGCTTCAAGCCCCATGACCCCCCTGATTTTTGTTACAGGCGGCGTAGTGTCCTCGTTGGGTAAGGGCATTGCGGCCGCTTCGCTTGCGTCCATTCTTGAAGCGCGTGGCCTGAAGGTCACGATGATGAAGCTGGACCCGTACATCAATGTGGACCCGGGCACGATGAGCCCGTTCCAGCACGGCGAGGTCTACGTCACCGACGACGGTGCCGAGACCGATCTGGATCTGGGCCACTACGAGCGCTACGTGCGCACGCGTCTTTCGCGCAAGAACTCCGTCACCACCGGCCGGATCTACGAGAACGTGATCCGCAAGGAGCGTCGCGGCGATTATCTGGGCGCCACCGTGCAGGTGATTCCGCATATCACCGATGAGATCCGTCGTTGCATCGACGAGGCCACCGCAGGTTTCGATGTTGCATTGATCGAGATCGGCGGCACCGTGGGCGACATCGAGTCGCTGCCGTTCCTGGAAGCGATCCGCCAGGTGCGCACCGAGCGCGGTGCCGAAAAGGCCATGTTCATGCATCTCACCCTGGTGCCGTACATCGCTGCTGCCGGTGAGTTGAAGACCAAGCCGACCCAGCATTCGGTCAAGGAACTGCGCTCGATCGGCATCCAGCCGGACGTGCTGCTGTGCCGCTCCGAGCAGGCGGTGCCGGATTCGGAACGTCGCAAGATCGCGTTGTTCACCAACGTCTCCGAGCGCGCAGTGATCAGCTGCCCGGATATCGATGTGCTGTACGGCATGCCGCTGGAACTGCGCCGCCAGGGCCTGGACGAGTTGGTCATCGACCAGTTCAAGCTGCGCGACAAGGTCGCCGCGGCCGATCTGTCCGAGTGGGCTGCGGTGGTGGATGCGGTCAAGCATCCGCTGGACGAAGTCACCATTGCGGTGGTCGGCAAGTACGTCGATCACCAGGACGCCTACAAGTCGGTGGCCGAAGCATTGCGGCACGGTGGCCTGCGCCAGCGCACCAAGGTCAATCTGAAGTGGCTGGAAGCGCAGGATCTGGAAGGCAGCGACATGGCCGCCTTGCAGGACATCGACGGCATTTTGGTGCCGGGCGGTTTTGGCGATCGCGGCTTCGAAGGCAAGGTGCAGACCTCCAAGTACGCGCGTGAGCACAAGGTGCCGTACTTCGGTATCTGCTACGGCATGCAGGCGGCGGTGGTGGACTATGCCCGCCATGTCGCCAATCTGGATGCGGCCAACAGTACCGAGAACGATCGCCAGTCGCCGCACCCGGTGATCGGCCTGATCACCGAATGGCGTACCGCCACCGGCGAAGTCGAAAAGCGTGACGAGAAGTCCGATCTGGGCGGCACCATGCGGCTGGGTCTGCAGGAACAGCGCCTGAAGCCGGGCACGCTGGCACGCGAGGTGTATGGCAAGGATGTGGTGGCAGAGCGGCATCGTCATCGCTATGAGTTCAACAACCGCTACCGCACTCAGCTGGAAGATGCCGGCCTAGTGATTTCCGGCAAGTCGATGGACGACACGCTGGTGGAAATGGTGGAGCTGCCGCGCGAGACGCACCCGTGGTTCCTGGCCTGCCAGGCGCACCCGGAGTTCCTGTCCACACCACGCGACGGGCACCCGCTGTTCATCGGCTTCGTGCGCGCCGCGCGCGAGAAGAAGGCGGGCGGCAAGTTGTTGAAGGAAGCGCGCGCGTGAGATTTTCCTTCTCCCATCGGGAGAAGGTGGCGCGCAGCGCCGGATGAGGGGCGCCGCAGTAAACCGGAAGATGGCAACCATGACGAACGCGTCGCCACGCGCCAGCCAGGGCAAACCATCGGGCTTCACAAGCGCTTCGCAACCATACCCTCACCCCAACCCCTCTCCCGATGGGAGAGGGGCTTTAATCAATAGGTGACCTGATGAAACTGTGTGACTTCGACGTTGGCCTGGATCAGCCGTTGTTCCTGATCGCCGGCCCCTGCGTGATCGAGTCGATGCAGCTGCAGCTCGACGTGGCCGGCAAGCTCAAGGAGATCACCGGCAAGCTGGGGATCAACTTCATCTTCAAGTCGAGCTTCGACAAGGCCAATCGCACCTCCGGCACCAGCTTCCGCGGCCCTGGCCTGGAAGAGGGCCTGAAGGTGCTGGCTGCGGTGAAGCAGCAGATCGGCGTGCCGGTGCTGACCGACGTGCACGAATACACCCCGATGAACGAGGTCGCCGCCGTCGTCGATGTGTTGCAGACCCCGGCTTTCCTGGTGCGCCAGACCGACTTCATCAAGAACGTCTGCGCGGCCGGCAAGCCGGTCAACATCAAGAAGGGCCAGTTCCTGGCGCCGTGGGACATGAAGCCGGTGGTCGACAAGGCCAAGTCGACCGGCAACGAGCAGATCATGGTCTGCGAGCGGGGCGCCTCGTTCGGCTACAACAATCTGGTCAGCGACATGCGCTCGCTGAGCGTCATGCGCGACACCGGCTGCCCGGTCGTCTTCGATGCCACCCATTCGGTGCAGTTGCCGGGCGGGCAGGGCAGCAGTTCAGGCGGCCAGCGCGAGTTCGTGCCGGTGCTGGCGCGTGCTGCTGTGGCGGTGGGCATTTCCGGCCTGTTTGCCGAAACCCATCCGGATCCATCCAAGGCGCTGTCCGATGGCCCCAACGCGTGGCCGCTGGACCGCATGGAAGAACTGCTCGAAACCCTGATGGAACTGGATGCCGTCACCAAGAAGCACGGGTTCGCGCGCTTCGCATGAGTTCCGATCCCTGGGCGCTGGCCGCGTCGCGCCGCCAGCGTCGGCAGTGGCGCCACTGGCCTTGGGGCTGGATCGCGCTGGTCGCATCGATCACCGCGTGGGCGTGCATGGCCGCGATGACGGTGCTGGTCGCTGCCAGCATGGGCATGCCGGGCGACGGCGACCATGCCATGCGGGCCACGCGGGTGCCAATGCTGGTCACGCTGCTGCTGGCCGCGATAGCGATCACAAGTTGCCTGATCGCCGGCCCGCTGGCGTTGCGGCTGGCTCGCCAATCCGGCGTAGCGATCATTGCGCTGGTGTTGCTGTCGGTCTTGCTGCTGCTGTCTGGTTTACCGCTGCTGGGCTTGATGGCCTAGCGGCATGTTCGCCGGCCTGTCGCGTGCGGCGGCTGAATGCGATTTGGCAATGTGCCGGTGTGCGGCGATAATCCCGCAGCTTGTTTCCGGTGTACTTCCCCCCTTACTGGTAACCGATCGTTCCTATGACCACTATCGCCAAGATCCTCGCCCGCGAAATCCTCGACTCCCGCGGCAATCCCACGCTGGAGGCCGAAGTCACGCTGGAAGACGGCTCGTTCGGCCGCGCCGCTGTGCCCTCGGGCGCCTCGACCGGCACCAAGGAAGCGGTGGAACTGCGCGATGGCGACAAGACCCGCTACCTGGGCAAGGGCGTGCTGCATGCGGTGCAGAACGTCAACGGCACCATTGCCGAGACGCTCAAGGGCTTCGATGCGGCCGACCAGCAGGGCTTGGACCGTCGCCTGATCGACCTGGACGGCACCGAGAACAAGGGCCGCCTGGGCGCCAACGCGCTGCTGGGCGTGTCGCTGGCCGCCGCGCATGCCGTGGCCGCCTCGCGCAAGCAGCCGTTGTGGCAGTACCTGTCCACCATCACCGAATCCGATGTGTCGCTGCCTGTGCCGATGATGAACATCATCAACGGCGGCGCGCACGCCGACAACAACGTCGACTTCCAGGAGTTCATGGTGCTGCCGGTCGGCTGCAGCTCGTTCTCCGAAGCGCTGCGTGCCGGTACCGAAATCTTCCACGCGCTCAAGTCGGTGCTCAAGGGCCACGGCCTGAGCACGGCGGTGGGCGACGAAGGTGGCTTTGCGCCGGACTTCCGCAGCAATGTCGAAGCGCTGGACACCATCCTCGAAGCGATCGGCAAGGCCGGCTACACCGCAGGCGAAGATGTGCTGCTGGGCCTGGACGTGGCCTCCAGCGAGTTCTACGACAACGGCAAGTACAACCTGGTCGGCGAGAACAAGCGCCTGACCAGCGAGCAGTTCGTCGACTTCCTGGCCGACTGGGTCGCGCAGTACCCGATCATCAGCATCGAAGACGGCCTGGCCGAAGACGACTGGGCCGGATGGAAGCTGCTCACCGACCGTGTCGGCAAGAAGGTGCAGCTGGTCGGCGACGATCTGTTCGTCACCAATCCGAAGATCTTCAAGCAGGGTATCGACTCGGGCACCGCCAATGCGATCCTGATCAAGGTCAACCAGATCGGCACGCTGACCGAGACGCTGGAAGCCATCGCGATGGCGCATGCGGCCAACTACGCCTCGATCGTCTCGCACCGTTCGGGCGAAACCGAAGACACCACCATCGCCGACATCGCCGTGGCCACCACCGCCACGCAGATCAAGACCGGTTCGCTGTGCCGCAGCGATCGCGTCGCCAAGTACAACCAGTTGCTGCGCATCGAGCAGGCGTTGGGCTCCGGCGCACGCTATGCCGGCCGCGACGCGTTCGTTTCGATCAAGCGATAAGTCGTGCGCAACTGGCGCTGGCTACTGCTGGTGCTGGCGGTGCTGCTGGCTTGGCTGCAGTACCGCTTCTGGTTCGGGCCTGGGAATTCCGGCGAAGTCATGATGCTGGAAGCCCAGGTCGCGCATCAGACACAGGACAACGAAGGTCTGCGCCAACGCAACCAGGCGTTGGCAGCAGAGGTGAAGGATTTGAAGGACGGCGAGGCGGCAATCGAGGAACGCGCACGGAGCGAGCTGGGCATGATCAAGCCGGGCGAGACGTTCTATCGCGTGGTCGAGGATGCGCCGCCGCTGCCGCCCGCAGTGGCCGCGCCGTCGACCGAACCCGAGGCGCCCGCCGCAACCGCTCCGGCGGAACAGCCATGAGCGGTTCGATCTGGGCGATCGTGCCGGCCGCCGGGCGCGGCACGCGCTTTGGCGGGCAGGTCCCCAAACAATATCTGCATGCTGCTGGTCAGCCTTTGATGGCTTACACGCTGGCGGCACTGGCAGCGCATCCGGTGGTGGCCGGAATTGTCGTGGCGATCGCGCCCGACGATGCCGACTGGCCGGGTTGGACGGCGGTGCAGTCCAAGCCGGTGTTGACCTGCGTGGGCGGCGTGACCCGCGCCGCATCGGTGCTGGCTGGATTGCTGGCCTTGCCCGAGAGCGTGCGCGCCGACGACTTTGTACTGGTGCACGATGCCGCACGTCCCAATCTGGCGCTGGCCGATCTGGAGCGCTTGCTGGAAATCGGTCGCGGCGATCCGGTCGGCGCGATCCTGGCCGCACCGGTGCGCGATACCCTCAAGCGGGCCGGCGACGATGGCGGCATTGATGCCACCGAGCCGCGCGAGCGTCTGTGGCGCGCGCTGACCCCGCAGCTGTTTCGTCGCCATCAACTGATCCGTGGCCTTACCGAAGCATCGGCCGCTGGTGTCGACGTGACCGACGAGGCGATGGCGATGGAACGGTTGGGATTGCGTCCGTTGCTGGTGGAAGGTGCCGAGGACAACTTCAAGGTGACCACGCCGGTTGACCTGGCACGGTTCGAATTCGAACTGGCACGTCGCGGCGTGGCGGTGGATGCCGAATTAGTGGCTACACGCAACGATGCGCTGTTTGCCGGTGCCAATCACGACGTCAACACGCTTTAGAGCGGCTGTCGAACGATTGCCAGGCCGGTTTGCGGAACCGGCTGTGTAGGCCACTCGTACACTGCGGTCTCTCTGCAACGTCCATGCCGACCTAAACGACAGCTTGCTCCCTGTTGTTGGGCAATCTCACTCACCACGGAATTTCCATGTCTTTCAATGTTCGAATCGGTCAGGGCTACGATGTGCATGCGTTCGGTGCGGGCGACCACGTGATGCTGGGCGGGGTGCGCGTGGCGCACAGCCATGGCGTGCTCGCGCACAGCGATGGCGACGTGGTATTGCATGCGCTGTGCGATGCAATGCTGGGTGCGCTGGCGCTGGGCGATATCGGTCAGCATTTTCCGCCGTCCGACGCGCGCTGGAAGGATGCCGACAGCGCGCAGTTTCTGCAGCACTGCGATCACTTGCTGCGCGAGCGTGGCTGGCGCGTGGGCAATGCCGACATCACCGTGATCTGCGAGCGCCCCAAGATCGGCCCGCATGCGCTCGCAATGCGCGAACGCATCGCCGGGCTGCTGGCGATCGAGCTCGATGCGGTCAGCGTCAAGGCCACCACCAGTGAACAACTCGGCTTCACCGGTCGCAGCGAGGGCATCGCTGCGCAGGCGGCGGTGTTGCTCGGCAGGATCGCAGCCTGACGGCGACCAACAAAACCACGGCGCTCATCGTCAGGCGGGCGCGGCCGATGCTCGTTACAGCATGTCGCACGCGTACCCTGCGGTTCCGAGCGTGCCGTCCACACTCACCTGACGCCTGCCGGCCAGGTTTTTAGCCGCTCTAACTCGCAGTCACGCACGCCGGGCTCGCGTCGGCGTTGCAATGCGACACCACCGCGCCGAGGCACTCGGCACACAGCGCACGACACGTCGGCGCGAAGGTCAACCACAGCATGAGCGACACCTCTGTTCTGCCGCGCGCGCATGGCGCTGCGGTCCTTGGCGCAGCAATGCGCAGCACTCCCGAAGATTTTCAGGTCGATGAGCTGCCTGCATTCGAAGCCTCCGGCGAAGGCGAGCACCTGTTGCTCAGCGTGCGCAAACGTGGCCAGAACACCGCGTATATCGCCAAGAAACTTGCGCTGTGGGCGGGCATTGCGGAAATGGGCGTCAGCTACGCCGGCTTGAAGGATCGCCATGCGGTGACCACGCAGCGTTTCAGCGTGCATCTGCCCAAACGTATCGCGCCGGACATCGCTGCGCTCGACGACGACGAAATGCAGGTGGTCGATAGCACCTGGCACAACCGTAAGCTGCAACGCGGCGCGCTGCACGGCAATCGCTTTGTGTTGACGCTGCGCCAGGTGCAGGGCGAACGCGACGCGATCGAGCAACGCTTGCAAGCGATCGCCACACGCGGCATTCCCAACTGGTTCGGCGAACAACGCTTCGGTCGCGATGGTGGCAACGTGGCATCGGCGTTGGCGATGTTCGGCTATACCCAGGAGGTCGACGGTGCGTTGGTGCCGGCACCGAAGCGGCGTCTGCGCAACGATCAACGTTCGATATTGTTGTCGGCGGCGCGCTCAGCACTGTTCAATCGCGTGCTCACTGCACGTGTGGAGCAGGGCAGTTGGGACGCCGCGCTGGAGGGCGAGGCCTGGATGCTGGATGGCTCACGCAGCGTGTTCGGTCCCGAGCCGTGGAGCGAGGTGCTGGCCGAGCGGCTGGCGCGTTTCGATATCCATCCCAGTGGCCCGTTGTGGGGCGTGGGTGAGCTGCGCTCGACCGACCAGGCGGCAGCAGTGGAGCAGGGCGCGTTGTCCGATCCACAATCCGAGGCGCTGCGGATCGGTCTGGAAGCCGCTGGCTTGAAGCAGGAGCGCCGCGCCTTGCGTTTGCGCCCGCAAGGATTGGACTACCGCTGGCTGGATGCGCAGACCCTGCAGGTCGAATTCGCACTGCCGCCGGGCTGCTACGCCACCGCGGTGCTGTGGGAGCTGGGCGAGGTGATCGACGCCGGTCGCGGCATGGCCAGTGTCCGTTCCGACACTTGAGTTTTGCGTCGTGCGGCGACGCGCAGCGCAAACAAACGTTGCCGGAGCCGAGGAGTTGTAGGAGCGGCCCTGGCCGCGACGGGCGTTACCGATAAAACCGAACAATGCGCCAGCGCATCTTCCCTAGCGCCGCGCCAACAACACCAACAGCGCTCCCGTGCCGCCTTGCGTAGCCGGCGCCGAATGAAACGCCAGTACATCGTTGCGCTGGCGCAACAGACGGTCCATCAGGTTCTTCAGCACCGGCGCGCCGTTATCCGACTGCAGGCCTTTGCCGTGGATGATGCGCACGCAGCCGTGTTCGTGCGCATGCGCATCGAGCAGGAACTGCCGCAACAACGATTCGGCTTGCGCCGCAGTGGCGCCATGCAGATCCAGTTCGTCCTGGATCGAGAACTGGCCGCGCTTGAGCCGCTGAAACAATCGGGTGGGAAGATTCTCGCGCCGATAACTGGCGGTGTCGCCCGCCTCCAACGGCGCGCTGTCGCGTAGCAGACGTGCGAATTCGGTGTGCGCTTCGGCGTCGTCGCGCTCGGCCATGCGCGCGCGCGGCTTCGGGCGCGGTTTGGCGTTGGCAGGGGGGGCGACTTCACGAATCGGCTTGACCGCGCCAATCGCTGCGCGGAACAACGCGCCGTCGTCTTCGTCTTCAGGATGCGACATGGTCACAGCGTAACGTGCCCAACCTCAGGTGCAAGCGAAGATCAAGCGCGAAGGCGAGGGACGCATCCGGTATCATGACCCGGTTTTCCGAGGAGTCCCATGCGCGTACTGGTTAGCAACGACGACGGTGTCGACGCCCCCGGCATCCAGATTCTGGCCGAGGCGCTGCGGCGTGCCGGTCATGAAGTGATGGTGGTCGCCCCTGACCGCGACCGCTCCGGCGCCAGCAATTCGCTGACGCTGGACGTGCCGATCCGCACCCGCCGCATTGACGCGCAGACTTGCGCGGTTGCCGGCACGCCGACCGACTGCGTGCATCTGGCGCTGACCGGCATGCTCGATTACGACCCGGACATCGTGGTCTCCGGCATCAACAACTCGGCCAATCTGGGCGACGACGTGATCTATTCGGGCACCGTGTCTGCCGCGATGGAGGGCCGCTTTCTAGGCTTGCCCGCAGTGGCGGTCTCGTTGGTGACGCACAACCATGAAGCGCATCACTACGAAACCGCCGCACGCGCAGCGGTGGAGATCGTGGCGCGGCTCAAATCCGATCCCTTGCCCGCCGACACCATCCTCAACGTCAACGTGCCGGATCTGGCCTGGTCGGATGTGCTCGGTTTCGAAGTCACCCGGCTCGGCAACCGCCACCGTTCCGAGCCCTGCGTGCCGCAGCGCGATCCGCGCGGCCGTACCGTGTACTGGATCGGCCCGGCCGGTCCCGAGCAGGATGCCGGCGCCGGCACCGATTTCCACGCCGTGCGCACCGGGCATATCTCGATCACCCCGATCCATGTCGACCTCACCCGCTATCAGGCGCTGGAAACCGTCGCTGGCTGGGTCGGTGGCCTGACTGCCGCACTGGACGCACCGGCATGACGCCGAGGCTGCGTCTGCTGCAACCGGAGTCGGTGGGGATCGGCATGACCTCGCAACGCGTGCGCGACCGGCTGGTCGAGCGCCTGCGCGAGGCCGGCATCCAGGACGAGGCCACGCTCAACGCGGTGCGTACCGTGCCGCGCCATCTGTTCATCGATGAAGCGCTGGCCTCGCGCGCCTACGAAGACACCGCATTGCCGATCGGCCACGGCCAGACCATCTCGCAGCCCTGGGTGGTCGCGCGCATGACCGAGGCGGTGCTGCAGGTCGGCCCGACCAAGGTGCTGGAAGTGGGCACCGGCTCCGGCTATCAGGGCGCGATCCTGGCCGCGCTGGGCCTGGAGGTCTACACCGTCGAGCGCATCGGCGACCTGCTACGGCAGGCGCGCAAGCGCTTCCGGCATCTGGGCATGAACGTGCGCAGCAAGCACGACGACGGCCGCATCGGTTGGCCCGAGCATGGCCCGTACGACGCCATCGTGGTCACGGCCGCCGCTCCGGCGCTGGTGGATGCGCTGGTCGATCAACTGGCGGTCGGCGGGCGGCTGGTCGCCCCGGTCGGTGGTGCGTCCTCGCAATCGCTGATGCAACTCACGCGTGGTGCCGACGGCGCGATCGAACAGCAGGTTCTGGCGCCGGTCACGTTCGTCCCGTTGTTGTCGGGCATGCTGGATTGAATCCATGAGAGTTCCTCGATGAAGATCTTCGGGCCGTTGTACGACGTGGCCATTCGTTGGTCGCGCAACCGGCGCGCACCTGCGCTGCTGACCGGCCTCAGTTTCGTTGAGGGCTTCATCTTCCCGGTGCCGCCGGAAGTGATGCTGGCGCCGATGTCGCTAGCCGAGCCCAAGCGTGCGTTGTGGTTCGCCACCTTGAGCCTGATCGGCTCGGTGTGCGGCGCGCTGGTCGGCTATCTGCTCGGCCATTTCGCCTTTGCCGCGTTGCAGCCGGTGATCGAATGGCTAGGCTGGAGCGTGAAGATCCAGGCGCAGATCGAGATGCTGCGCGCACTGGTGGCCGAGTCGCCGTGGAAGGCCTTCTGGGCGCTGGTGCTGGTGGGCTTCACCCCGATTCCGCTGAAGATCTTTACCTGGGCCTCGGGCGTGGTCGGTGTACCGATCCTGCCCTTCATCGCCAGCATGCTGGTGGGGCGCGGCAAGCGCGTGTATCTGGTGGCCGGCGCGATCCGGTTGGGTGGCGCACGCGCCGAGGCAGCGCTGCATCGCTGGATCGAGCCGCTGGGCTGGGTGGCCATGGCCGTCCTGGCCGCGGGCGCAGGATGGTTGGTGTGGAAGACAATGAACGGATGAGCACGTTGCAGATGAATTCGGTACGTAAGACAGCAGTGATGCTCGTAGTCGCAGCCGGGTTGACCGCCTGCAGCAGCGCCACGGTGGTGCGTTCGCCCGGCGCCGGCGGTGGTTCGTCGTCCTCGCGTCCGTCTGCGGCTGCGCGTCCCTCAGTGCCGCGCCCAGGTGCGACCGTCACTGTCCAGCGCGGCGATACGCTGTACGCCATTTCGCGCCGGACCAACATCACTGCGCCGGACCTGGCGGCCTGGAACGGGCTGTCCTCACCGAACACCATCTATCCCGGCCAGACGCTCAAGCTGTATCCGGGTAGTGCCAGCAGGCCGGGAAGCAGCACCTCGACGGCCGGCACGGTGGTTCCGCCGCGGCCGACTGCACCGATCACTGCACCTGTCAGTAGTGGATTCCAGTGGCGCTGGCCGGCTGATGGTGTGGTGGTCGGCACCTTTGTCGCCGGCGAGACCACCAAGCAGGGCGTGGATATCGCCGGTGCCAGCGGGCAGGCGGTACGTGCCGCTGCCGATGGCGTGGTGGTATATTCCGGCGCCGGCCTGGTCGGCTACGGCGAGCTGATCATTATCAAGCACAACGACCAGTGGCTGTCCGCCTACGGGCACAACCGCAAGCGCCTGCTCAACGAAGGCCAGAGCGTGAAGGCCGGCCAGCAGATCGCCGAGATGGGCCGCAGCGGTGCCGCCCGCGACATGCTGCACTTCGAAATTCGCTACAACGGCAAGCCGGTCGATCCGCTGCTGTATCTGCCGAAGAAGTGATTCGGGAATGGGGATTCGGGATTCGGGATTCGCAACGGCAACGGCGCTGGGCTGATGGTGCTGCGCGGAAGGCGCTTTCTAGCGGCAGGAAAATCGCTTGAGGCATCGCTGCCGCCGTTCGCCTGAGAGCGAAACCTGCTCCAGCCTGCGTTTACGAATCCCCAATCCCGACTCCCTAATCCCGGCCTTCCAGAATCATCGCCAGCGCCACCCGGCGGCCTTCGCTGGCCAGCACGTTATACGTGCGCGCCGCGGCCGCATTGGTCATCGCTTCCAGCCCGATGCCACGCGTCAGGCAGGCCGCCAGGACATCGGTGGTCGGAAACTGCTGGCGCTCGCCGGTACCCAGCAGGATCACCGCCGGGGCCAGCGCCAGCACCGCGTTCATATGCCCCGCCTGGAGCTGTTTCAGGTTGGGCACTGGCCAGCGTTCGACCAGTTCATCGGGCATCAGGATGAAGCTCTGCTGCAAGATGCGCTCGTTCACCTTGGCATGGCGGCCATCGGCCGCGCGCAGCGCATAGGTGTAGTCGGGATGTTCCTGGCTTAAAGGCATAACGAACTCGTCAGGTCAGCCGCGTGGCAACACGATCTGGCGCTTTTCCTTGCTGGGGCGGTAAAGAATGGCGACATGGCCGATCCGCTGCACCAGCGCGCTGCCGGTCTTCTGGATAATGTCGGCAATCATGGCGTCGCGGGCCTCGCGATCCTCCGATGCCATCTTCACCTTGATCAGTTCGTGGCGCTCGAGCACTTCCTCGAGTTCGGCCAGAAATGCCGGCGTGACCCCTTTGCCGCCGGTTTGCAGCAGTGCTTTGAGATCGTGGGCCTGGCCGCGCAGGAAACGGTTCTGGGCGGAGGTGAGAACAATGGACATGCAGGATCAAAGGGAAGCAAAGGGTGTTCAGGGTATCATGGCGACCCGTTCGGACCCCTTTGCCAATGCCCTCCCGCAGTAAAAGCAGCCAGCGCTGGCTCAAGGAACACTTCGCCGACCCTTACGTGAAGAAGGCTCAGGCCGAAGGCATGCGCTCGCGCGCTGCCTACAAGCTGGAGGAATTGCTCCAGCGCGACCGTCTGCTCAAGCCGGACATGGTGGTGGTCGATCTGGGCGCCGCGCCTGGCGGCTGGTGTCAGCAGGTGCGCAGGTCGCTGGGCGACACCGGCCGGGTACTGGCGCTGGACATCCTGGAGATGCCCCCGCTGGCCGGGGTGGAGTTCCTTCATGGCGACTTCAGGGAACAAGCCGTCCTATCGGAATTCGAAGCGATGTTGGGCGATGTGCCGGTGGACCTTGTTCTGTCCGATATGGCCCCCAATAAGAGTGGCATGGATGCGGTCGACCAACCGCGGATGATGCACCTGGCGGAACTGGCGATGGAATTTGCCGACAACCACCTCAAGACGGGTGGGGCATTTTTGATCAAGCTGTTTCAGGGTGTTGGATCCGACGACTACATTCGCGAGCTTCGCCGCCGCTATGAGAAGGTGACGATTCGCAAACCGGCGGCCTCGCGCAAGCGCTCCCCGGAAGTTTATGCGCTTAGTCAGGGCAAGCGTGCCCAGATCAAGTAAGCTGCCAATGACCACCGTGTTTCAAGAATTTGAAGAGTAGAGGGCACCGGAGCCAATGAGGATGAACGACTTGACCAAGAATCTGCTGCTGTGGGTGGTCGTCGCGGTTGTGCTGATGGTCGTCTTCCAGAGCTTCTCGCCGCGGATGGCAGGCGGCGTCGGCCCCGACTCGATCACCTACACCCAGTTCCTGAAGGAAGTGGACTCCGGGCGCGTCAAGTCGGTGGACTACACCGATGAGACCAACTTGGCCGTCAACGCGATCCGCTTCAAGCGCACCGACGGCAGCGAAGCCACCGTCTACGGTCCGCGCGACGACAAGCTGGTCGACGTGCTGTACAGCAAGAACATCGAAATGACCCGCCAGAAGCCCTCTACCGGCCCTGGTTTCTGGTCGTTGGTGCTCAACTTCCTGCCGGTCATCCTGATCATCGGCTTCTGGCTGTTCATCATGCGCCAGATGCAGGGCGGTGGCGGCGGTGCCAAGGGTGCGATGAGCTTTGGCAAATCGCGCGCCAAGCTGCAGGGCGAGGACCAGGTCAAGATCACCTTTGCCGACGTTGCCGGTTGTGACGAGGCCAAGGAGGAAGTCAGCGAGCTGGTCGACTTCCTGCGCGACCCGACCAAGTTCACCAAGCTGGGCGGCAAGATTCCGCGCGGCGTGTTGATGGTCGGCCCGCCGGGTACCGGTAAGACGCTGCTGGCCCGCGCCATCGCTGGCGAAGCCAAGGTGCCGTTCTTCAGCATCTCCGGTTCGGACTTTGTCGAAATGTTCGTCGGCGTCGGCGCGAGCCGTGTGCGCGACATGTTCGAGCAGGCCAAGAAGCACGCGCCGTGCATCATCTTCATCGACGAAATCGATGCAGTGGGCCGTCATCGCGGCGCCGGTCTCGGCGGCGGGCATGACGAGCGCGAGCAGACCTTGAACCAGCTGCTGGTCGAAATGGACGGCTTTGAAGGCGGCGAAGGCGTGATCGTGATCGCGGCCACCAACCGTCCCGACGTGCTGGATCCGGCGTTGCTGCGTCCGGGTCGTTTCGATCGCCAGGTTGTGGTCGGGTTGCCGGACGTCAAGGGGCGCGAGCAGATCCTGCGTGTGCACATGCGCAAGCTGCCGCTGGCCGACGACGTGGTGCCGATGGTCATCGCACGCGGTACGCCGGGTTTCTCGGGTGCCGATCTGGCCAACCTGTGTAATGAAGCGGCGTTGTTTGCGGCGCGCGGTAGCGAGAAGGAAGTCCGCATGGACCACTTCGACCGTGCCCGCGACAAGATCCTGATGGGCGCCGAGCGTCGCTCGATGGCCATGAGCGAGGACGAGAAGACGCTGACCGCGTACCACGAAGCGGGTCACGCTATCGTCGGCCGTCTGGTGCCGGAGCACGACCCGGTCTACAAGGTCACCATCATTCCGCGCGGTCGCGCGCTCGGCGTGACGATGTATCTGCCGGAAGGCGACCGTTACTCGATGAACCGCGTGGCGATCGAATCGCAGCTGTGCTCGCTCTACGGCGGCCGTGTTGCCGAGGAGTTGATCTTCGGTGGCGACAAGGTCACCACCGGCGCGTCCAATGACATCGAACGCGCGACCAAGATGGCGCGCAACATGGTCACCAAGTGGGGCTTGTCCGACGAGCTCGGCCCGGTGGCATATGGCGAGGAAGAAGACGAGGTGTTCCTGGGCCGTTCGGTGACCCAGCACAAGAATGTCTCCGACGAGACCGCGCGCAAGATCGACGAAGTGGTGCGCTCGATCCTGGACAAGGCCTACAGCAAGACCAAGGCCATCCTCACCGAGAACCTGGACAAGCTGCACGCGATGTCGCAGTTGTTGCTGCAGTACGAAACCATCGACGTGCCGCAGATCGACGCCATCATGGAAGGCCGCGAGCCGCCGCCGCCGGCCGGTTGGGGCAAGTCCGACAAGGACGGTGGCAACAACAACGACAAGGGCAGCCCACGTCCGTTGCCGCCGATTGCAGGGCCTGCCGAGCAGCTGTAACTACGCATCGGTCAGCTGCAGCAGCATCCATCAAGGCCGGGGAGCGATTCCCGGCCTTGATGCGTTTGGACGCTGACCAACGCAGCTCCCGGCCTCGGTCATTTGGCGGCCTCGGTTGATAATGCATTCGGCAGATCGCAAAACACGCGCGCCACGGCAGTGCGCACCAATCGCCACCCATCGCAACCGCTCCAGGAGAACCCCACGATGTTCGACACCGCCCTCAAGCTGGATTGCGCCGGTCGCATCCTGCGACTGGATGCGCCGCAGGTGATGGGCGTCGTCAATGTCACACCGGATTCGTTTTCCGATGGCGGCCAGCACGCCAGCTGCGAGGCCGCCATTGCGCACGGCCTGCGTCTGGTCGAGGAAGGCGCTGCGGTGCTGGATATCGGCGGTGAATCCACCCGTCCTGGCGCCACACCGGTGTCGCTGGAAGAAGAACTGCAACGTGTGATCCCGGTGATCCAGGCATTGGCGCAGCAGACCGGCGTGCCGATCAGTGTGGATACCTTCAAGCCGGAGATAATGCGTGCGGCGGTCGCAGCCGGCGCCGGCATGATCAACGACGTGCATGCGCTGCGCTCGCCGGGCGCGCTGGACGCGGCAGCCGAGTTGCGGGTGCCGGTGGTGCTGATGCACGCACGGAGCGCACCACATGCGATGCAGGAGGCGCCGCACTACGACGACGTGGTGGCCGAGGTGCACCGCTTTCTGGCCGAGCGCATCTTCGCCGCCGAAATGGCCGGCATCGACAAACGCCGGTTGATCCTCGACCCGGGCTTCGGCTTCGACAAGACCACCACACATAACCTTACCGTGCTGGCACAGCTGCAGCGCCTGCAGGAATTTGGCCTGCCGGTGCTGGCAGGGCTGTCGCGCAAGCGCAGCATCGGCGAGTTGACCGGCCGCGAGATTGCCGCAGACCGCGTATACGGTTCGATCGCCGCGCACCTGATTGCCGCGCAACACGGTGCCCTGTTGCTGCGCGTGCACGATGTGGCCGCGACCGTGGATGCCTTGAAGGTGTGGAGTGCGATGTCGGCAATCCCCGTGCCGCGCGTGAGTGCGCCTGCGGCACCGACCATCCGTTGGCCGGACGAGGACTGATGCCGGCCGACCGACGCCCGCTCGCGATCGCGTTGATGGGCCCGACCGCCAGCGGCAAGACCGCGCTGGCACTGGAAGCAGCGCAGCGCTGGAATGGCGAGATCGTCAGCGTCGATTCGGCACTGGTGTATCGCGGGCTGGAGATCGGCGCGGCCAAGCCGGATGCCGCCATGCGTGCAGCCGTGCCGCATCATCTGCTCGATCTGCGCGATCCCTGGCAGATCTATTCGGCGGCGGAGTTCGCCAGCGACGCGCGGCAGGCGATCGATCAGATTGTGGCGCGCGGCAAGTTGCCGATTCTCGCCGGCGGCACCGGACTGTACTTTCGCGCCTTGCTGGAAGGACTGTCGCAGCTGCCCGAAGCCGATCCGCAGGTTCGCTTGACGATCGCAGCCGAAGCCGAACAACTCGGCTGGTCCGCGCTGCATGCACAACTGGCGCAGGTCGATCCGATTGCAGCTGCGCGGATCCACACTACCGATCCGCAGCGCATCCAGCGGGCGTTGGAGGTCTACCGCATCAGCGGCAGGCCGATCAGCTATTGGCAGGCGCTACCGCCAGGCCCGCGCCTGCCGGTGCGGGTGTTGAAGGTGGTGCTGGCGCCGCGCGAGCGCGCAGTGCTGCATGCGCGGATCGAACAGCGACTGGACGCCATGCTGGCGCAGGATTTTCTGGCCGAAGTGGAGCGTCTGCGCGCGGCACCGCAACTGCGCGCGGTTGCCGCGCCGCTGGATCTGCCTGCGATCCGCGCGGTCGGTTATCGCCAGGCCTGGGAGTATCTGGATGGCGCCGGCAGCCTGGCGCAGTTCCGCGAAAAAGCCATCCATGCGACGCGTCAACTGGCCAAGCGGCAACTCACCTGGCTGCGTGGCGAGCTCGACGCGCGCTGGTTCGATCCGGAGCGTGACCGCCATCAATTGGAAGCCGCACTTGTCGGCTTCCTCGCTCATCGTCCCGCTGTGCCGCAGGCTTCAGGCGTGTAACATCCCGTTTCCGGGGCCGGCTGGGGATGGCAGGTGTCGACCGGGACAATAAGAACAATAATGAAGAGGAGTTTTCGATGGCTAAGGGGCAATCTTTACAGGATCCATTCCTCAACGCGCTGCGGCGCGAGCGGGTGCCGGTCTCTGTGTATCTGGTCAACGGCATCAAGCTGCAGGGCACGATCGAGTCGTTCGATCAGTTCGTGGTGCTACTGCGCAACACCGTGAGTCAGATGGTTTACAAGCACGCCATCTCCACGGTTGTGCCGGCGCGCAATGTGCGCGTGGGACCGGGCGGTGGTTATGTGCAACCCAATGAAGGCAACCAGGCGGAAGATGACGACGTCGAGCAGTAATGGAGTAGTGCGTGTTTGATCGCTCACGTAAGGGTGAACATGCGCTGTTGATTCAGACCCACTCCGGTGGGCCTGCCGAAGAGGATGTGCTGGAGGAGTTCGCCGACCTTGCAAAGTCGGCGGGCGCCACGATCGCGGCCACGCTCACCGCGCGCATCGACAAACCGAGCCCGTCGACCCTGATCGGCAGCGGCAAGCTGGAAGAGGTCAAGGCGGCTGCCGAAGCCACCGGCGCGGATCTGGTGCTGGTCAACCACACCTTGTCGCCGGGCCAGGAGCGCAATCTGGAGCGCTACCTGGAGCGGCGCGTGATCGACCGCACCGGGCTGATCCTGGATATCTTCGCGCAACGTGCGCGCAGCCATGAAGGCAAGCTGCAGGTCGAGCTGGCGCAATTGCGGCACATGGCCACCCGGCTGGTGCGCGGCTGGACCCACCTGGAGCGTCAGCGTGGCGGTGCGATCGGCCTTCGGGGCCCCGGCGAAACCCAGCTGGAAACCGACCGCCGCCTGCTGCAGAAGCGGGTGGAGCAGTTGCAACAGCGGCTGGAAAAGGTCGAGGTGCAGCGCACCCAGATGCGCCGCGCGCGCATGCGCAGCGAACTGCCGCGCATTGCCTTGGTCGGCTACACCAACGCCGGCAAATCGACGCTGTTCAATGCGCTGACCGGTGCCGAGGCCTACGTGGCCGATCAATTGTTTGCCACGCTCGATCCCACCGTGCGCCGCATCGCATTGCCGGGCGGTAGCGCGATTTTGGCCGATACGGTCGGCTTCGTACGCGATCTGCCGCACCAACTGGTCGCCGCGTTCCGCTCGACCCTGTCCGAAGCACGCGACGCCGATCTGTTGTTGCACATCGTCGATGCGGCCGACCCGTTGCGCGAAGAACGCATCCGCCAGGTCGATGAGGTGTTGCATGCGGTCGGCGCGGGCGATCTGCCGCAGCTGCTGGTGTTCAACAAGATCGACAAGATCGAGGGCGCGCAAGTGCGTCACGATGCACAGGACGGCATCCCCGACCAGGCGCGGCGCGAACGCGTGTGGGTCTCTGCGCGCGATGGACGCGGGCTGGAAGAGTTGCAACACGCACTCGGCCAGCGGCTGGATCTGCGTCATCTGACCCGACAGCTGCGGCTGCCGCCGTCGGCGGGGCGCTTGCGTTCCAAGCTGCATCAGCTGGAAGTGGTGCGTAACGAGCAATCCGACGAGGATGGCTGGTTGCTGGACGTCGATCTGCCGATGGTCGAAGCCGAGCGGCTCGCCGCCACCGAAGACGGCGCACCGCTGCGTGCGATGCTGCCGGATCGCCGCGAAGACTGGGAATCGTGATCGGCACTGCACAGTCGGGTTGGCTCGACTGTGCAGAACGCCCGAGTCGATCCAGCGCGGGCCGAGCAGTAAGCCTGCCTTGTGCATATCGCCACTGAACCTCTGCACGCCGTGGCTGCCCCGTTTCTGCAGCCGCCGCAGACAGATGGGACGAATTGGGCTAAAACGTTCGCTGCCTCTTTATTCCCTTGCCTATGTCCATGTCCGCCGATTTCGAACTGCAGCAGTTGGCCGAAACCCTTGGTCAGCAACTGCTTGCTGCGCGCGAGCGCCTAGTCACCGCCGAGAGTTGCACCGGCGGCTGGATCGCCAAGGCGGTGACGGATGTGGCGGGTTCGTCGCACTGGTTCGATTGCGGCATGGCCGCATACAGCTACGAGGCCAAGCAGGCATTGCTGGGCGTGCGTCCGCATACGTTGGAAGTGCATGGTGCGGTCAGCCGCGAAACGGTGATCGAAATGGTGTCCGGTGCGCTGGTCAATTCCGGCGCCAGCATCGCCGTGGCGGTGACCGGCATTGCCGGGCCGGGTGGCGGCAGCGAGGACAAGCCGGTCGGCACGGTGTGGATCGGCTGGAAGCGTCGTGGTGGTTATGCCACTGCGCAGCTGTTCCAGTTCAACGGCGATCGCGATGCAGTGCGACGGCAAACCGTGGTTGCGGCGCTGCGCGGATTGAGCGCATTGCTGTAAGCGCGTGATCTGCGCGCCAGCCGCTCTGGTGCATTAACTGTCTGATGTGTCGCACAAGTGTGATTGCCAACGCCGCGATGCTCGCCTGACGATGCGTGGCATTGTTTTAACGCATGGCTCCAATGCGTATCGAACGATGGCCGCATTCGTCACGCGCTCCGCGTGTTCGGTTACCTGCGTTGCTCAGTCTCGTTAACCCGGTAAGGTGTGAAGCCACGTGAACTGCGGCGCTCGCCGTACTGCACCGCCTGCGCGCTTTGTCGGGGGATAAACATGGGTATGGATCAGCAACGTGGCACCACGCTTGCGCTCGCACTTTTTGCGGGCATGCAGGTATCGCCGCTATGTGCACAGACAACGGCGCAGCCGGATCCGAAGGAGCCGGCAACGCTGGCAGCGCTCAAGGTCACCGCGCAAAAGCGCGAGGAATCGCTGCAGAACGTGCCGGTGGTGCTTTCGGTGCTTCCCGAGCAGCTGTTGCAGGACAGCGGCGTGCACGACATCAAGGAGCTGCAGATGCTGGTGCCCGGCTTGATCGTGACCAGCAGTCAAAGTGCAGCGCAGACCACCGCGCGCATTCGCGGCATCGGCACGGTTGGCGACAATGCCGGGCTCGAATCCTCGGTGGGTGTGGTCATCGATGGCGTGGCCCGCGCGCGCAACGGCGTGAGCTTTGCCGACCTGGGAGAGCTTGAGCGCATCGAAGTGTTGAAAGGCCCGCAAGGCACCGTGTTCGGCAAGAACACCTCGGCCGGTGTCATCAACGTGGTCACGCGCAGGCCCAGTTTTACCCGCAGCGCCGATGCCGAAATCACCGCAGGCAACTATGGCGCGCTCGGGATTGCCGCCGCCTTCAACGATGCGCTGGGCGACACCAGCGCATTACGCGTGTATGCCGCCAGGCGGCGTCGCGATGGATTCGAGCAGGTGGTCACCGGCGCTGGCCCGCGCACCGCCACCGACGATGGCGACCAGAATCTGCGCACCGCGCGCTTGCAGCTTCTTTGGGAGCCCACCGACGATCTGGACATCAATCTGGCGGCCGACGACACCAGCCGCCAGGAAAATTGCTGCGTCACCGTGACCACCGAGCGCGGACCGACCGCTGCGCTGATCGATGCGCTGACGCCGGGCGGGCAGGGCACCACTGCGCGTGCCGACCCGCAGAGCAGGCGTGCCTACAGCAATCGCAGTACCGCGCAGGAGATTCAGGACAAGGGCATCTCGGCACAGGCGTACTGGACCACCCCGTGGTTGAGCGAGGCGGTGCTGACTTCGATCACCGCAGTGCGCGACTGGAAATCCGTCAACGGCCTGGATTTCGATTACAGCACTGCAGACATTCTCTATCGCGCTCCGCGCGAGGACGAGATGCTGACCAGGTTCAAGACCTTCAGTCAGGAACTGCGCCTGGCTGGATCGAGTGAGCGTCTTGATTGGATGGTGGGCGCGTTTTACGCAGACGAAACCCTGCATCGCAACGAGTCCTATCGCTTCGGCAGCGCCTACGAGCCATATCTGTCCAGCGTGCTGCTTGCACGCGTCAATCCGGCGTTGGCCGCACGTGCGGATGCGACGCGTTTTCTCGCCGACGCCACCGGCTTGCCGGCCGGCACGCTGTTCCGCGGCCAGGGGAGCCAGGACCGCTTTCGGCAGGATGGCACCAGCGCCGCGCTGTTCACCAACAACACCTGGCATGCCACCGACGCGCTGGATGTCGTGGTGGGGTTGCGCTACACCTACGAGAACAAAACGTTGCGATCGGCATTTCAGAATCCCGATGGAAGCCCGGCGTGTGCCAGTTATTTCGCGCCTAGCGGCCAGGTCGATCCGGCTGCATTAGGGCGGATCGGTGCGGCGCTAGTGGCGCGCGGTGTACCCGCGTCTGCGGTGCCGACGATCGCACCGCAGGTTATCGGCTTCACCTGTCTGCCTTGGGCCAATGTCGCCCATGATGGTCGTCGGACCGAGCAGCAACGCACCGAGCGCGAGTGGTCCGGTACCGCCAAGCTGGCGTATCGCTGGGACGATGCGCTGATGACGTATGTGTCGGCGGCGCGTGGCTACAAGGCAGGCGGTTTCAATCTGGATCGCGTGCAGTCCTCCGATGGTTTATCGAGCGGCGTGCAGGGCATCCTGCCGGTGGATGACACCGCGTTCCCGGGCGAGTTCGTCGACAGCTACGAGCTCGGCGCCAAGAGCACCTGGCTAGGTGGCAACCTGCTGTTAAATGCAGCGCTGTTCTATCAGGATTTCAGCGATTTTCAGCTCAACAACTTCCTGGGGACCAGCTTTGTGGTGCGTGCCATTCCCACCGTGGTGTCGCGCGGCATCGATGCCGAAATCCTTTGGCAGGGCGCAGTGCCCGGCCTGATGCTGCAAGGCGGGCTCAGCTATACCGACACCCGCTATGGCGACGATCTCTTACCGGATGCGGATCTGGCGCTGCTGCCGGGCAGCCGTTTGAGTTTTGCGCCGCGCTGGTCGGCCAATCTGTCGGTGACCTACGAACGCGCGCTTGGCAACCGGCTCACGGGCCGTTTCAACGTTGGCGCCAAGTACAGCTCCGAATACAACGCAGGCTCGGATCTGGATCCGCAAAAATCGCAACCGGGCTACACCTTGCTCAATGCGCGCTTCGGCATCGGCGCCAACGACAAGCGCTGGTTGCTGGAAGCGTGGGCAGAAAATCTCGGCAATGAAACCTATCGGCAGATCGTCATCGACGCGCCGCTACAGGCTGGTTCGTGGAATGCGTTTCTGGGGGCGCCGCGCACGTATGGAGTGACGTTGCGGCTGCGTTATTGAGCCTGTTTCGCCTGACGTCCTGGCAGCGTTACACGGACGCGTTACAGCAAACACGATCTAACGTGGGCTAAGCCTGATGTGGAGGGAGGCGCGACATCGTCATGCAGATCGGCTACAAACAAGCTCTCATTGTTGAGCTGCGTGCCGATGCATCTGATGTTTGCCCCTGTGTTGTTTTCGTCCATGCCAGAGGCAGTTGGCAGACGGGTCGCGTCTCTGGATCGCCCGGGCGCCTATTTTCAACCGCCTGCACACACATCTGCCGGTCACTCGATGACCCTGCGCGTGCGTGATGATGCAGGTGCCTGCATGGCGCCGGGATCGTCTCGGAACACAGCCCCGATGCAGTCGATCTTCGACGACCCGCAACGCGCTGCACCTCCTGCACGCGTGCAGCGCCTGGTTGCCGCACACGCACAGGCGGTGCACTGATGTGGGAAGCGCTCGGCACCGTTCGTGACCTCGGACGTCTGCAGGAAATCGCCGCGGTCCTGATTCGTTACGGGTTCGGCGATGTGGTACGCCGTATCGGTCTGGCCGATGTGCTCGAGCGTGCCGGCAAGCTGTTGCATTGGCATAACGCCGAGGGCCGTTTGCGCATGTCCGCCGCAATGCGCGTGCGGCGCGCCCTGGAAGAACTCGGGCCAACCTTCGTCAAGCTCGGGCAGGTGCTGGCCACACGCGTGGACCTGTTGCCGCAGGAATGGATCGAAGAGTTGAGCGAGCTGCAAAACGCAGTGCCCGCGCTGCCGTTCGAGCAGATCCGCCCGCAACTGGTTGCAGCGCTGGGCGCCGAGCCTGAGAGCATCTTCGCGCGCCTTGACGAGCAACCGTTGGCTGCCGCATCGCTGGCGCAGACCCATCGCGCCTGGCTCGCCGATGGCACATCGGTGGTGTTGAAGATCCGTCGCCCCGGCATCGGCGACACCATCGATGCGGATCTGCGCTTGCTTGCGCGGCTAGCGGAGATCGTGGAAGCACGTGCCCCCGACCTGAAGCGCTATCGCCCCGCCGAAGTCGTGCAGCAATTCACCGTGTCCCTGCGGCGCGAACTCGACTTCGCCGCCGAGTGCCGCAATGCCGAACGCATCGCCGCCAATTTCGCCAACGACCCCAATGTCGTGGTGCCAAGGGTGTATTGGGAGTGGACCTGCGAATCGCTGAATGTGCAGGAGTTCATCGACGGTATTCCCGGGCGCGACCTGGCCGCAGTCGATGCGGCTGGCCTGGACCGCAAGGCGCTTGCACGCACGGGTGCCGGCATCGTGTTCAAGATGGTGCTGCAGGATGGCTGCTTCCATGCCGACCCGCACCCGGGAAACATTTTCTATCTGCGTGACGGGCGCATTGCGGTGATCGACTTCGGCATGGTCGGGCGCGTCTCCGAGCAGCGCCGGTTTCAGGTCGCGCAACTGCTGCATGGCATGGTGAGCTATGACGCCGAAGCGGTCATCGACGTGCTGCTGGAATGGGCCGGCACCAATCTGGATGTGGATGAGTCGCGCCTGCAGCAGGACATCGGCGCCTTCGTCGACGAGTATCGCGGTGTGCCGTTGAAGGAACTGCGCATCGGCGCAATGCTTGGCGATGTCACGTCCATCCTTCGCGATCACGGGCTCACGTTGCCCTCGGATCTGGCGTTGATGATCAAGGCGTTTCTCACGCTCGAAGGCATGGGCCGCCAGCTCGACCCGGATTTCGATATGGCCAGCGAGGCGCGCCCGTATCTTGAACGCGTGGTGCTGCAGCGTTACGCACCGAGCGCGATGTTGCGGCGCAGCCGGCGTACCGTGACCGGGGCGATCGATCTACTTGGCGACCTGCCGCGCGATCTCAAACGGCTGCTGCAGGCCGCGCGTCGCGGCAAGCTGCAACTGCATGTCGAAACGCGTGCGTTGCGCGAGTTCGGCGAGCAGGTCGATCGTGCCGCCAATCGGCTCACCATGGGCATTGTCACCGCCGCATTGGTGATTGGCTCGTCGATCGTCATGAACAGCGTCGGCGGCAGTGCCAGTCGCTGGCTGCTGGCGTTGGGTGTCGGCGGGTTCATCGGCGCGGCACTGTGCGGCATCTGGATCCTGTTCTCGATCTGGCGCAGCCGGCGCTAGCGCAACCGTTCGGCTTCGATGCAGTTGTGTGCAACCCGTTCGTCGAATCGCCGGCTGAAGTCGCAATCAACAGTTGCGCAGGCGTCAGTTAGTAGTAATACTACTAACCATGGAACTCACCGATACCCAGCAAGCAATCCTGGCCTTGATCGCCGAGCGTATCGACGCCGACGGCGTGCCGCCCTCGCAGACCGAGATCGCGCGTGCGTTCGGTTTCAAGGGCGTGCGCGCAGCGCAGTACCACCTGGAGGCGCTGGAACAGGCGGGTGCGATCCGTCGTGTTCCGGGTCAAGCGCGTGGCATCCGCCTGGCCGGGCGGGGTACACAGTCGCGCACACCGCCGGCCAGCGAGCCTGTCCGCGACGACGTATTGCGTCTGCCAGTGCTGGGCCGCGTTGCAGCGGGCCTGCCGATCGGCGCGGATATCGGCTCGGACGACTTCGTGGTGCTGGACCGGGTGTTCTTCTCGCCCTCGCCGGACTACCTGCTGAAAGTGCAGGGCGATTCGATGCGCGACGAAGGCATCTTCAACGGCGACCTGATCGGCGTGCATCGCACCCGTGACGCGCGCTCGGGGCAGATCGTGGTCGCCCGGATCGACGAGGAGATCACGGTCAAACTGTTGAAGATCGGCAAGGACCGCATTCGGCTGCTGCCGCGCAACCCGGACTACGCGCCGATCGAAGTGCTGCCGGATCAGGATTTCGCGATCGAGGGCTTGTATTGCGGGCTACTGAGGCCAAATCGTTGAGCAGTGCGCCGATGGGCGTGCTGGCTTTTTCCCGAGCCGGCACCGCAGGATTTCCCGCTGCCATCGCACTGCCCGCATCCCTAATCTGAGTGTGTCGCCGCTAGTCTCAGCCTGTGCGATACACCACCGCTACATTCGCCCTACACCGAAATCACTGACAAGGATCACCCAGATGGATGAGAACAAAAAGCGCGCCCTTTCCGCAGCACTGAGCCAGATCGAAAAGCAATTCGGCAAGGGTTCGGTCATGCGCATGGGCGACCGCGCCATCGAGGCGGTCGAAGTCATTCCAACCGGTTCGTTGATGCTGGATATCGCACTCGGCATTGGTGGTCTGCCCAAGGGCCGCGTGGTCGAAATCTACGGGCCGGAAGCATCGGGCAAGACCACCCTGACCCTGCAGGCGATCGCCGAATGCCAGAAGAAGGGCGGCACCGCAGCCTTCATCGATGCCGAGCATGCGCTGGACCCGATCTATGCCGCCAAGCTGGGCGTCAACGTCGACGACCTGCTGCTGTCGCAACCCGATACCGGCGAGCAGGCGCTGGAAATCGCCGACATGCTGGTACGTTCGAGCTCGGTGGACATCGTGGTGGTCGACTCGGTCGCCGCGCTGACCCCGAAGGCAGAAATCGAAGGCGAGATGGGCGACCAGCTACCGGGTCTGCAGGCACGTCTGATGAGCCAGGCGCTGCGCAAGCTGACCGGCAACATCAAGCGCTCCAACACCCTGGTGGTCTTCATCAACCAGCTGCGCCACAAGATCGGCGTGATGATGCCGGGCCAGAGTCCGGAAGTGACCACCGGCGGCAATGCGCTGAAGTTCTACGCCTCGGTGCGTCTGGACATCCGTCGTATCGGCGCGATCAAGAAGGGCGATGAAATCATTGGCAATCAGACCAAGATCAAGGTGGTCAAGAACAAGCTGGCGCCTCCGTTCAAGCAGGTCGTGACTGAAATTCTCTACGGCGAAGGCATCAGCCGCGAGGGCGAATTGATCGATATGGGCGTGGAAGCCAAGCTGGTCGAGAAGGCCGGCGCCTGGTACAGCTACGGCGAAGAGCGCATCGGGCAGGGCAAGGACAATGCGCGTACCTATCTGCGCGACAACCCGCAGGTTGCGATCAAGCTGGAAGCCGAGCTGCGCGAGAAGTTCCAGCCCGCCGAAGCGCCGCGTGAAGCCGGCGACGACGCCGAGAAGGAATAAGCGATAAGAGCAGCCAGAAGAACCTGGCGGATAGCTGTCAGATAGGTGGGGCGGTGCGCAGGAAGCGCAGGCGACGAGTGGTAGGTGCTCGTCTCTAACGCTGGCCGCACCCGCCTGAAAGCAGCGCAACAGGTTTTGATGGCCGCTCCAAAGTTTTTCTATCGCGGGGACGGTGGAGTCAGTGCCGCCGCGCTTCGCGGTAGATCTATCGAAGGCCAGGAGGGCAGGCGCCATGGACGGCGCATTGGTTGAGCAGTGATTTGGTAATTCAGGACACCTCACGATGGACGAGCAAGAGCCCGCGCCAAAGCGGGGACGCCGGTTCAAGGAGCAGACGCCGGTCCAACGCGCACTCGGATTGCTGGTGCGTCGCGAGCATTCGCGCAAGGAATTGAACCGCAAGCTGCTGGCACGCGGCATAGAGCCGGAAGCTGCCGAGGCTGCCGTAGAGCGTCTCGCTGGTGAAGGCTGGCAGGACGACACCCGGTTTGCGGCGTCGGTCGTTCGTAATCGTGCAGGCTCGGGCTACGGTCCACTGCATATTCGCGCCGAACTCGGAACCCATGGTCTGGATAGCGAGGCCATCAGTGCTGCGATGGCGACCTTTGAAGGCGATTGGACCGAAAACGCACGCGATCTGATCCGTCGCCGGTTCGGTGAACAAGGTCCGGTGGATCTGCCGCAGCGGCGCAAGGCCGCCGATCTGTTGGCCCGGCGTGGTTTTGACGGCAACAGCATTCGCAGCGCCACGCGCTTCGAGCTTGAGGACTGAGGGCGTCAGGCCTGCTACCCTTTGTGGTTTAAGGTTGTTCCGCTCGTCTGCGCCCACATTCATTGGGTGACCGGGACCGCCGCCCGCCCAATGCCAGCACATGAACGCACCTGCCAAATACAGCACTTCCCAGATCCGTAGTGACTTCCTCGCCTTCTTCGAAGGCAAGGGCCACACCATCGTGCCGTCCGCACCGCTGGTGCCGGGCAACGACCCGACCTTGCTGTTCACCAACTCGGGCATGGTCCAATTCAAAGACGTCTTTCTCGGCGCGGAAAAGCGCAGCTATGTGCGTGCTGCCGACGTGCAGCGCTGCCTGCGTGCCGGCGGCAAGCACAACGATCTGGATTCGGTGGGCTATACCGCGCGCCACCACACGTTCTTCGAAATGCTGGGCAATTGGTCGTTCGGCGATTATTTCAAGAAGGACGCCATCAGCTGGGCCTGGGAGCTGCTGACCCAGGTCTGGAAGCTGCCAGCCGACCGCCTGCTGGTCACGGTCTACCACACCGACGAAGAAGCCTTCGCGTTGTGGCGCGACATGATCGGCATCCCGGAAAGCCGCATCGTGCGCATCGGCGACAACAAGGGGGCGCCATATGCCTCCGACAATTTCTGGCAGATGGCCGATACCGGTCCGTGCGGCCCGTGCACCGAGATCTTCTTCGACCATGGCGATCACATCGCCGGTGGTCCGCCGGGTTCGCCGGACGAGGATGGCGATCGCTTCATCGAGATCTGGAATCTGGTCTTCATGCAGTTCGATCGGCAGCCCGATGGCACCTTGATTCCGTTGCCGGCCCCGTGTGTGGATACCGGCATGGGTCTGGAGCGTCTCGCCGCGATCCTGCAGCACGTGCATACCAATTACGAAATCGATGTATTCCAGGCGTTGATCGGCAAGGCCAGCGCGCTGACCGGCGTTACCGATCTGGAAAACAAGTCGCTGCGGGTGATCGCCGATCACATCCGCGCCTGTTCGTTCCTGATCGTCGATGGCGTGCTGCCCTCCAACGAAGGCCGCGGTTACGTGTTGCGCCGGATCATCCGGCGTGCGCTGCGCCATGGCTGGATGCTGGGCGTGCGCCAGCCGTTCTTCAGCAAGATGGTGCCGACCCTGGTCGAGCTGATGGGTGAGGCCTATCCGGAGCTGGTAGTCGCTCAAGCGACGGTCGCGCGCGCCTTGCTGGCCGAGGAAGAGCGCTTTGCCGAAACGCTGGACGCCGGCATGAAGATCTTCGACGACGTCGCTTCGCGCGCGCAGGAGGTCATTCCCGGTGCCGATGCATTCCGTCTGTTCGACACCTACGGATTTCCGGTCGATCTGACCTCCGACATCGCACGCGAGCGCGGCTTGCGTGTGGACATGGAGGGCTTCGAGTTCGCGATGGAGCGTCAGCGCGAGACGGCGCGTGCCGCAGGCAAGTTCGGTGGTGGCGTCGCATTGCCGGCCGATCTGGTTGCCACCATGTCGCCGACGGTGTTTCTGGGCTACGAAGCCTACGACGCCGATGCGCTCAAGGTCGTTGCGCTGCTCAAGCAGGGCCGTCCGGTCGAACGCGCCGACGCCGGTGACGAGGTCATCGTGTTCACCGACCGCACACCGTTCTATGCCGAGTCCGGTGGTCAGGTCGGCGATAGCGGTCAACTGAGCGGGACCGGTGTCTCCATCGACATTGCCGATACGCAGAAATTTGCCGGGCAGTTTCATGGTCATGTGGGGCGCATCACCGAAGGCGCGCTTGCGCTGGGCGATGTGCTGTCCGGCGGGATCGACGTGCAGCGTCGCGGCAAGACCATCCTCAATCACTCGGCCACGCATCTGCTGCATGCGGCCTTGCGCGAAGTGTTGGGCACGCACGTCCAGCAGAAGGGATCGTTGGTTGCGCCGGATCGTCTGCGTTTCGACTTCTCGCATTTTCAGCCGATCACTGCCGAAGAACTCGCCGTGATCGAACGCAAGGTCAACGCCGAGGTGCGCACCAACCACAGTGTGGAGGTGCACAACATGGCCATGCAGGAAGCGCTGGATTTCGGCGCGATGGCGTTGTTTGGCGAAAAGTACGGCGAGAACGTGCGTGTGCTGAAGATGGGTGGGTATTCGACCGAACTCTGCGGCGGCACCCACGTCACCCGCACTGGCGATATCGGCCTGTTCAAGATTACCTCCGAGGGTGGTGTGTCTTCGGGCGTGCGCCGTATCGAAGCGGTGACCGGGCAGGGCGCGCTGGACTATGTGGCCGACGAAGAGCGTCGTTTGCTTGAGGCCGCTCATCTGCTCGGCGGCAATGCGACTGAAGTCGTCGACAAGGTACGCGCGCTCACCGAGCGCCAGAAGCGTCTGGAGCGTGAGCTGGAATCGCTCAAGGCCAAGCTCGCCTCTGGTGCGACTGCAGATCTGGGCGCCAGCGCCGTCGATGTCGCAGGGATCAAGGTCATCGCGGTGCGTCTGGAAGGCTTCGACGCCAAGGCGCTGCGCGATGCGATGGATCGGCTGAAGCAGCAATTGGGCGATTCGGTGATCGTGCTGGCGGGCGCATCTGCCGGCAAGGTCGCGCTTGTTGCCGGCGTGAACGGTAGCCCAACTGGCAAGGTGAAGGCAGGGGAACTCCTCGGCCATATCGCCAGTCAGATCGGGGGCAAGGGCGGTGGCCGTCCGGATCTCGCCCAGGGTGGTGGCGAGGACGGGCCCGCCCTTGCGACTGCGCTCGACGGCGTGCACTCCTGGGTCAAGCAACACTTGGGCTGAACACTTGTCCTGCCATGCCTTGCTGGCTGGCAGGATCTGCCGCTACCATTTCCGGTCTATTCCCTTTACCTATAGACGCGTCTCATCAGGAGGCCGTCGATGCTGGTGGGAAACCCACCGGTTCCAGGAGATTTGAAAAATGTTGATCCTCACTCGCCGGGTAGGCGAAACCTTGATGATCGGCGACTCGGTCACTGTTACCGTGCTCGGCGTCAAGGGTAATCAGGTGCGCATTGGCATCACCGCACCGAAAGATGTGGCTGTGCACCGCGAAGAAATCTATCAGCGCATCCAGCGCGGCGATGAGCCGGTCGCTTCCGGCGCGCATCACGGCGACGATTCTTCGAATTGATTGTCGCAAAGGGTTTACGTTAACCCCCCTTACCCGGTATTCTTCGCGGCCTGCCACGGACAACGCGGCAGGACGCGAAACTGGAGCGATGCCCGAGCGGCTGAAGGGGCTCCCCTGCTAAGGGAGTATAGGGTCAAAAGCTCTATCGAGGGTTCGAATCCCTCTCGCTCCGCCAGTGTTCTAGACGCCCGCAAATGTTTGATTTGCGGGCGTTTTTATTTGCATCGCGGCTTGGGTTTGCAAGCCCTCGAGTGAGCTGCGCAGCATGCTTGCTGCCAGTCGGCTCGCCGCATCCTGCATAAGGCATCTGGTTGTCGCGACAACATCTGAATCGCCTCAAACGTGCTGCATGAAGCGGTTCAAGTAACTGCGGTATAGGTCGCTAAACACGTGACATATATCTCGGACTTCAACGTAATGCGCCTACCGCCACTGCTTGGACGCCTGTTCTCTTTCTGGGGCCGTGGGCTGCAGCACAAGGCCAATGCGGTGGACCGGGTGATGGCGGTGATCGAGTTCGATCTGGATGGCCGCATTCTGGATGCGAACGAGAACTTCCTGTCCTTGATGGGCTATCGGCTGGACGAGGTGGTCGGCCAGCATCACCGCATGTTCGTGACTGCCAGTGATCGCGACAGCGAAAGCTATCGTCAGTTCTGGGCGGCGCTGCGGCGCGGCGACTTCAACGCCGGGCGCTTTTGCCGGTTGGACAAACACGGGCGCGAGGTGTGGATCAACGCGTCGTACAACCCGCTGCTGGATCGATCCGGCAACGCCTATCGCGTGGTGAAGTACGCCACCGACATCACGGCGCAGGTGCGCCAGACCGCCGATTTCGAAGGGCGGATCGATGCGATCGACCGGGTCATGGCGGTCATCGAGTTTTCGCTGGATGGCACCGTGCTCGAGGCCAACCAGAATTTTCTGCAGGTGATGGGTTACCGGCTCGATGAGATCCGCGGCCAGCATCACGGCATGTTCGTGGATGCGTCCACGCGCCAATCGGCCGCCTATCGCGCGTTCTGGGAAAAGCTCGGGCGCGGCGCATTCGATGCGGGGCGCTACAAGCGCGTTGGTAAGGATGGGCAGGACGTGTGGATCCAGGCGTCCTACAACCCGGTACTCGATGAGCATGGGCGTCCATACAAGGTGGTCAAGTACGCCACCGAGGTGACCCGTCAGGTGATCGATTCTGCCGATGCGGATGGCCGCATCCAGGCCATCGACAAGGTGATGGGCGTGATCGAATTCGATCTGGAAGGGCGCGTACTGAGCGCCAACGATAATTTCCTGGCGATTTTGGGGTATCCGGCCGCCGAAGCGATCGGCCAGCACCATCGCGTGTTCGTGGATGCGGTGTATGGCGCCTCCGAGGAGTACCGCAATTTCTGGGCGAAGCTGGCGCGTGGGCAGTTCGATGCGGGCCGTTATCGCCGGCTGCGCAAGGACGGCAGCGCGGTCTGGATCCAGGCCTCCTACAATCCGATCCTGGATGTCTCCGGACGGCCGTACAAGGTGGTCAAGTACGCCACCGATGTGACCGATCAAGTGCGCTCGGCCGAGCGCATGCGCGAGTTGATGCGGCAGACCATGAGCATCGCGCAGAACGTGCAGCGCGAGGCGCACCATATTTCGATCAGCAATGAGGAACTGGTGAGCCGCGCATCCTCGCAGTCCACCGCAGTGGCGCAGACCTCGACCACCATCGATCAACTGGCCGAGACGGTGCGCATCAATTCCGAGAGCGCGGGGTCGGCGCAGCGCATGGCCGAAGAGTCGGCCAATGTTGCGCGACGCGGTGCCGAGGTCATCGCCGAGGTGGTCAAGACCACCGCCAACATTCGTTCGGCGACCGATCGCATTGGCCAGATCATCGAGGTGATCGACGGCATCGCCTTCCAGACCAACATCCTGGCGCTCAACGCGGCGGTGGAAGCGGCGCGCGCCGGCGAGCAGGGGCGTGGATTTGCAGTGGTAGCGACCGAAGTGCGTAGCCTGGCGCAGCGCTGCAGCGTGTCGGCCAAGGAGATTCGTTCCCTGATCGACAACGCGACCGATCAGGTTGGCGATGGTTCGCGCCTGGCCGAGCAGGCCGGTGTGGTGATGCAGGACATGGTCGGATCGGTGCTTCGCGTGACCGCAACCGTGGAGCAGATCGCCGCCGCCAGCCATGAGCAGGCGCAGGATATTTCGACCGCCAACACGGCGCTGCAATCCATTGGCGTGCAGGCGCGCGATCAGGCGCGGATGGTCGATGATCTGGCGCGTTCGGCGCATGTGCTCGAAGCCGATGCGGATGCGTTGTTTGCATTGGTCAACGGCGATGCCGAAGGGTCTTCTGCACTAAAGGATGCGCACGCAGAGCCGTTCGCCAAATCGCAGGCCGCGTGACTCAGGCCACGTGACTGTGGGAGGTCTGGTGCATTCGCTGTGCGGCGTCGTTGAAGCGGTGACGCGCACGCTCGTTGTTGCATCGTTGCCGCGCGTGCCAGCCGCTACGTTTGCGCAAAACTAAACGTGCTCTCCAGCAGATGCATCCGCGCACCACAAAGGCCGCCAGAACCTAATGCTGTTCACTGAGGTTGCTGATCGAGGGCTCCTGCATCTCGGCATAGTCCCCAATCGGCTCATTCTTCAAGCCAAATAAAAAACGGCGCTCCCCGCGCGGGAAGTGCCGTTTTTTTCAAGTGAACTGCATTGCGCCAGGAGCGTGCTTTGCCTGTTCCAACCAGCTGCGATCATGCGGCGCGCCGATTCACGGCAGCGCGCCGCACTACCACGCGTTGCCGCTTACTGCGGCAGATCGAACACCAGCACTTCTGCGTCGCGTGCGTCGGCCAGCACGAGTTCCGGCTCGGCGGTGATCTGCAGTGCATCGCCAGCCGACAGTGCCTGTCCGTTGACGCTCAGGCTGCCGCGCACCACCTGCACGTAACCGATGCGTCCCGGTGCCAGCGGGTGTTGCAGACGCACGTCGCCATCGAGGATGGAGGCGTACAGGCGTGCGTCCTGGTGCAGGCGCAACGAGCCGGCTTCGCCGTCGGGCGAGGCGATCAGACGCAGCTGATTGCGCTTGCTGTCGGTGTCGAAATGCTTTTCCTCGTAGCTGGGTTCGATGCCATTGCGTTCGGGCATCACCCAGATCTGCAGGAAGTGCACCGGCTCGCTGGCCGAGTGATTGAACTCGCTGTGGCTGACGCCGTTGCCGGCGCTCATACGCTGCACGTCGCCGTAGTGCAGCACCGAGCCGGTGCCCATGCTGTCCTTGTGCTCCAGCGCGCCGTCCAACACGTAGGAAATGATCTCCATGTCGCGATGGGCGTGGGTGCCGAAGCCTTCGCCCGGCTGCACTTTGTCTTCGTTGATCACCCGCAGCGGGCCGACGCCCATGTGGCGCGGGTCGTGGTAGCTGGCGAAGGAAAAGGTATGGCGCGAGGACAACCAGCCATGCTCGGCGCGGCCACGGGTTTCGCTCTTGCGGACATTCAACATGTTGCTTCTCCTTGAAAGATCTCGAATGGCGCCGGGGAGTGAATCGGTGTCCCTGCGGCTTGATGCGTAGTCTCCGCCTCTGTGCGGGAGACAAAAAGCGAGTAGATTTGGCTGCTATCATCGAAAAAATCGAACAATGAAAATCAGCCTGGAAGCGCTGCAAATCCTCGATGCAATCGACCGTCGGGGCTCGTTCGCGGCCGCGGCCAAGGTGTTGTTCAAGGTGCCGTCGACGATTTCCTACACGGTGTCCAAGCTCGAAGACGATCTGGGGGTGCAACTGTTCGAGCGGCTCGGTCCGAAGGCAACACCGACCCAGGCCGGGCGCGAGTTGTTGCGCGAGGGGCGGCACCTGTTGCGTGCCGCGCAGGAGCTGGAGGTGCGGGTGCGGCGGGTGGCATCGGGTTGGGAGTCGGACTTTGCGATCGGGCTGGATGCGATTCTGCCGGTGGCGTTGCTGCAGGCACAGATACTGGATTTCTACACGGTGGCCGATAGCACGCGCCTGCGCGTCGTGAGCGAATCGCTGTCCGGCAGCTGGGAGGCGCTACTAGATCGGCGTGTGGATCTGATCGTCGCGGCGGGCGAGGGGCCGAGTGGTGGTGGCTATGTCGCCGAGCAGATCGGCACGCTGCGCTTTGTGTTCGCGGTGGCCTCTACGCATCCGCTGGCGGGCGCCGGCATGCTGGGTGCGACCGAGCTGGCCGAGCATCGTGCGATCGCTGTAGCGGATTCGGCGCGGCGGTTGCTGCCGCGCACCGTGGGCCTGTTGTCCGGACGCGATGTGCTCACCGTGCCGGACATGCAGGCCAAGCTGCAGCTGCAGCTGGCAGGTGCCGGCTACGGCTTTCTGCCTGAGGCGTATGCGCGCGGCGCGCTGCAGGACGGCCGGCTGTGCGAGGTGCAGGTAGAAACCCACAAGCCCGACGAGACGTTCTATCTGGCATGGCGGCCGGGCGAGGAGGGTGAGGCATTGGGCTGGTGGCGGCGCGCCCTGCGCAGCGAGGGCCTGTTCGATGGCTGGTTGCAGTCGCTTGCCGAGACGTATCGTTCCGTCGCTGCCGGGCAGTCGCGCGCGTGAGGAAGGGCGGATAATGCGCGTTCGTCGTCGCGCAGGGTCGTCGCATGCAGGGCTTAATCGAACAGTACGGATTGGCCCTGGTGTTCGCCAACGTGCTGGCGTTGTCGCTGGGGCTGCCGGTGCCGGCGTTGCCGACGCTGGTGTTGGTCGGTGCCGGCTACGCGCTGCGCGGCGGCAGCGATGCATGGCTGGCCGGGTTGGCGGCGTTGGGCGTTTCGGTGTTGGCGAGCCTGCTCGGCGATCTGGCCTGGTATCTGGCCGGCCGGCGTTTCGGTAACCGCACCTTGCAGTCGCTGTGCCGGCTGTCGCTGTCGCGCGATACCTGCATGAAAAAGACCGAGCGGTTCTTCTCGCGCTGGGGCGTGCGGATATTGGCAGTGGCCAAGTTCGTACCGGGGTTGTCGATGGTCTCGGTGCCGATGGCCGGCGCAATGCGGGTGCGTCCTGTGGCGTTTCTGCGCTATGACGCCCTGGGTGCGTCGCTGTGGGCATTTGTCGGTCTGGGCCTGGGTGCATTATTCGCTCATCAGGTGCAGGACGTGCTCGCGCTTCTGTCCGAGCTGGGGTCGGGCGCCGTGATCGTGTTGGCGGTGTTATTGGCCTGCTACGTTGCTTGGCGCTGGTGGCGACGGCATAGCCTGCTGCGTTCGCTGGTGCATGCGCGCATTGCGGTCGACGAGCTGGTGCCCTTGCTTGATGGCGAAGAGAGCCTGCGGCCTGCCGTGCTGGATATCCGCGCACCGGGGTATCGCGATCTGCAGCCGTACACGATTCCCGGCGCGGTGTTTGCGGACGAGCGACAGCTCGCACAGATTCTGGCCACCGTGCCGCGCGATCGCAGTGTGGTGATCTATTGCGCGTGTCCGGATGAGGTGTCGGCGGCGTGGCTGGCAGGGCGAATGCGCGAGCGCGGTTATCGCGATGTGCGTCCGCTGCTGGGCGGGCTGGATGCATGGCGCGATGCCGGGCATCCGGTGACCTCGCTGCTGCCGGTGGCGGTGGTTGGTGGGCCAGATGCCGTTGGGGCAATGGCCTGATTGCGCTTGCTTTCATTCGGACAAAAAAAAGACCAGCAAGCTGGTCGTTTTCTTCAAGATTGGTGCGCCCGGAGAGATTCGAACTCCCGACCGCCTGGTTCGTAGCCAGGTACTCTATCCAACTGAGCTACGGGCGCATTATCTTGTTTTGACTTGCACATCCATCGCAATGCGAGCGGACGTTTAACTAAAAAGACAGCGATGCAATGCTGTCTTTTTGTTGTTCTGATGATGGTGCGCCCGGAGAGATTCGAACTCCCGACCGCCTGGTTCGTAGCCAGGTACTCTATCCAACTGAGCTACGGGCGCGTCGTCAGGAGCGGAATTATGCGGATGCCCGGCGTACTCGTCAATCCTTTTGTGACACGCGATTGCCGGCTGCCTTGCCGATACGTCCGCGCCGGGGCGCTGCCAGCGCGACTGTAGGTGCTTTCATCCATGCGCAGTGATCGCTGCAGGCGCCTAGCTGTGCGTGGTCCAATTTCGGCAGGTCAGATGTGCCGGTACACGCGCTCATACGCTGGGCGCGGCGCCGAAGTGGTCGAGCACCAGCACCTCGCTGTGACCTGGGGTGTGGCCGAGGCGGATTGCGCGCGCAACGTAGTCGATGGCCGCTTCGCAGGCGTTGAGCAGGGACAGGCCCTGGCACAGCTGCGCAGCAATGGCGGCTGACAAGCTGCAGCCGGTACCGTGCGCGTCGACCTGCAGGCGTGGATGCATGAACACGTCCTGGGTGACGCCGTCATCGAAGCGGTCGATCACGCGTGCGCCTTCGAGCAGATGTCCGCCCTTGAGCAGCACCGCATTGGTGCCGAGGTCGAGCAGGGCGGCGGTGGCGTGCTCGGCGGCGTCGGCATCGTCGATGCGGCGGCCGGTCAGCAGCTCGGCTTCGGGCGTGTTGGGGGTGATCAGCGTGGCCAGGGGCAGCAGCCGCGTACGTAGCGCGTCCAGTGCGGCGTCTTCGAGCAGGCGCGCGCCGCTGGTGGAGACCATCACCGGGTCGAGTACCACGAACGGTGGGCGATATTTTTCGAGCAGATCGGCCACGCAATGGATGACCTCGGCATTGGCGAGCATGCCGAGCTTGACCGCCTGAATCTCGAAATCTGCAAAGCAGGCATCGATCTGCGCCTGCAGAAATGCGATCGGCGGGGTGTGCACGGCGGTGACGGAGCGCGTGTTCTGTGCTGTGAGCGCAGCAATTGCCGACAACCCATGCACGCGGTGTGCGGCGAAGGTCTTGAGATCGGCCTGGATGCCGGCACCGCCGCCGGAATCGGAGCCGGCGATGGTCAATGCGGACAGCGTGCTGGGCGTGGTCATGCGTGGATTCTGCACTGCTGTCGGTTGGATGTGCGGGTCATCGCGCTCGCCAGCGACGCCATTGCAGGTAGGCAACGTAGCCGGCACCGGTCAATCCGGTGAGGCCGGCTGGCAGATAGAGCGCGTCGTAGTGCCAGCGCTGGAACAGCCAGGTACCGAGGATGCTGCCGCCGAGAAAGCCGCTGATGATCAACCCGCTCAGCGTAAGCCGGCGCAGTTGCAGCGGGCGCCCGCGCAGCAGATGCCCCAGGCCAATGCCCAGGTCGGTGAACATGCCGCTCAGATGCGTGGTCCGGACCGCTGCGCCACTGAGGGTGGTGGCCATGGCGTTCTGCAGACCGCAGGCGCCTGCGGCGACCAGTACGCCGCCGATGTGATGCAGCTTGAACAGCGGAATCGCGGCCAGCAACAGCAGCGCTTCGAGCAGCAGTGCCGCGCCGTAGCGCTGTCCAAGCCGCAAGACATCGTCCTGGATGATCAGGCCGCTGAGCATGGCGCCTGCGCAGAAGGCGATCAGAATGCCCCAGAGAAAGCCGATTTCCGGCGCGGTGTTTTGCACCAGGGCAACGCCGAGCAGGCTGGTGGTGCCGGTGAGGTGGCTGACCACCTGATGTTCGGAGCCCAGGTAGCCGACCACGTTGACCATGCCGGCCACACCCGACAATGCCACCGCGCCAATCCAGACCCAGCGCGGTAGCAGGATTCCCATGTCGGGTCAGGGAGTGCCGTTGACGGCGATCTGCGAAAACGCGCCGGTTTGCGGGTCGTACAGCGCGCCCCAGAAGGCACTGCCGCCGTCGCATATCCGGATCGCCTCTTTGGCCGGTTTCACTGGCGGATCGTTCGGCAGCTTGAAGGCATTGATGTAGATCAACTGCTGGCCCTGGATCACCACGCCCACATATTGGCGGTCGAAATCGCGCGGCTCGGGAATGGTCGGCGTCAATGCATCCTGCCTGGATTCGAGCTGTTCGATCTGTTGCTGGCTCGGCGTCCAATAGCCGGTGATCTGGCCCGGATGACGCGCCGGGCTGTCGCGCGAGCAGGTGTCCAGCACCTGCTCGGCAATGCCCTGGCGCGTGATGACCCACGACTGCCCGCTCTTGATGTTGGTGGGCACGCTGGCGGGCGGCGGCGTGGTTGCGCAGCCGGCCAGTGCAATCAGTGCGAACGCCGCAGCGCCGCGCAGCGGATGCATCACAGCACCTCCGAGGCGAAGTCGGCCAGACGCGAGCGCTCGCCGCGACGCAGCGTGATATGCGCGCTATGCGGCCAGGCCTTGAAGCGATCCACCGCGTAGGTCAGGCCCGAGGTGGTCTCGGTGAGGTAGGGCGTGTCGATCTGTTCGACATTGCCCAGACACACGATCTTGGTGCCGGGGCCGGCGCGGGTGATCAATGTCTTCATCTGCTTGGGGGTGAGGTTTTGCGCCTCGTCCAGAATCAGATAGCGCGACAGGAAGGTGCGCCCGCGCATGAAGTTCATCGAGCGGATCTTGATGCGGCTGGCGAGCAGATCATTGGTTGCCGCACGCCCCCAGGCACCGCCTTCCTGATTGTGCGTGAGCACTTCCAGGTTGTCGGTCAGTGCGCCCATCCACGGGGTCATCTTTTCCTCTTCGGTGCCGGGCAGAAAACCGATGTCTTCGCCCACGCTCACGGTGGCGCGGGTCATGATGATTTCGCGGTAACGCTGTTGATCCATCGTCTGCGCCAGGCCGGCAGCCAGCGCGAGCAGGGTCTTGCCGGTACCGGCGGTGCCGAGCAGGGTGACGAAATCGATCTCCGGATCCATCAACGCGTTGAGCGCGAAATTCTGCTCGCGGTTGCGCGCCACGATGCCCCACACCGCGTGCGGGCTGGTGCGGAAATCGTCCACCAGGCACAACGTGGCCTTGCCGCCGCCGATCCTGGCCACGCGCAGTTCCACTTCGTCCTCGCCCGGCAGATACAGGTACTGGTTGTGATGCCAGTCTTCGTCGTCGGCCAGCACGATTTCGTAATGGGTGCGGCCACGCTCGTTCCAGCTGCGCAGGTCTTCGTTGTGCTTCTGCCAGAAGTCTTCCGGCAGCTCGACAGCGCCGGTGAACAGCAGGCTGAAATCGTCCAGCGCGCGGTCGTTCTGATAGTCCTCTGCATTCAGGCCGCTGATGTAGGCCTTGATGCGCAGGTTGATGTCCTTGGACACCAGGATGACCGGCACGTCCGGGTTTTCTTCGCACAGCGCCAGCACCGATGCCAGGATCTTGTTGTCCGGAATCATCTCGCCGAAGGTGCGGCCCGGATCGATCGGGTGGATCTGGAAATACAGCCGGCCGATCGCGGCCTGGCCCTTGAGCTGGATACCCTGCGGGTGGCTGAGCAGGATGCCGGTCTTGATCTGCTCGGCGTTGGTGTTCTCCAGCAGTTCGTCCAGGAAGCGACTGACCTGGCGCGCATTGCGGCTGACTTCGGAAGTGCCCTTCTTGGCGTTGTCGAGTTCCTCGATCACCTGCATCGGCAGGAACACATCGTGTTCCTCGAATTTGAACAGCGCGGTGGGATCGTGCATCAGCACGTTGGTGTCCAGCACGTAGATGCGCTTGCCTCGGGTCATTGGGTCTTCCAAGTGATGGAGCAGGGGCGAGCCATCACGCCTGCAGGCGCAGGGTGATGGAGGACACGGGAAACGAGGGGTGTCACTGTTTGGCGTGCGCCTTCAACGCAGCCAGCACGGCGTCGGCATGGCCGGCAACCTTGACCTTGCGCCAGGCCTGCACCACATGCCCCTCGGGCGACAGCAGGAAGGTGCTGCGCTCGATGCCGAGCACCTGCTTGCCGTACATGTTCTTTTCCTTGATCACGTCGAAGGCGCGGCACAAGGCCTCGTCGCCATCGCTGATCAGCGGAAAGGTGAATCCCTGCTTGGCGCAGAAATTGTCGTGCGACTTCACCGAGTCGCGCGAGACGCCCAGGATCACTGCACCGGCCTGTGTGAACTGCGGCAGCAGCGCGTTGAAATCCAGGCCTTCGGTGGTGCAGCCGGGCGTGCTGTCTTTCGGATAGAAGTACAGCACCACCCATTTGCCGGCGTAGCCGCGCAAGCTGGTGTGGATGCCGCCGGACAGCGCCAGCGGCAGGTCGAAGGTTGCAGCGGGTAATTCAAAGACAGCGTCGGTCATCGTTGCTCAGCCCAAAGTGGAGGGGCGTGCGGCTCGGTCATGCCGGGCCGACGTCCATCCCATCATAAGCAGCCACATGGAAACGTTTGGCAAGCGCGTCGAACTCCGCATTGCGCTGATTCAGCGACTCGATGGTGTGCTGTTCCAGCTTGTCCACATGCAGGAAATACGATTCTTCGTCGTCGCCATCGTCTTCGTCGCGTTCACCGAGGAAGATGTCGATGATGCGATAGCCGTCTTGGGTCAGTTGTTCGGAAAGCTTTTGCAGCGGTTGCTGCGCCGGGTCGGCAAAGAAATATTCCCAGCGCAACGGCCCGTCGAGATTCCAGTCGGTCTCGGAGCGGATGTGATCGAACATCTGTTTCAGCGCGGATAGGGCGATGGCCATCGGAACGTCTGCCTTAAAACTTCATCGGGTCCATGATCGCGTCGAGATTGAGGTGATCACAGAATTCCAGAAAATCATCGCGCAATGCGGCGATGTGCATGTTGGCCGGCACCCCGATCGTCACCTGCGCAGAAAACATCTCCGCGCCGGTCTGCATGGCGCGATAGCGCGTGCTCTGCAGGTTCTCGATGGTGATGCCCTGGCGGTCGAAGAAATCGGCCAGCTGGAACAGGATGCCCGGCTTGTCGGCAGCGATGACTTCGACGATGTAGGGCAGCAGGTTGGACTGGGTCTGCTTGGGGCCGGTGCGGTACCAGACCAGCTTGAGGCCTTCCTCGCGTTCGAGCCGGGTCAGCATCGCCTCGAGCTTGGCGACCGAATCCCAGGAGCCGGTGGCCAGTGCGGTGACCGAGACATCGCGCCCCACCGTGGCCAGGCGGGCGTCCACAAGATTGCAGCCGCTGTCGGCGATGCGGCGGGTGACGGGCAACAGGGGGGACTCCGGATGCGTCGTGTAGGCGTTGATCAGGAGGTGATTTTCGGTCGGCGAGGGCCGGGGTGTGGTGTCGGTCAAAGGGGGTTCCGGCATTGCATCAGGCTGAATGGCCGCCCGGGCAGGCGCCCTGGCGATGACCAGCATACTTGCCCGTGGTTTCGCGCCGCAAGTAACATGCAGGCGGCCACAACCCGCGCGTGCGCGGGCCTTTTCCTGTCACGTAAGAGCAGCTGAATCTTGTCCCTTTCCGGCATCATCACCGCGCTGGCGACCCCTTTCGGTCCGGATGGCGCACTCGACCTGGATGCCTGGCGGCGGCTGCTGGAGCAGCAGCTGCATGGCGGCGTGCAGGGAATCGTGGTTGCCGGCTCCACCGGCGAAGCCGCTGCATTGAGCGACGAGGAGTACGACACGCTGTTGCGTGCCGCCGTTGCGCAGGTCGCCGGCCGGGTGCCGGTGCTGGCCGGGACCGGGCTGTCGGGCACCGCCAAGACCATTGCGCAGACACGTCGCGCCGCCGCCTTGGGCGCGCAGTGCGCGCTGGTGGTGACGCCGCCTTATGTGCGGCCGACCCAGGCCGGCCTGCACGCGCACTTTCTGGCAGTTGCCGACAACGGCGGGTTGCCGGTGGTGCTGTACAACGTGCCGGGCCGCACCGGTTGCGATCTGTTGCCGGAGACGGTTGCCGAGCTGGTCGGGCATCCGAATATCATCGGCATCAAGGAAGCGCGTAGCGAACCCGAGCGCATCGCCGCGCTGCTTGCGTTGCGCAGCGATACTTTTGTGGTGCTCAGTGGCGACGATGGTAGTGCCGCGCATGCGATGCTGTCTGGCGCCGACGGGCTGATTTCGGTGGCGTCCAATGCGTTGCCGTCGGCGTATCGGCGGTTGTGCGATCTGGCCCGTGATAGTCAGCGCGACGCCGCACTCGCCTGGGACGCGCGCCTGAGCGAGTACCACAGCTTCTGCGGTATCGAATCCAATCCCATCCCGGTCAAGGCGCTGCTGCAGCGGGCCGGGATCGGGCACGGCCTGCGTTTGCCGTTACTGCCACTTTCTTCGGCGCACAAGCCTGCTGCCGACCGCCTTGCCGCCGACGCTGTTGCGTTGGAAGCGCTTTCCAGCCGCGAAATGCTCGCGGCCTGACCCAGGAGATCTATCGATGCGTCATTCCGTTTCCCCCGTCCGCGTGCTCTCGCTCGCGTTGCTGGCGACCGCCACCGTCGCCGCCACGAGCGGTTGCAGCTGGTTCCACAAGGGCGCGCGCGGCGACTACGCGCTGGCGCCGGAGGCCCGTCCGCTGGAAGTGCCGCCGGACCTGAACCTGCCCGACACCTCGGGTGCGATGAAGGTGCCGACGCTGGCATCGACCACCCAGCAGACCACCTCGGCCCCTTCGGCAAGCGCCAACAGCGGCTTCACCGTGCCGGGCGAGCGTGACGAAGTATTTGCCAAGGTGGGCGCAGCACTGGCCGATATCCCGGGCCTGACCATCGCCAGCAAGGCGCAGATGCTCGGCTCCTACGACGTGACCTACGAAGGCGCCAGCTTCCTGGTGCGCGTGGTCAAGACCGACGCCGGTAGCTATGTGTCGGCCGTGGATCCGCGTGGCATGCCGGCAACGTTGGCGGCACCGGTGGCGCTGATTGCTGCGTTGAAGGGCAAGTTGGGCGGCTGAGTCTGGTAGTTGCCAGTGTCAGATAGCGAAACGGGCGCTTTGGGCGCCCGTTTTGCGTTTTGGTGCTGTGTCGCCGCCGCAGTGTTGCGCCGTCGCAACGTGCCGGGCTGGATAGCGCAACGCTGTTTTTAGCGCTGCAGCAGCGGCAACTTGTTCGGCTTGCCGTCCCATTCGGCGGCATCGGGCAACGGTTCCTGGCGCACGGTCAGCACCGGCCACGCCTTGGCGAGCTCGGCGTTAAGCGCGACGAAGCCTTCCTGGCCTGCTGGCACGTCGTCTTCCGGGTAGATCGCGTTGGCCGGGCATTCGGGCTCGCACAGGGTGCAGTCGATGCACTCGTCCGGGTCGATGACCAAAAAGTTAGGGCCGACATGGAAGCAATCCACCGGGCAGACCTCGACGCAGTCGGTGTATTTGCACTTGATGCAGTTTTCGGTGACAACAAAAGGCATGGTGGAATCCGGCGTTTAGCCTGCCAATTCTAAAGCAGTCGGGTGCTGGGTGTGGGGTTGGTGGGGATTTTGGGTTTCTGCGTTGGGGTTGATTCCTTCTCCCATCGGGAGAAGGTGCCCAGCAGGGGCGGATGAGGGTACAGGCGAAGCCTCGGGTTACCCGCCATTCGTAGCGGCTTCGCCCCGTACCCTCACCCCAACCCCCGCTCCGCGCCCCGGCCCGCGCTTGCGGCGCGGGCGCTCCAAGGCACACGCGCCAGTGGCGCGTAAGCCGTGCCTTCTCGCCCCGCAGGAGAGGGGCTTTATTTCCCTACTCGAGGGTTCGGCATGACGAACGCGTCGCCACGCGCCAGCCGAAGTAAATCAACGACCGGCCGCTTGATCAGATCAACTCACGCTGCGTATCAAACCAACCCACGCTGCCTGGCCAGCGCGAACAACCCCGTAGCGGCCAGATCTTCCGGATGCAGCTGGGTTTTGACACCCAAATGCGCCAGCGCAAGTGCATAACGCTGCGCAAGGGCGGGGCTGCCGACCAAGTGGACGGTGCCTTGATTGCCGTGGTGCTCGCGCAGTTCGTGGCCGATCAACAGGCCCGAAAGATAGGAGGGCAGGGCGGTGGCGGTGAGGCGGTCGAACAGGCCCAGCGTGCGGGTGCCGAACAGATGGTGGCTGAGGCCGCCGGGTTCGCCACTGCGATCGACACCTTGCAGGAACGCGTCGCTGTTGAGTTCGGTATGATCGTCCTGCATCAGCTTGCCGAGGATGCTGTGCTGGCGCAGCACCGCATACAGCTCGCCGGTCATGACGGTGGCGAACCCGGACAGCTGGCCGTTGGCGATCTGCGCCCATTTGCTGTGCGTGCCGGGCAGGCAGGCGATGTGCTCGCCGTCGCCGAGTGCGGCGATCAGGCCGACCAGTTGGGTTTCTTCGCCGCGCATGACATCGGGCACGCTATGCCGTTCGCCGGTGCCTACATCGGGCACACCGTGCTGTTCGTCGGTGTTCGCATCGGGCACGCTATGTCGTTCGCTGGCGCTTGCATCGAGCACGCCGCGTTGTTCGCCGGTACTCACGCCGGGCACGAACCACAGGGTGCGTCCGGGCAGCAGGTCGTCGTAGCTGCGCATTGCCTGCGCAAGCGCGGCGGTGTCGGCAGGGCAGGGTAGATAGGCCTGTTCAACCCAGCCGTTGCGGCTGCCGATCATGCCCGAGAGCAGCACCGGACCATTCCAGCCGTCGATCAGGTTGCTCAATACCTCGGCAAAGCGGCCCTGGCAGGCCAGGATGCCGTCGCTGCCGCGGCGTTGCTCCAGTACCTTGCCGTCTGCATCGAGCAGATACCCGCGCAGGCTGCTGGTGCCCCAGTCGATGGCGATCATGCGCTGGCCACCCGGCTCTCGGGCAGGCCGTTGATGGGCAGGTCGCAGAGGTACAGGCCGCCGGCTTCGGGGGTGCGGGCAAGTTCTTCGGCGCTGTGGTCCAGGCGCGAGCTGATCACATGCAGGCGATCCAGCGCGGCACCGCCGAAGGCGCTGCAGGTGGGGTGCTTGACCGGCAGTTGCACGCTGCGCTCGACGCTGCCGTCGGGGCGGTAGCGCACCACGCGCCAGGCGCGCCACTGCGCATTCCACAAGTGGCCCTCGCTGTCGATGATGGAGCCGTCCGGCTCGGCATCGTCGCGATCCAGTGTGGCGAACACGCGCGTGTTGCCGGTCTGCGCGCTGTCGGCGTCGTAGTCGCAGCACAGGATCTGCGGGCGCACCGAGTCGCAGTAGTACAGCGTGCGGCCATCGGGACTGAAGCAGATCGAGTTGGGGATCGACACGCCCGGCAGCGGCAAGGCGCGCAGACCGTGGCGCAGCGAGAACTGATACATCGCGCCGCGCGCAGCCTTGTCGTCGTGTTCGTCCATGGTGCCGAACACGAAGTTGCCGTTGCGATCGGCGCGGCCATCGTTGCTGCGCGTGAGCGGATTGTCGGCTTCGACATCGGCGAGCTTTTCCAGCGGCAGCGCATCGCCCTCTCCGTCGGCGTTGTCCGGGTCGGCGATGCAGATCGATTTGGCCAGCGCGATCAGCACGCGGCCGTCGTCCATCAGGCCGATGCAGCCCGGCCGATCGGGCAGCGTCCAGTAGCGCGTATGCGCGCTTTGCGGGTGATGCCGCCACAGACGTTTTTCGCTGATGTCGACCCAGTACAGCGCCTCACGCTGCTCGCACCACAGCACGCCTTCGCCATGCGTGCAGCGGCTGTCGACCGCCAGTACCGCGGTGTGTTCTGTCGTGCTTACCATTCGGCGATGCTGCCATCGCTGTGACGCCACACCGGGTTGCGCCAATCGGGCGGATTTTCGTTTGCGCGCTTGAGCATCTCTTCGTTGATCTCCACACCGAGCCCGGGCTTGGGCAGGGCGGCGATACTGCCATCCACACACTGAAAATCGTCTTTATTGATGACGTAATCGAGCAGGTCGGCGCCTTCGTTGTAATGGATGCCGATGCTCTGTTCCTGCAGCACCGCGTTGTGCGACACGAAGTCCACATGCAGACACGCGGCCAGCGCGATCGGGCCGAGCGGGCAGTGCGGAGCGAAGCCGACATCGTAGGCTTCGGCCATCGCGGCGATCTTGACGCATTCGGTGATGCCGCCGGCATGCGAGAGATCCGGCTGCACCATCCCGATGCCGCCGGCGCACAGCACGTTCTTGAATTCGAAGCGCGAGAACATGCGCTCGCCGGCAGCCAGTGGGATTGAAGTGCTGGCGGCCAGGCGCGGGTAATACTCGGCCTGTTCGGCCAGTACCGGTTCTTCCACGAACAGCGGCTTGAACGGTTCCAGCTCGCGCAGCAGCGCCTTGGCCATCGGTGCGCCGACGCGGCCGTGGAAGTCGATGCCGAAGTCGATGGTATTGCCGAAGGTCTCGCGGATCTCGGCGACCTTGACCACCGCTGCATCGACGGCGCGCGCGCTGTCGATCAGTTTCATTTCCTCGGTGCCGTTGAACTTGAAGGTGTCAAAGCCCAGCGCGCGGTAGTCGGTGATCTGCTGGATGATGGCGCCGGGGCGGTCGCCGCCGACCCAGCGATAGGTCTTCATGCGGTCGCGCACCAGCCCGCCCAGCAGCTCGTACACCGGCACGCCCAGCGCCTTGCCCTTGATGTCCCACAAGGCCTGGTCGATACCGGCGATGGCGCTCATCAGGATGGCGCCGCCGCGGTAGAAACCGGCGCGGTACATGGTCTGCCACAGGTCGTTGATGCGCGCCGGATCCTTGCCGACGACATAGCCGGCCAGTTCGTGCACGGCCGCTTCCACCGAGCGTGCGCGGCCTTCGATGACCGGTTCGCCCCAGCCGGTGATGCCCTCGTCGGTCTCGACCTTGAGGAACAGCCAGCGCGGGGCGGCGTGGTAGGTGGTGAGGCGGGTGATCTTCATCCTTGCAGTTCCTGGTAGGCCTGCACGAAGGCGCGTGCATGCGTCTGGGTCGTTTCGAGCGATTGCGCGGGTTTGTACAGTTCGCCACCGATGCCGGCGCCGGCAGCGCCCTGCGCGAGGAAGCCAGCCAGGGTCTGCGGGCTGACGCCGCCGACCACGTAGACCGGAATGTGCTTGGGCAGCACCGAGCGCAGCGCGCGTACGTGTGCTGCGCCATACGTCGCGGCCGGGAACAGCTTGAGGATGGTGGCGCCGGCGTCGATGGCGTCGAACGCCTCGCTGGCGGTGGCGAAGCCTGCCACCACGGTGAGGCCGCGCGACACCGCATGGCGGATCAGCGACGGACGTGTATTCGGGGTGACGATAAAGCGCGCACCGATCTCGGCCAGGGTGTCGACGTCTTCGTTGCGCAGCACGGTGCCGGCGCCGATCCAGGCGCGCTCGCCGTAGGTCTGCTGGGCCAGCGCGATGCTCTCTGCCCAGCGCGGCGAATTGAGCGGGATTTCGATCGCGTCGAAACCGGCATCGATCAGCGCGCCGACATGGTCGAGCGTTTCTTCCGGCGTGATGCCACGCAAGATGGCGATCAGCGGCAGGGCGAACAGGCTGGCAGTGGTGTCTGAGGTCATCGGGTTACTCGCGATAGAGCGGAAAGCGGCCGTCGGCGACCAGATGGCCGGCAACGTCGGGGGAGCTTGCGCAACTGCGCGCTGCAACGTGGTCTGCAGGCGCACGGTGAAAGATCAGGAATATGGGGGCGGGCAGGGTGCCGCGACGCAATGACGGGCTGATTGCAGCAATTGCGTGCGCACTCCAACAGCCTGCAATGGGCTGGCAAGATGCCGTCATCGTCGTCCACCTCCGCAGTCATGGCATGCGTGTTGCCACCTTGTGGAAGATGGGTCACGTCTGTTCTGGCCGCGCCCGGGAGGTCGGGGCTCCTGCTGCGGCGTTCGATAGCCTCGCGCGGGGAGATATGTGCTGCAAATGAAATTTTCGGCATATTCTATTCCTCCTACGAATACACCTTCGCGGCGACCTCCATGGCAAATTCCGGTACTCCCTGGTTCAACGCAGCCCGGCTGAAGACGCGCCAGCTGTTGCTGCTGCTGCATTTGCACGAACAGCGCTCGGTCTTGCGTGCGGCCGAGGCTGCCAGCATGACCCAGCCGGCGGCCTCCAAGCTACTGGCGGAAATGGAGGACATGCTGGGGGTGAAGTTGTTCGAGCGGCATGCGCGCGGGGTGGAGCCCACCTGGTACGGCCATGTGCTGATCCGGCGTGCGCGTGCGGCGATGTCGGAGATCGGCCGAGCGCAGGAAGAAATTGCCGCGCTGCGCGCCGGGCGCATGGGCCAGGCCTCGATCGGCACCGTGGTCAATCCGGGCACCAACCTGGTGCCGCAGGCGATCGCCGAGGTCAAGCGCGAGTTCCCCGACATCCTGGTGCGGGTGGAAATGGACTACAGCCGCCCGCTGGTGGCCAAGTTGCTGGACGGCCAACTGGATATCGTGATCGGCCGCATCCTGGGGCCGGAGGGCGTGGGCGAGCTGGAATTCGAGCCGCTGGCCGATGAGCCGCATTCGGTGATCGCACGCGCCGGCCACCCGTTGGCCAGCCGCGCTGGTCTGCAGCATGCCGACCTGGTGCGCTATGGCTGGATCCTGCCGCCGGCCGACAGCGTGCTGCGCGCACGGCTGGATTCGATGTTCATGGAGCATGGCGTGCAGACGCCGACCAATGCGATCGAGACCTCGTCCTTGCCGGTGACCTCGACGCTGCTGCGCGGCACCGACATGCTGACCGCCTTGCCGGTGGAATCGGTGGCGGCGCTGATCCAGGCCAAGCTGCTGACCGTGCTGCCGATCGAGCTGGGCGTGCGGATGGAGTCGTTCGGCATCATCCGGCGGCGCGATTACATCCTGCCGCCGGGGGCCGAGCGCATTTTGCAGGCGTTGCGGACCACGGCCCGACGTTTGTATCCCGGTCTGCGTGGTCCAGAGTCGTCGGTCTAGCCGGTATCTTCTTCGCGCCGGCCTTATTGAAAATCCGCTACATCGGGCGACGACGGCAACCGGTGCTGATGTTTGCACCGGGTGCCGCAGCATGAGCGGCCTGAGCCAGACCCGCAGCAATGTGATCCAGCGCAGCAGCCAGCGCAAGGTGGCGCCGACTGCCGCGCGATAGCGCGCAACGCATCGCCCTGGTCCTTGAGACGGTAGGGGCATCGTATACTTGCCGCCGGAGTCAGCGCGGTTTGACCTGTCGATACTGGCGGCGATCGCCGTAGGCCGGGCCCTTGGTCTCGACATTGGCGCATAGCCGGCCGTTGCACAGCGTCACGTCGGCCGCGTTGTAGGCGTGCAACAACTCCGCACGCAACTGATTGTCTTCGATTTGTTGCCGATAGTGGGCCAGCAACCATCCGCCGCCGCCCAGCAACGCCAGCACACTTCCGACCACGACCGCCGCGCCTTTCCACAGCAACAGGCGCTGCGCCCGCTCGATGCGCTTGAGTTGATCGGACAGGGACTGCGCACCTGCCCCGATCAAGCTACCGGCGAGTTGCAAGCGCTTCTCGAAACCGGCAACCGACTGGTCCATCCCCTGTTGTACATTTCTCACCAACGTGTCGGGAACGCGCTGCAAGGTCTGCTCGGCCGAACGGGTCATCACCCCGGGCAAGGACTGCGCCACCTGTTCCAGCTGCTGCGCAAGGCGGCGTTGCTGTTGCTCGATTTCACTGCAGCGGCGCTCAAACTGCTCCATGAGCGCGGCGGTCTTGCTGACCAACGTCAGTGGATCTTTTGCATCCATTTGCATCCTGCCTTTGCTGCTGCCAGTTGTTACATGCTGCGCCCACCAATGCGCATCGTTTCTTGCTGCTGCTGTTGCTGCGCCTGCATCGCCTGCTGGGCTACCTGCTGTTCCTGCTGGTTCACCGTCTCGACGGCCTCGGCGCGCAACGCGCGGCCGGGTGGCTCATTGGCCAGGGTCTGCGTCATCTGACGGAATTGATCGCGCTCGCCGTTCTGTCCGGCGGCCAGCATGCGGTCCAGGAAGGCTTCCGGGTCGTCATGCAGGGAGGGCAGTTTGTCGGCCGCTTTCTGGGCATCGGCCTTCATCGGGGCCCGCCACTGCTGCGGATCATGGCTGCGCTCGCGCTCATGCTGGCGCTCCTGCATCCGCTGAATCTGCTGCTGATGCCAGCTTGTCGGCTCGGCTGGGCCATTGTGCAGCGCGAACGCCGGCACCGAAGGGTCGGTGCGCTCCGGCGACACGGCCACCGGGCGCAAGGGAAACTGCGCGTGCAAGCCGGTATCCAGGGCCTGGGCATCGAAGCGATTGAGGCTGATTGCAGTACCCGCCAGGTCTTTCACGTGCGCGCGGTGGCCCAGCGTGCTCGCCGCCATGGTGGTGTAGAAGGATTGATGCTGTTCAGAGTGGTGGATGACGTTCATTTCCGGCGCAGAGGGCACCGTGCGCGCTTGCAGGAAGGGTTTGTCGCTGAGGGTGTTGACGTAATCGGTGAGCAGGTTGCCGTTGCGCACGGACAGGCCATCGAGCCGGTAGGAACCACCGATATTCGAATGCGCGCCCGGATTGACCAGATTGAGCAGGCGGCCATCCTGGGTGCGGCCCGGATCGATGATGTCCTTGGCCGGGAAGAGATCGCGGCGCTCGTCGCGGGCGGTGATTTGCAGGCCCGACACCACCGACGGCGGCAGGCGCGTGTCGCGCACGTTCATGTCGCCGGTGGCCACCGGGTCCAGTAAACCCACCGCCTGCGCGACGCGGCCGGGCGGCACAAGCGGTGGGTGGGTTGGAGTGAGTTTGAGAATTTCGCCGTTTGGGCCTTTGTCGATCTGCATGTCCCTTGGGTTTTGGATCCCACGCTCGTGGACCATGCGGGTGAACATGGCTGCGGTGACCGCGCCACGGCTGAAGCCGGTGGAGACGATGCTGATCTCAGCTTGTGGATCCTCTTTCTTCCATTCGCTGGCTTGATTGATGAATTCAAAATACATTTTTTCCATGCGTGGCCCATAGCTGTAGCCCAAACCACCATCAAGGTTGCGGGTAAATGCATCGTCCTGGGTTCCCACGCCCGGGACGTAGTAGCCGCCGATATTTTTGACATTATCAGTTCTCGCCGTTTGCACCTGATTATCCAAAATACCGATGTTGGTGATGTGCTCGGGGTCCTTGTATTTGTCATTGCCGGTACCATCGAAGCTGGCAACAAACAAACGGGTGTGCGGATTCTTCTGGCTGACCAGCAAGGGCGCTTGGAACTGCTTCAGCGCATGGCGGCTTTGTTGATACGCAGCCAAATCCTGTGCAGTCGCCGGATAGGTTTCCACACCATCGGCCCATTTCTTAGCGTCGTTCTGCTCGTTACCCATTGCATGCTCCCTGGCGACGACGCCATCAGTAGGTCTTGGTGTAGGCGAGGATGGGGTCGTTGCGGAAATAACTATATTCGTTACCCGGCTTCTGTTGCACCGTAGTCTGCACCATTGCCTTCATATACACATTGATGGTGCGGTCGTTCACTTCCAGGATGATGTGCGGAGATATATCGGCATGCAGGATCGGTGGCAGCTGTTCCTGTGGCACATGATGCAGCACCACCTTGTCCTTGAAGATGGCATCGAGGTCGACCAAGGCATGATGCGGCTGACCATCCTTGGAGCGCCACGTCACCTCAGCGGGGGGCGGAAAGTTCGGGAAGTTGCGGATGCCTATCGTGCCAGCGTCAAGATTGTTAGGGTAGTCATTCCCTAGCGACGCAGATGAGATTCGCTTCTCATCTTCGGGGAAGTTGGCTGCGTACCTGCCGTCGTAAAGTACCTTGCAGCCATAGGTGTCGTAGCAGGCCGCCCCGAACGCATGGTTGCTAAACGGAATCGGCTTGCTGGTATCGATATGCACGGTGTTATGGGCATCGACGGGAATATTCTCAATCATATGGATGGCCGATGGATCGTTGGCAGGCGTATTCATACGTGAACATCCGGTCAGAGGGTGGACGAAGGCGGCGCACAGCAGCAGTGGGAGCACTGCACGGTGCGGGGGGATGCTAGAAGGTCGCACAGCCATGAAGCCACCTGCGGAAACGGAAGAACAGCCTACTACAGCGTACTACCTGAAATGCGCTCATGGTAGTGCGCAGCAGGTGTGGCTCGGCTCAACGCATGGCGGCTGCATTCGTAGCCTGCCAAATCCTGCGTACTCGCGGGATAGGTTTCCACACCGTCGGCCCAGCTCTTTGCAATATCACGATCACTACCCATTAGCATGCTCCCTGGCGAAGACGCCATCAGTAGGTCTTGGTGTAGGCGAGGATCAGGTCGTTGCGTGAATTGCTATATTTATTACCTGGCTCTTGCAAAACAGCAGTCTCTACGAATGCCTTCATATACACATTGATGGTGCGGTCGTTCACTTCCAGGATGATCTCTGGAGAGATATCGGCCTGCAGGATCGGCGGCAGCTGCTCCTGCGGCACATGATGCAAAACCACATTGTCCTTGAAGATGGCATTGAGGTCGACCAACGCATGATGCGGCTGGCCATCCTTGGAACGCCACGTCACCTCTGCAGGGGGCGGGAAGTTCGGGAAGTTGCGAATGCCGATCGTATTGGCTTTGAGATTGCCAGGGTATACGTCACCCAGCGACGCCGATGAAATTCGCTTCTCATCTTCGGGAAAGTTGGCTGCATACCTGCCGTCGTACAGCACCTTGCAGCCATAGGTGTCGTAACACATCGCCCCGAACGCATGGTTGCTAAACGGAATCGGTTTGCGGGTATCGATATGCACGGTGTTATGTGCATCGACAGGAATATTCTCAATCAGGTGGATACCGGATGTATCGTTGGTCGGTGTATTCATGCGTGAACATCCAGTCAGAGGGGGTACGAAGATGGCGCACAGCAGTAGGGGAAGTGCTGCTCGGTGCTGCGGGATGCAATGCGGTCGCACAGCCATGGGGCCACCTGCGCAAAGGGAACAACAGCCTACTACCCATCATTTGCTCATGCCAGGGCGGTGCGGGCGTGACGCGGCTCAAATGCCCAATAATGCATAGGCCGCTTGTGACTGCGTTGCACGGACTTGCCGGCTTCGGGTACGCCATTGCCCTTGCCGTGCTGTGATCTGCCCGGTGCTGGGGATGCTACTGCCACCCTGCCATCCGTGACCAACAGCTGTAGCACAGGCCGCGGTCGATGTTGCGAGTGAAGGCATCGTCCTGAGTGCCTATGCCTGCGACGTAGTAGCCGCCGATAATTTTAACGCCGTTACTTGCTGCAGTTTGCACCTGATCATCCAGAGTGCCGATATCGGTGATGTGCACAGGATCCTTGTATTTGTCATTGCCGGTACCATCGAAGCTGGTCACGAACAAACGGGTGTGCGGATTCTTCTGAATGATTAGCAAGGGCGCTTGTAACTGCGCCAGCGCATAGCGGCTTTGTTAATAGACAGCCAAATCCGATGCAGTCGCCGGATAGGTTTCCACACCATCGGCCCATTTCTTCTCGTCGTTATGATTGTTAGCCATTACATGCTCCCTGGCGAATACGCCATCAGTAGATTTTGGTGTAGGCGAGAACCAGATCGCTACGGAAATCGCTGTTAGGGTTGCCTGGCTCCTGTAATACTCTCGTCTGTACAAATGCCTTCATATACACATTGATGGTGCGGTCGTTCACTTCCAGGATGATCTCTGGAGAGATATCGGCCTGCAGGATCGGCGGCAGCTGCTCCTGCGGCACATGATGCAAAACCACCTTGTCCTTGAAGATGGCATTGAGGTCGACCAACGCATGATGCGGCTGGCCATCCTTGGAACGCCACGTCACCTCTGCAGGGGGCGGGAAGTTCGGGAAGTTGCGAATGCCGATCGTATTGGCTTTGAGATTGCCAGGGTATACGTCACCCAGCGACGCCGATGAAATTCGCTTCTCATCTTCGGGAAAGTTGGCTGCATACCTGCCGTCGTACAGCACCTTGCAGCCATAGGTGTCGTAACACATCGC
>NZ_JBEOLS010000021.1:0-71991 GCF_040279205.1 Xanthomonas hortorum
CCGCTTTCGGCTTCGCGCAGAAAGCCGATGACCTGCTCGTCAGTAAAACGTTTCTTCACGTCCAATCTCCTCGGGGTAGGGAATTGGACTCCAAACTGAGGCGCTACTCAAAATTGGGTGGACGTCGAAGCGGGAATACTTCTTGAAGAAATAGGCAAGCGAGGGAAGCGAGTGGCGAACATCACGCATCTCATCGCCGAAGAAGTGACGATGTCCATCGGTGCCACGCTTCCAGCTGGGAACTGCGCGGAAGCCGCCGAAATCCAGGAACTGCGCGTTCAATGTGATGTTGTCGCTTGTCGGGCGTCCGGTCCAGAGGCGATGGGCGCGACTTGCGGCAATCTGCTCGGCAAGGCGGAGGTAGAGCGCAGACAAGTCAACGCCTAGGTCATTGGGATTGCCGGCATCGCGCTGCGTGTGTTCGTCGGCAAAGTGGATGGCATGTTTGACTCGCAGGCTATCTTGAAATTGATCGCTGTTTGCACTGCCTGATGTCCCGAAATACAGGCTGCGCTCGAAATGCGCCAAGCGCAGGAAAGCAGACCTGATCAGAATGGCGCACCGCTCCGGCTCGTCGGCATCGGTGCGCGCCAGGGAGAAGCCGGCATCGATGATGGCAACGATGGGGACTGTCCCGTGGGGGAGTTCTGCGTTGAGGATCTCGCTGGCGACTGCCTCGCGAATGGCGTCGTAAAGATAGAGACAGCCATGGGAGTGTGACCAATCATGGGCCTCGGAGACCAGTGGTGTGGGGCCGGTTCCTTTGGCGATGAGCATGCCATCGGAGCCACAGCGGCCACTCCCTCCGTGGATTGCCCCACCGCTCCCACCATAGCGATCAGCGCCCAGTGTCTGTCCGCCGAAGCTGCCGGCAACGCAGTGAGCTTCGATAGAGGTCACGGCAAAGAGCTCAAGCAAGGACGCTGAGATGCTGGCCCGAGTTGGCGCGTCGTGGATGGCCATGCCTAAGTCATGAAACCAGCGCTCATTGAGCCAGAGCAAAGAAGCATCCGGCAGTTTTCCCACTGGAAAGGGCACGAGCATCGAGGTGCTCACGCTAGCAAGGTTCAACAGGTTGGGGCCGTTCTTGTCATCCATGTCCCAGTAGTCATTGGGCGTTTCGCTTCCTTGTTTCCGCAGCTGTTGCGACTTAGCGTTCGATCGGCGTTGGTGATGCTACCAACCTGACGGCAATTCGTCCTGCTGCTGCTTGGATTTCCCGAGGCCACGGGACATCACTTCTGCATGGACAGTCAGCATAAAAACAACACATGGCGTGAGGGCGTAATCAGATTCGTACAGGTCTTATTCATTCTTTGGTATAACTAATATTTATATGTAAAAAGAGCCATGGTTGATCCAACTGTGGCGAAAACAAATTCAAAGAAAAATTAAAGAGCAAGAGCGCACTTATGGTTTCTGCTTTGCAGAAACCGTGCGCCAACGCTGCGCGTCGGTGCGGTGGCTTTCGCCACCTCGTTGCCTATGCTTCGCTAGGCAACACAGCCACTTCAAAACCTCGTGACCGAGGTCTCTGTGCTGTCGAGTTCGCTTTTCTCTCGACGGGCAGATGTTCTGCCGCTTCTTTGTGTGCTCCACAAACAGGAGTTTCACAAATGGCGATTTATCACGCAACAATGAAGTCTTTCAGCCGAGGCAACGGCGACTCTTCGGTCGCAGCAGCTGCTTACCGCGCAGGGTTTGATCTGCTCGATATGAGCACAGGGCTTGGCCACAATTATTCCCACCGAGGCGGTGTCGATTTCCATCAGATGCTTGCGCCGAAAGGAGCGCCCGAGTGGTGTTTCGATGCGCAGTATTTTTGGAACGCGAACGAAGCGGCCGAGACGCGCAAGAACGCACGCGTTTGCCGAGAAGTCGAGGTGTCGCTTCCGCATCAACTCGATCCACACCAACGGAGAGCGCTCGCTTTGGCGCTTGGCCAATTGCTCGTCAATCGATTCAAAGTCGCCGTATTGGTCGCTGTGCACACACCAAGCAAATATGGTGATCAGCGCAATCATCATGTGCATTTGCTGATGTCAGCGCGACAAGTCGGACCGGGAGGACTAGGGGAGCGCGCCTGCGCTGAGTTTGATGCACGCCAAGGCGGCGGCACACGAGCGCTGCGGCAAATCCGCAAAGACATTGCAATGGTCATCAATGCGCACTTGAAAAATGCGGGCGCTCCGGCTCGGGTAGATCATCGCAGTCTCCGAGCACAAGCACACGAAGCCGCGCGTAATGGAGAGTTTGAACGCGCCCGCGAACTCACGCGCCGGCCTGGCAAGCACTTGGGCAAAGCCAAAGTGGCGGTGATGCGCAAAACGAAGTTCACAGCAGAAGTGAGAGGAGCAGGTGGGCGAGAAGCAGCACTGGCGCTTTCAAAGCTTGTCGCTGAGCACATGAAAAAAAGCGGTGGTCTCGTGCACGAGGTGCCACCGTCTCATAGCCATGCGACAGCACTTCGGGATCGGGCCAACGCACAGGCTTCTGGATTGGACGGGCGCACAGCGGTTGGGCAGACACGATTGTCAGGCGCAGAGCGGGTGCGGCAGATCAAAGAGCGCTTGGCGCGTGCGCCAGCGCCTCGCCCGGGTCTCTACACGCCTTACAGCGGTCAGACCCGACATCTTAGTCGCGTGACGCGTCTGGCTCGGTCCTCGGGCCGACAAGACGCTGAGTTGCTCAATGCGCAGGCGCAGCTGATCGAAGATTGGCTCGAAGCCCAGCGAGAGGTGGCTCAGCAGTCTCTCGAAGTCTTGCGGCAGATCCCGGGTATACAGATTGAACCCGAGTTCCAGCGCGCTCACTCGACATTGGTTTGTCGGCGAGTCGACAGCTACGCCACCAAGCCATTTTTCTTTGAAGACACCGAGATGCTTGCTCGCTCAATCAGCAAGTATGCCCATACGCTGGTGCGACCCTACAAGGCGCGCATGGCCGTGCTGGATGCGCACGCCAAGCTCTATGAGCAAGAATACGATCCCGATACGAAAGTGGTGGCCAGAGCACAGCGGCGCTTGGCGCGAACGAAGAGGCATGTCTCCCCGCGCATCCAAGCGATCCAGCAGGGGCGGATCAAGCGGGCTCGAAAAGCGATGGTGGATGCGGCTGAGGCCTTGGAGAAGAATTTCTCTCCGCAGCCGATTGAGGTGCTGACGCCTGAGGCATCTGGAGAGGATGCACATCCATCGCAGGCCGAGGGTGAGGCAGGGCATTGGGAGTTGAAATTCCGTCCGCCCAAGCCAGGTCTATGACGGCTCAGATAACTCTGACCGTTGGCCGCGCAACAGACTGATGGCACGTCGAGGCGGCGAGCCTGAAGCTAGGGTTGTCGAAAAAGGTTCGCCAAATGATCGGAACAACGCCGCCCGCCATTGGCACTCGGCGCCGAGACTGAGGCTTCAACGCCAGCGATGCAGGAGCCCCGCATACGGGGCTCTTTTTTCGTGACCCAGATTCTACTTCGCGTGTCTGGATGGGGTCAGGAGCGGTGCTATACAGATCTAGGCCATGACCTTTGCTTTGGTAGAACTGCATCTGCCAGTTAACGCGTGCCTCCCGTCGATGGGCCCGTCATAATTGTTGCTCGGGTTGGCGGTGGGAAGAGGCGTGGAGATGGAGCGAGTGTGGATGATGCGAGGTGAGGGTAGGGGATTTTATGAGCTGTTTCGTGGATGGGACGGTTGGTGTCGGCTGGCGTGATGAAGTTTGACAAGATCAAGTCAGTTGTTCGGCTGGCCGAACATGTAGTCGTCCAGAGCCGACCCTTTGCAAAACGGGATGATTTGCTACGGGCGCTTTCTGATGAGCTTCTGGTTGGTCCTTGGCTGATCCTCAGCGGGCTTGGAATTCTCTGGAAGCGTTTTGTGTGGGTCTTGGGTTTGACAATCATCATCGCGGCTTATCTCCGCTTGTTCGACCATGCTTTCAGTGCTTCGGCAGCGTTCGCCGCGCTGATGCTTGCGACTCTCAGCGTCTATTTTGGACTCCCAAGTCGGACGGTTCTGGCCGGGGTCAACGGTAGGGCCATCGATGCGCTTGCAGGAGCTATCGGTGAGCAGGTCCGCAGCAAGGACGAGCTGGAAAGACTGTCCTCCGGCGTGCAGCTAGTCAAAGTTCAAACTACGGAGCGCTTGGCACGCTTCAATGTGTTCACGGGTATTGTGTGGGGTGCACTGTTTTGGTTTGCCGGTGCTCGCGTTTTTTCTCCAACAGTGCCGCCTGAGGTGGTTGAGTCGAGCGTTTTCCCGCTCATAGTAGCTTTTGTGTTCTTCTCTGTTTCTTTCACTGCGGCAGTGGGCTATGCCACTGCCGTTCGAGTGGTTTATCAGACGCTAGATTTCGCGCTGATTGAGGTGGGGGCCGCACTTGCAGTCAAGGATGACGCCTAGGGATGGTCTCATTGATCAGACCATCCCTAGCCCGGAACATAGGCGCTTGCACGAAGCTGTCAATCTTGTCTTCCTGCCTCCTCCTATTGGAAGTGGAGAGCTGGTCATTCCCTCCCTGCCGCTGGGGGCTTCTTTTCGTGTTGGACCGGTGTGGCCGTCTGCTGAGGCACCCTTATTTCGATGTTGTCACTAGGCAAGATGCGGACCTCATTGAAGTCGCGATCGTAAATGGCATAGCGCGTTGGACTGCTTGTGACGATCTTGCCGCGTGCGATACGTTGGCCTTGGCGCCAAAGCTCTTGCCACTGATTCTCATGCATCGTTTCAATCTTTACGCGTTCTTCGGCGGCCTGTTCTTTGCCTGCCTTCTCACCAACCAAGCCTGGCATTGAGACCAGAAGGAGCCCGAAAATGAAGAGCATGCCCGCCATATAAACAGCGAAAACTGACTGACCTAGGGCCGTGCCAACCATGCGCAGCCAAAGTGGCAGCCGTTGTAGACTAAATATCCAGTTGGGAGGTTTGCGACTCGGGATGTGCATCATGAAAAAGCCGAGGGCAAGCATCAAAAAAGCGGCAAGCGCTGCATACCAAGGAATGGCGTTGAGCACCCCAAACCCTTGAAAGACCACCGCGTAATAGCCGTTGACCACCTTCCAATCGGCGTTTCGCTCAAAGAGGCCATCATCAATGCCCCATTGACGGAGGTTAGTGGTATCGGCCACGTGGCCACAGCCGTGCAGCACAAAGCCCACCATAGTGGCTAGCGCAGCAAGGCCGCCGACGAGAGTCGCCCACTTTACAAGCCGAGAGGGGGGCTGAGAAGAAGTTGCGGTCATTGCTTGTATAACTCCGGTATGAGTGGTGACTGAGCCATACGTATCCTCAATCGCCAAACCAGCGTTTGAGTCGGGATTTCCAGCCCGACAATTTCCCGTTCGGCTGAGGCGTTTGATTGGTCCCGGGGCTCTGCTGGGGTGCTGATACAGACTCGGAGCCGTAGTAGCGCTGTTTGGCGCGACGATCACGGTCGCGCCCTGCTTGTATTTCTTCCTGGGTCATATCGGAAGACCACTCCACGCGACCTTCGGTGATCCAGTAGTGAGATCGGCAGGGGAACTGCCAATTGCCAATCGATGGGCGCAGCGAGACGCCGACGCCGTCATAGATCAGCTTCCAATCGGTTGGCGAAAGATTGGAAATGACTTCCTTGCCGCAGCCGCACGCGCAGGCATGTGCAGTGCAGGGGAAGCGCGTTGAGACATAGAGCACTCCCTCGTCCAATGGACGAGGGAAGCTTTCAATGAAACGGTGCTGATAGTGGTCAACCTTCATACGGCACCCAATGTCGAGGCCATTGAACTCGAATGCGTGGTGTAGGTCGTGAGGTAGCCGCCTTTCCGCGCGGAGTAGTAGCCGCAGCGTTTCTTCCAAGCCTCAATAGCCAGGATGGCGTTGAGGGCATTGAGTTCGCCAATCTGGGCATTGGTGTTGTAAAGGTCATCCTCACCGCCTTCGCCAAGCGGTAGCGTGGCTTTGGCGGCATCCCAGTTGTCCCCATCGAGCACCGTGGTGCGAACGACGGCGTAGACCTCGTTAGCCGCATTCAACTTCACGCCCATGCCAACATCGATCACGATCACCTGTGAACCGCCTAGCGTGTTGGCAATCAGCTCACGAACCGCTCCGCGATCCACGCAGACGAAGACGGTGTCGTAGTTCAGCAGCGCTCGGACATTGACCTCGGTGACCATGACCGCATGAGCTTGGATGCGCGTATGGATTTCGCCGTAGACCTGAGCCAGATAGTTGACCTTGTAGGGGGCTTCTTTCAGGACCGAGAAAGGGACCGCGCCCGGATAGCGAAAAGCATTGTGCTGCTCGATTCGGTCACCATCAAAGAGATCAAGGCAAGCCACAGGCGTTTTGCAGATTAGATCTAGAAGGTGTGCGCCCGTTCCACCCAGCCCGACGATCGCAATGCGCTGGCCTCGGAGCTTGGCGGTTGGCACTGAGAGCCCCGCTCGGGGTGAAGCGCTGTCCTCGTAGGCAAAGACCGACTGGGACTGATCAACAACTGAAATCGCTCCAGGTGTTGCCGTGGCACGGGGATCGATGGCTTGTGCGTGGATCAAAAGCATCTTGGCGTAGGTCGACACCTGCTCGTAATAGCCGGAGTAAAGACCACTCTTGGGCTTGGACGAGAAATAGTGATCAACCCAAAGCCCGGGCGCGCGCTCCATCCGGCTGCTGCTGTTGATGATCTTGTTCAGAGGCTGGCCGAACGAGTCGCACGGCACTTGGCCGGCAAACCATGCGGTGTGGTCAGGTGCCGTTTGAGCAGCATCCGCTGTGAGGTGAAGTGCAATGACCAGCGTTCCGACTGCCACGGTCTTATCGACCGTGGCGTAGGCGATGCCCTTGACGAGCAGGTGGTTGTCCCGGATTTCCAAGTCATATCCTTCGTCGCGCAGGCGTTGGAGTTCCGGACTACGACTTATCAGTGAGGACGACATAAAATTCCATCTCCTGCTTGATGTGGACGGTCTGATGGTCGAGCAAGTTGCCTGCCGGGTTTTCAGCCGGGCCTTGCGCATACGACACGGTATAAGTGGTGTTGGTGTCTTGGGGGCTTGCACCGGGGTGTTCCAAACGGACCACATCCCAGTAGGACAGAGTGCGCTTGTGAACGACTGCTTCCCGGGTGTTGACGAACAACTTGATGCTCAGCGGAGCCGTGAAGAAGCGCTCAATGCCGGGTTGGTCCAGATCGATGACGGCGTTCTCGGCGATCTGCTCGTCAGGCTTTTCACCCCGATGTTCAATCCAGACATCCAGCTCTTCCGGGACGCGACCCACTTGGCGCAGGGTGGTCAGCATGAGGGGGCCAGGCCAGGCGTAGCGGGTGTCATCGAGAATGAAATACTTCACGCCATCGGTCTTGGCTGCGAAAAATTGCGAGGGGGAGCCCGAAGGGGGGAGGGGACGGAGTTCGTCCAGTTCAATGACAGTAGTCGGGCCGTCTTCCGGCCAGAGCACCAACGCATGTTCAGTTTCGGGGCGCAGGCGCGCGGCAGCCAAGATTTGGCGTCCTGTGGGGGTAAAATCGGCAATCGGAAAGGCTTGGCCGTTGACGACAACGGTGGAGAGGTCCGGAGGTTGGCGATGCGTGGCTTCAGTGTTCATGTTGCTGTGTCCTGTATGGAAGGATGGAATCGTTCAATAAAAAAAACGACGAGCACAGGCTGCCTCTTCCCATCCGTCCTGTCAATCGGTAGATTTTTGTTCGTTATTTCGCTATAATGTGTGGTTAGCCACGCCGGGAGTTCTTATGTCCTCGTTACTAGGTGAAAAAATTCGTGCCAAGAGGACCGCGATGGGTCTTAGTCTTGATGAATTGGCCAAGCGAACTGACACCAGTAAGGGTTACATCTGGGAGCTTGAGAATCGTGACAAGCCCAACCCGTCGATCGATAAGCTGAACAAGATCGCGGTAGCTTTGGGCCTGACGACCGAGTTCCTCTTGGGCACTAAGGACGAGAGTGTGGAAGCGTCTATGGATGTGGCAGATCAGGCTTTCTTTCGTAACTATCAGGCGATGAGTCCTGGGGCGAAAGAAAAGCTCCGGAAGATGATGGAGATCCTCGACGGCAACTAAGGAGAGATAGGCATGGACAAGCCAGCTACGGTTAAACGCCCAATGGCTGAGGCCAATCGATTGACGCAGATGCTTGATCTGGTCAGAGGACAAGACCGCTTTCCAGTGGATGTCCAAGAGCTGGCGTTCGAGTATTCGAATCAGTGCTTTGCCTCAGAGCGCATCGCTAGAATCATGCCAATGGATATCCCGGGCTTCGAAGGTGTCCTCAAAGCCAGAAGTGACGGTCAGTGGGCGATTGGCTACAACAGCCAGCAGTCGCCTGGGCGCGTTCGTTTCACCTTGGCTCATGAGTTCGGGCACTACATCTTGCATCGACAGCTCCAAAGTGCTTTCCAGTGCACATCCGAAGATGTCTACGATTGGGAGTCGACGGAGCGCAGGATAGAGACAGACGCCGATCTATTTGCGTCGTATCTGTTGATGCCGTTGAACGACTTTCGCCAGCAGGTTCAGGGGCATGCGGGACAGATCGAAATGCTGCGACATTGCGCTGATCGCTATGGCGTATCGATCATGGCAGCAGCCTTAAAATGGATCGAAATTGCGCCTAAACGTGCCGTTGTGGTCGTGGCGCGTGATGGCTTTGTGCATTGGGCGAGATCGAACACTGCGGCGCGCAAGTCCGGCTTGGTTCTTGCGGCAAAGAAGAACCTGATTGAAGTCCCGGATGGCTCTCTGCTCGCCCGGTCCGATGAGTCGGCCTCAGGGCTAATCCAAATGCAAAGTGCCAGGCTTTGGTTCCCCAAAGAGCCGCAGGGCATGCAGCTTGTTGAGCATATCCATGTGGTGGAGAAAGGCTGGCCTTACACGCTTGGGTTGCTGCTGCTTCCAGATGCCATCCCGCGCTGGGAGCGCAAGGAAGAAAGCGAAGATGACATCTGAGCGCCGCGTCCTTGTCTTTGCCCCATCTTTAGTAATCATGAGGTCAAAAAAAACCCCGGAACAAGTGTCCGGGGCTGGTGTTCTGGGCCTAGTGCGGAAGGACGTAGATCGAAATCCAGTGGAAGCTCCCGCCAACCCTTGCACGTAGATTAACAAACGCTTTGCGTCGTGTCAAGATGGCAGAACCAAACAAAGGATTGTGCATGCAACACCCTGATCCGCTGAACCCCGCACTGCTGGATTTGATGTCGCAAAGTCGCCTCAACAGCTATGCCAATGTGTTTGCACCCTCAAATAATTCAGAACTCTTAGGGGCATACCTTTGGAATACGCGGGTGTGCTCAGCGCTGTATCCGTTGGTGGCGTCAACAGAGGTGTCACTCCGCAATGCTGTGGATCTTGCTTTGTCGCAAAGCTCGCTTCAACGCTTCTGGTGGAGTGGTAGCAAGCTTCAATGGAAGTCGCGTGGTCACAGTCACATTGAGCCACATGCTGTCATGATGATCCGAGAGAATTTCTCAAAAGCCTCTCGCCAAGTGATCCGGGACAAGCGGGAGCGCTATCAGATCAAGGGGCACATCAACCCCACGCATCATGAAATCATTGCAAAAACAGAGTTCTCCACATGGGAGTTCATCCTCGATAATGAATTCATGGGGCGTCAATTGATATGGCCAGGGCACTTGTCAAAAGTATTCACGGGTGACTGGGGCAATCGCAAACCGAGTGTCTTGCTCAATCATGCGCGCGAGTTGGTCAAAATCGTCAGGGCGTTTCGTAATCGCTTATCGCATCACGAGCCGGCTTGGAAGCGGGCGGGTGTGGTCACTGAAAACGATGCGATCTCTCATCTTCACAGCAAGCTCGGTCAGGTCATGGAGCTCATGGCCTTAATTAATCCAGAGCAGGCAAGCTTGATGCGTCTGACGGGATTGATCGGTGATGCCGAGCGAGCTTGTTCGGCGTTGGAGCTGCGTCGTTTTCAACTTGGCACCAAGGATCAGATCGTTCGTTCAGGGAGAAATTTCGCTGCGGCGGTTAAGTTTTCCCTGGACAAGAATGCGTTGGTCTCAATTCGGCGAGGCCGGAAGGGAAAAGCGATGGTGCTCTATCCCTTCAACTAACGCTGATCTGTTGAATGGGGGAAGGTAAAAGCTGCACGCGTTTGCGTTCGTCCCTTTCACTTGGATGGCCGAAGCGAACAAAGCGCTGCCCAACTGCAAGTGCTGATCTGCTGCGCCGGCACACCCAGCGCAGCCAGTCTTCCCGACATGACATCTGTGTCGTCGAATTTGGAGATGGCCAAGTGGAAGCGCGCTTTTCGAACCGCAGTGGTGCGAAGCATCGCTTCGAAGTAAAGGGCGTCGACTTCGGATAGGGAGTGGCCTAACAAACGGACTTCTTGGATGTCCGAGAGCTGCTCGAAAAACCAAGCACGCTTCTGGATGAGCTGGTCTGATGGATTAAAGGTCTTGGAGAAATAGTCGTTCAAGATGTCGTGAACTTCCGCTAGGCGTGGATCCAGCTCGGCTACATCTAGGCGGTCGTTAAGCGAGCGGCGATCTTCGCTTCGCCACGCGTGGCCCAGGGTTAGGTTTTCTTCGGGCAACTCCGCGCAACCGTGAATGTAAAGGATCTGCTGTTGTGGGATGTTATAGGTGTGGATCAGGGCCGTGGTGTAGTTGAAGCACAGAAAGGCCCCGGCCGGGTCCAACACTTCAACCGACTTCGCGACTTGGTTCTGGGTCGGCATTTGCAACTGTCTGATCCATTTGCCGAATAACACGCGCAGATTGGTCGACAGCCGTTCGACCAAGTTGCCAACTTCGTATTGGAAGTCGTGATGGCCCCGAGTCACTCCAATCGTCAGAGGAGTAGTTCGGCGCGAAGTGCCCAAGGTCATCCGTGATTTGGTCAGGGTCGACCTCAGCCAAGGCGGTTTCAAGATCCGCTTACCCGTCCTCGACGGGGAGGTATTGCTAGACCGCCTCGAAGATATGGCGGTCTTCGGTCCTTACGAAGCTTCGGAAGTCGCGAAATCGGGAGGGGATGCATGGTGCAAGTCGAAGTCATTGCCGATAACAAAGAGTTTGGTGGGTTGCATCGTATTCAAGTTCCGCGAGTAACTGAATAAAAAAGGGTCGCGGCAATCTCCCAAAGCTTTTTAATTCCTCCACCCCGTCGTCCGCGTCTTGTTCATCTTTTTCTTTGCAGCCTGCTCGCGTCGCCGTTCCATGTGGCGAACCTGCTTGAACGCACGATCAAATTGCCCAGGCGTATAAGCGGGAAGGGGAAGCGGCGGGCCAAACTGTTCAATGGCCGAAAAGCGAGCGGGAACAGAAGGCGGATCAACGTAATGCTTCAAGCCCGGCGGAAGCGTCAACTCATGGCCGGTGATTTGCTGGGAAATCGGAAGCGACACGCCGTGCTCATTGACCAGCGAGTTGGACAAGGTGTGCCGGAAGCAATGAAAGCTTTTGAGCCGTTGGGTCAGTCCTTGCTTGATCGCATAGGCCCGGAACTGATCCCCTAGCGCGTCGCCGTAGCCGTTTTCGGCGTTGTAGGGCAAGTGCGGGAACAGTCGCTCAAAGCCTGCGTGCTTGACCTCATCCACATAGACCAAGAACCCAGCCTCGATCAGGGATGTGGGTAGGGGCACAAAGCGGGAGGAGTGGGGGTTCTTCAAGCGTTGATCCGGCTTGGCTCCCCGGAAATGCACGCCCCAGAAATCGCCGACCTTGCCGATGTCGTCAACATAGAGCTGAGCGACCTCGTTGACCCGAGCACCGGTGGCAAATCCCAACAGCGTGCCAAACCATCGGTGCGGATACTTGCGGGCCCAGGAAGTGAACGCATTCAGTTCAAGCAGGGCTTCAAGCTCGGCTTGGCTAAACGGATCACGACTCGGCTCATCGGTGAGCGACTTGGCACGATTGAGGATGGCTTTGTGAGGCGCCTTGCTAATCAGGTCTTCGTTCGCCAAGGCGTTGAAGAAGGACGCAATACGATCCCGATGCTTTTCTTTGGTGCGCATGCTCAGCAGTTCATGACCACCTTGCCGCGCCTTGCTCAGGATTTCGACAGGGGTGAGGCCGGCGAACACCGCCTTCTTGGTAGCGTTGCTTGGATAGTGCTCAAGCGCATCCAGGAACTGGCGGACATCATCGGGCTTGTAGTCTTCGACCGGTTTGTCGCCGACAAGCGCCACAAACAGACCCAGGCTGTGTTCGGTGTCGAGCACGTTTTTCGCGCTTCGCCCCACACGCCGCATTTCACTGATGTGGATGGCCGCGCGCTCTGAAAGCAGCGGTCCGGCGATTTTCACAGAAGCCAGTTGCTGAAGGGGGAGATGTTTCAGTGCGTCCAGCAGCCGGGCGTGATCGTCTGCTCCGTTGGCAGAGAGCTCCACGCCACCGACCTTAATGGTGTAGGGGCGTGCTTCGTTCCCTTGCAACGCGGCCAGAGCCTGGCTCAGCAAATCGTCCTGCATGCCCGCTCCTTGCCGCATCTGATCGAATGCTTCCGAGAGTGCCACAGCAGTTCGAGCTACGGCCAGTCGGGCAGCATCACCCAGAGACAAGCGAACGGGACGGACAAGGTAACGCGAGCCAATGAGGGCTTGCAGGTCAGTCGGGACGAAGAAGCGCACATAGAGCCCAGCAGGGCGGCGCAGAAAATAAGGCTTCGGCACGGGGTTTGATACCTCGTTTGATACCTAACGCAGGCTCAAACTGAACATCAAACCCCGGGCCTAACCTTCGCAGAATCAAGCACTTACTGCTCTCTTCCGCGATCAGATGGTGGAGGTGGGCGGAATCGAACCGCCGTCCGGAAGCACTCCATCCCCAGCACTACATGCTTAGCCCTCCGTTAGATCTCATTTCCAGGCAGCACGGTTGGCAAAGCGCACCTGGAAACCAGCCTGCTTTATCTAACCGGTAGCTGACAGGCAGCCACTACCGACGGTTCCGTGATAATGACCCTACATCTACGAGCACGGGCACAAGTAGGTTCGGGGGTTCGCCTTAGGCGGCTGTAGAACTAAAACTAAAGCCAGTTAAGCGGCGATAGCGTAGTCCGAACCGTAGTTGTCATCGTTGGCAACTAAAAGTTTGCTGCTGGATTAACGAGGAAAGCTGCCCCCTCGGCATGCGCCAAGCGACTTCGCGACCCCCGTCGAAACCAGTGCACCCCCGGGGAAAGCATCAAAACGCTGACCTGCCCAGTGTAGGGATCGGCGCGCCCTGTCACAAGTGGTGAGATACGCAGCGCTTACAGTGGCTTCAGTCCCGTACCGAACGGAACAATCTGTAAACGAAGGAGCGAAGCGATGGCGACCAGCAAGCCCCCACGTCCACGGCCGGCGCGTGCAGCGCCCCGCAAACCAGCGGCCACTGCCGATCAACCCGCGCGCAAACGTGCAGCGCGCAGCGCGCAGCCGCAGACCACGGCGAAGAGCCGCGTGCAGGACAAGGCGCGCACGGTGATCTACATCCATGGCATCGGCAACAAGCCGCCGGCCGAGGTGTTGCGCTGCCAATGGGACAAGGCCTTGTTCGGGCGGCCGATGGGCGAGCGCACGCGCCTGGCGTACTGGGTCAATCGCGAGCGGTATCCGGTCGCCGAGCCCGGCAGTTGCGATGCGCGCGATGTCGGCCCTGCGCTCAATCAGAGTGTGCAGCGCGCCTTGAGTACGCTTGGGTTGGTGCCGGGCGAGCAGGATCTGCATCTGCTCGCCGATGCGTTGGCGCAGAGCGAGCAGGAACGCAGCGATCTGCATCGCTTGCTGGACGAGCTGGACACGGCGTCCGCCACGCCTGCCGTTGGTGACGTACAGGCGAAAGGCCCGATCGATGCGATCAACCGCGTGCTGCTGCGCTTGATTTCTGCCGCGCTGCTGCAGGACGTGCACGATTTGTTCTTCGTGCCCGAGCGTGCGGCGTTGATGCGCGAAAGCCTGGCACAGCGGTTGCGCTCTGGCGGCGGGCCGTTCGTGGTGGTCGCGCACAGCCAGGGCTCGATGATCGCCTTGGATGTGCTGCGCCAGCTGCAGGCCGCAGACTGCGAGGTCACATTGTTTCTGACCCTGGGCTCGCCGCTGGGCTTGCCGCAGGTGCGCAGCATGTTCAAACGTTGGACCGGCACGCGCAAGCTGCCGTTTCCCGAGTGCGTGCGGCGCTGGGTCAACGTCGCCGAAACGCGCGACCCGATCGCGCTGGACCCGGATCTAACCGACGACATCGCCAATGCCAGGGGGCGTTTCGAAAACCTCTCGGACGCACGCTTGAATCCGGATTGGCAGCACAACCCACACTCGGGCTCGGGCTATCTCTCGATTCCGCAGGTGCGTGCGGCGGTGCGCGAGGCGGTCGGCGTGGGCTTCGATCAGCCGGTGTCCAATGTGGTGCTGATCAAGGACCTCAGCGAGCAACTGGAAGCGCATGGCTCGGACCATCGGCACGAAGTGTTGATCGAGCTGGATCGGCGTCTACTCGGCAACGACCCGGCGGACATGCGTGCGCTGTTGTTGGCGCAGCTGCGCGAAACCGCTGCACGCAGCACTGGCTTGAGCGGCGACGCGTTGGATGAGGCGATCGAACTGGAAGACGGCTTGCAGCGTTTCGTCTCGGCGCGGCTGACGCGCTTCGAGATCGAGTCATTGCAGGATCGCTACCGTGCACTCGGGTTCCGGCGCGTGTGGCGCGATGGCGGCAAACGCGCGCTGATCAACGTCTCCGGCAACGTCCTGCATGCCGATGCTGCGCGCACGGCGTATCGCGCGCGGGGTCAGCAGATCGGCTGGGCGGTGCTGGATACCGGCATCGCGGCCAGTCATCCGCATTTTTTCGTGCCGGGCGAGCGCGACAACGTGGTGGCGCAGTGGGATTGCACGCGGCGTGGCGCGGCCAAGCGACTGACGCGCGCAGATGGCGACGCATTCGCCAGGCTCGATCGGCATGGGCACGGCACGCACATCGCCGGCATCATCGCCGGCCAATCTCGCGCAGCGATTCCGGACGTGGAGGGCAATCCGGGTAGACCACAGGAGTTCGCCGGCATGGCGCCGGATACGCAGTTATATGGATTCAAGGTGCTGGACGACGCTGGAAACGGCCGCGATTCGTGGATGATCAAGGCGGTGCAACAAGTGGCGGCGATCAACGAGCGCGCAGGCGAGTTGGTCATCCACGGGGTCAATCTGAGCCTGGGCGGTTACTTCGATCCGGAGAGTTATGGCTGCGGTTTTACGCCGTTGTGCAACGAGTTGCGCCGGCTGTGGCGACAAGGCGTGCTGGTGGTGATCGCGGCCGGCAATGAGGGCCTGGCTTGGTTGATGCGCAACGATGGCGATGCGTATCCGGCCAATATGGATCTGTCGATCAGCGATCCGGGCAATCTGGAAGACGCCATCGTGGTCGGCTCGGTGCACAAGAGCAGCCCGCATAACTACGGCGTGTCGTACTTCTCTTCGCGCGGCCCGACCGCCGATGGCCGCGGCAAGCCCGATGTGGTCGCGCCGGGCGAAAAGATCCTGTCGGCCTATTACGATTTCGACCCGAAAGATCCGGCCAGCCTGATGGTGGAGATGAGCGGCACCAGCATGGCCGCACCGCATGTCTCCGGCGTGCTGGCCGGCTTTCTCTCGGCGCGCCGCGAGTTCATCGGCTTTCCGGATCGGGTCAAGCAGCTGATGCTGGAGACCAGTACCGACCTGCAACGCGATCGCTATGTGCAGGGCAGGGGGGTGCCGAATCTGATGCGGATGCTTGGAGCGACGTGATTCGGGAGTCGGGATTGGGGATTCGCAAAAGCACGAGCTCTACGCGTCGCCTTGTTGCTCACCAGGGCTTGGAGACAGCCCAGCGCCGGCTGCGAATGGCTTTGCCGTTACCAATCCCCAATGCCGAATCCCCAATCCCGGCTACTCACGCATCCCGGTTATGCCGCCGCATCACGCGCTGCTTGTCGCGCTGCCAGTCGCGGTCCTTGGCGGCGTCGCGCTTGTCGTGATTCTGCTTGCCCTTGGCCAGTGCGATTTCCAGCTTGACCTTGTTGTTGCTCCAGTAAAGCGCAGTGGGCACCAGGGTGTAGCCGTCGCGTTCTACGCTGCTCAGCACCTTGTCGATTTCCCGACGATGCAGCAGCAGCTTGCGGTCGCGGCGTTCCACCGGCACGGTGTGGCTGGAGGCCTGGATCAGCGGTGTGATCTGCGCGCCGATCAGGAAAATCTCGCCGGAGCGCACATACGCGTAGCCGTCGATGATATTGGCGCGGCCGGCGCGAATCGCCTTGACCTCCCAGCCCTGCAGGGCCAGGCCGGCTTCGTAGCGCTCTTCCAGGTGGTATTCGTGGCGCGCACGCTTGTTCAACGCGATGGTTTTCGTGGCCGTCGCGCCGTTTGCTTTATCCTTGGCTGGTTTCTTGCTCATGCCGCTATTGTCGCCGATTCGGTGTCTTCAAACGATCTTCTGTCTTTCACAAGTTAGAGAATGCCTACCATCCGTCGCAGCGCACTGGTCGAACACAGCGCCACCCGCATGTTCGATCTGGTCAATGATGTCGCCGCCTATCCGCGCCGTTTCGGCTGGTGCGATGCTGCCCATGTGCTTGAGCAGGACCAGGCGCATATCGTGGCGCGCCTGGATCTGGGGCTGGGGTCGTTCCGCACCTGGTTCACTACCGAAAATCGGCTTGAGCGCCCGGAACGCATCGTCATGCATCTGCGCGACGGCCCGTTCAAGCGTCTGGAAGGCCTGTGGGAATTTCAGTCGCTGGGCGAAAACGCCTGCAAGGTCAGTTTGACGATGGAAGTGGAGACCAGCTCGCGGCTGCTGGGTCCGGCGCTGGCGCTGGGCTTTCAGGGGCTGGCCGATCGCATGGTCAACGATTTCGTGCGGGTCGCCGATCGCGGCGACGTGTAAGCCATGCAGGTCGAAGTGGTGCTGGCCTGGCCGGATCGCTACAGCTCGATGCAACTGGATCTGGCTGACGGCGCCACGGTAGCCGAGGCGATTGCCGCTTCTGGTCTGGCGGTGGATCAGTCAATCGCAGCACAGGCGATTCACGGGGTAATTGCGCGACCGGATCAGGTGCTGCGCGATGGCGACCGGGTCGAATTGCTCAGGCCGCTGTTGCTGGATCCGAAAGAGGCGCGTCGCCGCCGTGCCGGACCCAGCAAAAAAGCCGGTCCCAACGCCTAGTCGTTTGCCAGCGCTGCGACGCACGTGCGCGGTGCGGCACAGCGAACTCTTCCGATAACTGTCCTGAGAAGCCGAACGTAGCCGTTGGTTCGGACAAGCGTCTGTGGACACGACGCAGCCGACAAAAACGCGCAGTCGGTGTCAGGGCCCGCGCTGCAGTCCTTGATCGAACACGTCTTTCCGACCAGCCAAAACTAAAAAACGCATCCTTTTAAAGGGATGCGTTCTCTGGTCCTGCCAACACTCAGACGATCGCAAAATCGCCGAGCACCCGCATCAACGGCCGCGCTGCTTCTTCTTGTCGCGCGCCAGATTGCGGCCGAACTGCTTGGGTGCCGACTTGGCGAGCTGCTCGTCCTGGGCCGGGAAATAATCGCCCTCCCAACGGGTAACCTGCTCGTTTTCGAAGTACACGACGAAGTTCTTGACCTCGGTGTGCGCCAGACGGTCTACGCGCTGGGTGGACGTGTAGTCCCAACGCTGCGCATGGAACGGGTCGGGGATCGAGGGGGTGCCCAGCAACGCGCTGACCTGCTGCTTGCTCTGGCCGACCTGGAGTTGCTCCACGGCATTCTGTTTGATCAGATTGCCCTGGTAGATCGGCTGCTTGTAGATGATGCCGCAGCCAGCGGTGGAAAGAGCAACGGCGGCGACCAGCAGGAGATTGCGCATCGGGGATATAAGTGCTGAGGAAATCACGCCGATGATACACTCCCCCCGGTCGCCGCGACCCGTTTGAAGGCAGCTGGCGCTAAATCGCCAATGAACGGAGAACGTATGGAAACCCACGACCTGCGCAAAGTCGGGCTCAAGGTGACCCATCCGCGGATGCGGATACTGGAATTGCTCGAACAAAAGAGCAATCACCATCACCTCAGCGCAGAAGACATCTATCGCCAGCTACTCGACCACGGCGACGAAATCGGTCTGGCCACGGTGTATCGGGTGCTGACCCAGTTCGAGGCTGCCGGCCTGGTGCTGAAGCACAATTTCGAAGGCGGCCAGGCCGTCTATGAGCTGGATCGTGGTGGCCACCACGACCATATGGTCGATGTGGACACCGGCCACGTGATCGAGTTCGAAAGCGAAGAGATCGAGGCGTTGCAGCGCCAGATCGCCGCCCAGCACGGTTACGAGCTGGAAGAGCATTCGCTGGTGCTGTACGTGCGCAAGAAGCGTCTGCGCTAAACGCGGCGCGCAGCACGGCGGCAACGACAAGGCGGCTTCGGCCGCCTTGTGCGTTTGCAGACGGTAGCCGCCTCGACAACGCCGAGCGTGTCGCCCGGCACCCAGCCCAGCCGATTACGCGCTCTGCAGCAGCTTGCGTGCGGCCGCGCGAGCCTCTTTGCTCACTTCCACGCCGCCCAGCATGCGCGCCAGTTCTTCCTGACGGGCCTGCGGGCCGAGCAGTTCGACCGCGCTCTGGGTCATGCCGTCCACCGGCGCCTTGCTGACCCGGTAATGCGCGTGGCCCTTGGCGGCGACCTGCGGCAAGTGGGTGACGCACAGCACCTGGCGCTCTTCGCCCAGGGCGCGCAGCTTCTGCCCGACGATGTCGGCCACCGCGCCGCCGATGCCGGAATCCACTTCGTCGAAGACCATGGTCGGCACGCTGTCCAGCCCCAGTGCAGCCACTTCGATCGCCAGCGAAATCCGCGACAGCTCGCCGCCGGAGGCGACCTTGCGCAACGCGCGCGGTGGTTGCCCGGCGTTGGCGGCGACCAGGAATTCCACCCGCTCGGCACCGTTCGGATCCGGGCGCAAGGTGTCCTGCGGCTGCAACTGGATCAGGAACTGCCCGCCGCCCATGCCCAGTTCGCCGATCAGCGTGGTGGTGGCGGCCGACAAGGAGTCTGCCGCGGTGGTACGGCTGGCGCTGAGGGCGGCGGCGGCGTTGCGCCAGACGTCGGTTGCGCTGGCGATGTGCTTGTCCAGCTGCTGCAGGCGTTCGTCTGCGCCGCGCAGGCTTTCCACTTCCTGGCTCATGCGGTCGCGCTGCGCGGCCAGTTCGTCTGGGGTCACGCGGTGCTTGCGCGCCAGATCGTGCAGACGGCCGAGCCGGCGTTCCATCGCTTCGAACTGGGCCGGGTCGGCGTCCAGGTCGTCGCGTACGCGGTCGAGCAGTGCCAGCGCTTCATCGATCTGGATTGCAGCGCTGTCCAGCAGTGCGTCCACCTCCGCAAGGCGCGGCTCGTGTTCGGCGACGCGGGCCAGGTCGTGGCGGCTGCCCTGCAGCAGGCCCAGCGCCGATGCGCCATCGTCGCCGTTGAGCTGCTGGACGACGCTTTCACAGGCGCCGATCAGCGCGGTGGCATGCGCCTGACGACGATGATTGACGTCCAGCGCGGCAATTGCGGCCGGGTCCAGGTCTTCGCGTTCGAGTTCGCCCAACTGGTGTTCGAGGAAGCCGATACGGTCGGAGACATCGCCCTGCGCCGAGAGCGCATCGCGCTCGTCCAGCAGCGCCTGCCACTGCCGGCTGGCCTGGCGCACCTGTTCGCGCTGCGCGCTGTTGCGCGCATAGGCGTCGAGCAGGGTGAGCTGGCTGTGGCGGGCCATCAAGGCCTGGTGCTCGTGCTGGCCGTGGATTTCCACCAGGCGTGACGCCAGCTCGGACAGCTGCGAAGAGGTGACCGGGCGGCCGTTGATCCAGGCGCGCGAGCCGCCATCGGCGCGGATGATGCGGCGCAGCTGGCATTGCGCGTCGTCGTCCAGTTCGTTGTCGGCCAGCCAGGTCAGGCCGGGGTGTTCGCTGGGCAGCTGGAATTCGGCCGAGAGCTCGGCGCGGTCGGCGCCGTGGCGGACCACGCCGCTATCGGCACGCAGGCCAGACAGAAAGCCCAGCGCGTCCACCATCAGCGACTTGCCGGCGCCGGTTTCGCCAGAGACCACGGTCATGCCCGGCCCGAATTCCAGTTCGGTGGCGCGGACGACGGCGAAATCCTTGATGGAGAGGTGTCTGAGCATGGGATCGAGTGTGAACGCTTTGGGCAAGCTTAGGGTGGGAGGGGCGGCGAGGGAATGAGACCCTTGCCAATCACGGGGCCAGAGATTATCTATGCCCAGTCTCACCGGATGATCCCATGCGTGCGTCACAGTCCCCAACGCTCGACCCCCGCGCACGCCAGTTGCTACGGACGCTGATTGCCCGTTACATCCGCGACGGCGAGCCGGTGGGCTCCAAGACGCTGGCCCAGCATGCGGGGCTGGATGTCAGCCCGGCCACCATCCGCAATATTCTGGCCGACCTGGAAGATGTGGGGCTGCTCAGCTCTCCGCACACCTCGGCCGGGCGTATTCCTACCGCACACGGCTACCGCGTGTTCGTCGATAGCCTGGTGCAGATGCAGCCGCCGGGCGAGGAAGAAGTGCGCCGCCTGCGCGCCGAGCTTGCCAGCGGCAACGGGACTCAATCGTTGCTGGGCAGTGCCTCGCAGATGCTGTCGGCGATGAGCCACTTCGTCGGCGTGGTCAGCGCGCCGCGGCGCGAGCAGTTCGCCTTCCGGCATATCGATTTCGTGGCGCTGGATGCGCGGCGGGTGCTGGCGATTCTGGTGTTTGCCGATAACGAGGTGCAGAACCGGGTGATCGAGCCGCGCCGCGCCTACGAGCCGGCCGAGCTGGAGCGGGTGGCCAATTACCTCAATGCGCAGTTTGCCGGGCGCGCGCTATCGGATATTCGCGCCTCGCTGCTGCGCGAGCTGCGCGTGGCCAAGAACGAGATGGAGCAGCTGCTGGCGCACAGCGTGGATCTGGCCAGCGAGGCGCTGGTGCCGGCCGAGGCCGACGACATGGTGATGGCCGGGCAGACCCGCCTGATGGGCGTGCAGGACCTGTCCGACCTGGACCGGCTGCGCGAGCTGTTCGAGGCCTTCGCCAGCAAGCGCGAGATCCTGCAACTGCTCGAGCGCACCATCCAGGCGCCTGGCGTGCGCATCTTCATCGGCGAGGAGACCGGCATGGTGTCGCTGGAAGACGTCTCGTTAGTCACCGCGCCGTATGCCGCCAATGGCCAGGTGCTGGGCGTGCTGGGGGTGATCGGGCCCAAACGCATGGCCTACGACCGCCTGATTCCGCTGGTGCAGACCGCCGCCCAGGTGCTGGGCGCGGCCATGGAACCGCCCGGCACGCGATAAGCGGCAGCGATCGATACGATCGTTTTGCTTGAAACGCGCGCGCGCGCCCTCATACGGGGTGACGTTGGGGCGGGCGTTCCGCTTGCCCGGGAACTGCACATGAACCAAGACCACCCCGAATTCGACTCCGAAGACCTGTCCCAGAACCCACCCGAGACCGATCCGCTCAAGGCCGAGATCGAGTCGCTGCGCAGCGAGATCGCGCTGGTCAAGGCCGATGCCCTGCGCGAGCGGGCCGATCTGGAAAACCAGCGCAAGCGCATCGCCCGCGATGTCGAGAACGCGCGCAAGTTCGCCAACGAGAAGCTGCTGGGCGAGCTGCTGCCGGTGTTCGACAGCCTGGACGCCGGCCTGACTGCGGCCGGCACCGAGCCCAGCCCGCTGCGCGATGGCCTGGACATGACCTACAAGCAGTTGCTCAAGGTCGCGGCCGACAACGGCCTGACCCTGCTCGACCCGGTCGGCCAGCCGTTCAACCCGGACCAGCACCAGGCCATCAGCCAGGGCGAGGCCGAGGGAATCGCCCCGGGCCACGTGGTGCAGGTGTTCCAGAAAGGCTATCTGCTCAACGAGCGTCTGCTGCGCCCGGCCTTGGTGGTCGTAGCCAAGCACGACTGATTGCCGGCGCCCGGCTGAACTGCCGGGCGCGCGGTTAGAACACAGATGCGCACGGATGGCTTGAACACCTGCGCGCCACCCCCACATCTCAGCCAGACCCGGCGTCGCCGGACACAGCTACAGAATCATCAGGAGCGTATCCATGGGCAAGATCATTGGTATTGACCTCGGCACCACGAACTCGTGCGTGTCGATCATGGACGGCGGCAAGGCCCGCGTCATCGAAAATTCCGAGGGCGATCGCACCACGCCCTCGATCGTCGCCTACACCAAGGACGGCGAAGTGCTGGTCGGCGCCTCGGCCAAGCGCCAGGCGGTGACCAACCCGAAGAACACGTTCTACGCGGTGAAGCGCCTGATCGGCCGCAAGTTCACCGACGCCGAAGTGCAGAAGGACATCTCGCACGTGCCGTACGGCATCCTGGCGCACGACAATGGCGACGCCTGGGTGCAGACCAGCGATGCCAAGCGCATGGCGCCGCAGGAAATCTCCGCGCGCGTGCTGGAAAAGATGAAGAAGACCGCCGAAGACTTCCTCGGCGAGAAGGTCACCGAGGCGGTGATCACGGTGCCGGCGTACTTCAACGACAGCCAGCGTCAGGCCACCAAGGACGCCGGCCGCATCGCCGGTCTGGACGTCAAGCGCATCATCAACGAGCCGACCGCTGCAGCCCTGGCCTATGGCCTGGACAAGAACGGCGGCGACCGCAAGATCGCCGTGTACGACCTGGGCGGCGGCACCTTCGACGTGTCGATCATCGAAATCGCCGAAGTCGATGGTGAGAAGCAGTTCGAAGTGCTGGCCACCAACGGCGACACCTTCCTCGGCGGCGAAGACTTCGACAACCGCGTCATCGAGTACCTGGTCGACGAATTCAACAAGGATCAGGGCATCGATCTGCGCAAGGATCCGTTGGCGCTGCAGCGCCTGAAGGACGCCGCAGAGCGCGCCAAGATCGAGTTGTCGACCAGCCAGCAGACCGAAGTGAACCTGCCGTACGTCACCGCCGATGCCTCGGGCCCGAAGCACCTCAACATCAAGTTGACCCGTGCCAAGCTCGAAGCGCTGGTGGAAGACCTGGTCAAGAAGTCGATCGAGCCGTGCCGCACGGCGTTGAACGACGCCGGCCTGCGCGCCAGCGACATCAACGAAGTGATCCTGGTCGGCGGTCAGACCCGCATGCCGAAGGTGCAGCAGGCGGTTGCCGATTTCTTCGGCAAGGAACCGCGTAAGGACGTCAACCCGGACGAAGCCGTGGCCGTGGGCGCTGCGATCCAGGGCGGCGTGCTGGCCGGCGACGTCAAGGACGTGCTGCTGCTGGACGTGACCCCGCTGTCGCTGGGCATCGAGACCATGGGCGGCGTGTTCACCAAGATCATCGAAAAGAACACCACCATCCCGACCAAGGCCTCGCAGACTTTCTCCACCGCCGAAGACAACCAATCGGCCGTGACCGTGCACGTGTTGCAGGGTGAGCGCGAGCAGGCCCGCTTCAACAAGTCGCTGGCCAAGTTCGACCTGTCCGGCATCGAGCCGGCGCCGCGCGGCATGCCGCAGGTGGAGGTGTCCTTCGACATCGACGCCAACGGCATCCTGCACGTGTCGGCTAAGGACAAGAAGACCAACAAGGAACAGAAGGTCGAGATCAAGGCCGGTTCGGGCCTGTCGGACGAAGAGATCCAGCGCATGGTCGCCGACGCGGAAGCCAACCGCGAAGAAGACAAGAAGTTCCAGGAGCTGGTGCAGACCCGCAACCAAGCAGATGGCCTGATCCACGCCACCCGCACCGCGATCACCGAGCATGGCAGCAAGGTCGGCGGCGATGTGATCGGCAAGGTGGAAGCGGCGCTGTCGGATCTGGAAAAGGCCATGAAGGGCGACGACAAGGCGCAGATCGAAGCGCGCAGCAAGACCCTGGAAGAAGCCGGCCAGTCGCTGTACGCGGCAGCCGCCGCGGCAGAGCAGGGCGGCAACGCCGATGCAGCCAGCGGCAACGCGCAGGCGTCTAAGGCGGCCGATGACGTGGTGGACGCCGAGTTCACCGAGGTCAAGGACGACAAGAAGTAAGCCGTGATTTGGGAGTCGGGAGTGGGGAGTCGCACGCCGCCGTGCGTGTGAGTCCCCACCCCGATATCCTCTACGCGTCGCGTCGCCAAGGCGGACCAGCACACGCTGTCCGCTTTCGCGTTTCAACGAATCTCAAATCACGAATCCCCAATACTGGCTTATGAGCAAACGCGATTACTACGAAGTGCTGGGCGTGGCCCGTGGCGCCAGCGACGAGGAGCTGAAGAAGGCGTATCGGCGCTGTGCGATGAAGCACCATCCGGACCGCAATCCGGGCGACGCTGCTGCCGAGGCGATGTTCAAGGAGTGCAAGGAAGCCTATGAAGTGTTGTCGGACGGCAACAAGCGCCGCGCCTACGATGCGCATGGCCACGCTGCGTTCGAGCACGGCATGGGCGGTGGTGGCGGTGGGCCGGGTGGCCCGGACATGGGAGATATCTTTGGCGATATCTTCGGCAATATTTTCGGCGGTGGCGCCGCCGGTCCGCGCGCTGCGCGACGTGGCGCCGACGTCGGTTACGTGCTGGAACTGGATCTGGAAGAAGCCGTCGCCGGGATCGAGCGACGCATCGAGATTCCGACCCTGATCGAATGCGATCCCTGCCACGGCAGCGGGTCGGAAGACGGCAAGGTGGAGGTGTGCGGTACCTGTCACGGACGTGGCCAGGTGCGCATCCAGCGCGGCATCTTTGCGATGCAGCAGAGCTGCCCGCATTGCGATGGGCGCGGCACGCTGATCCAGAATCCGTGCAAGGTCTGCCACGGCGCTGGCCGTGTGGAAGAAGACAAGGTGCTGTCGATTAAGGTGCCTGCCGGTATGGATACCGGCGACCGCATCCGTCTGGCAGGCGAGGGCGAAGCCGGCCCCGCCGGTACACCCCCCGGCGATCTGTATGTGGAAGTGCGCGTACGCGAGCATGCGATCTTCCAGCGCGATGGCGACGACCTGCATTGCGAAGTGCCGATCCGCATTTCGCAGGCCGCGCTCGGTGACACCGTGCGTGTGGCAACGCTGGGGGGCGAGGCAGAAATCCGCATTCCGGCCGAGACCCAGACCGGCAAGCTGTTCCGTTTGCGCGGCAAGGGCGTGCGTTCGGTGCGTAGTCGCACCGAAGGCGATCTGTACTGCCGCGTGGTGGTCGAAACGCCGGTCAATCTGACCGCCGATCAGCGCGAGTTGCTGCAGCAGTTCGAGTCCACCTTCACCGGTGAGGATGCACGCAAGCATTCGCCCAAGTCGGCCACGTTCATCGATGGCGTCAAGGGCTTCTGGGATCGGATGACGTCCTGAGGCCGGGAGTCGGGAATCGGGATTGGGGAATCGTAAGGGCGGCTTGGCCGCGCCTGCCGGGATGGTGCGCCATCGTGGCGATTCGGGACTCGCGGGAGCGGACGCCCGCTTCCGAATGCCCGGAGACTTGCACGGCTGAGCGAGGTTCTCCCTATGAATGCCGGCCCTAGGGGCCGGCATTTACGTTTGTGCGGCGGGAGCCCACAGAGGTAAGGGCGATAGCGACTGCTGCCAGCGCACAGACCGATCTGGCGGCGGTGCGCGCAGTGGCGAGCGGACGACGGTCGCATCGATCGACGCTGGGCGCGCGGTGGCGCTGGCGTAAAATGCGGCGATGAACAATGCCCCCGACAGTCACCTCGTCCACGGTCGCCGCCAGCGCCCGGATGGTCCTTCGCCGATCGATGTGATCTCGGTGCAATCGCAACTGGTCTATGGGCATGCCGGCAACAGCGCGGCGGTACCGCCGTTGCGTGCGCTCGGGCTGCGGGTGGCGGAAGTGCCCACCACGCTGCTGAGCAATGCGCCTTTCTATGCCACCTTGCGCGGGCGCATTCTGCCGGCCGATTGGCTGGCCGATCTGTTGCTGGGTGCTAGCGAACGTGGACTGCCGCAACGCGCGCGCATTCTGGTATCGGGCTATTTCGGCAGTCTGGCCAATGGCGAAGTCTTTGCCGACTGGCTGGAGCAGACCTTGCCGCAGGCGCCGCAGCTGCGTTATTGCCTGGATCCGGTCATCGGCGACACGCACACCGGCCCGTATGTCGAACCCGGATTGGAACGCGTGTTCGCCGAGCGGCTGTTGCCGCATGCCTGGCTGGTGACGCCGAATGCCTTCGAGCTGGGGCGGTTGACCGGCTTGCCGAGTCTGGAACAGGACGATGCCATCGCTGCCGCGCGTGCATTGCTGGCCCGCGGCCCGCAATGGGTGCTTGCGCACAGCGTGGCCGGCGCGGCCGGCGAGCTGGTGACGTTGGCGGTCAGCAACGAGGCGGTGTATCGCTGGGCCACGCCGCATTTGCCGGTGGATGTGGCCGGCACCGGCGATGTATTGATGGCGTTGCTGATCGGTTTCCTGCTGCGCGATGTGGCGTTCGAGCAGGCGGTGGGGCATGCGCTCAGCGGTGTGCATAGCGCATTGGAAGCGACATTGTCTGCAGGTTTCGAAGAGTTCGATGTGTTGGCCGCCGCTCCGGCCGCGCTGGCGGGTGCACCGCGCTTTGCCGTCGAGCGCTTGGCATGATCGCGCAGCCGGTGATCGGCATCGTCGGTATTGCCGGCGCTTACGGTCGATGGCTGGCGCAGTTTCTGCGCGTGCGCATGGGGCTGGAGGTGATCGGCTTCGATCCGGCCGAGGTCGGCGGCATGGACGAGGCGAGCCTGGCGCAGCGTGCGGATGTGCTGATTTTTTCTGCGCCGATTCGCCACACCGCCGCATTGATCGAGCGCTATGTCGAACTTGCCGGGCCGCGCGCGGCGTCGCAGTTGTGGATGGATGTCACCTCGATCAAGCAGGCACCGGTTGCCGCGATGCTGGCATCGCAGGCCGAGGTGGTGGGGCTGCATCCGATGACCGCACCGCCCAAGTCGCCGACCTTGAAGGGGCGGGTGATGGTGGTTTGCGAGGCGCGTCTGCAGCATTGGTCGGCGTGGGTGCAGACGCTCTACAGCGCGCTGCAGGCCGAGTGCGTGTACGCCACGCCCGAGCACCACGACCGCGTGATGGCCTTGGTGCAGGCAATGGTGCACGCCACCCATCTGGCGCAGGCCGGCACCTTGCGCGATTACGCGCCGCTGTTGGGCGAGCTGCGCGCGCTGATGCCGTATCGCTCGGCCTCGTTCGAGCTGGATACTGCAGTGATCGCGCGCATTCTCTCGCTCAATCCGTCGATCTACGAAGACATCCAGTTCGGTAATCCGTACGTGGGCGAGATGCTCGATCGCCTGCTGCTGCAACTACAGGAATTGCGCGCCCTGGTCGCGCAAGGCGACGACGCGGCGCGTGCGCAATTCCGCAGTCGATTTCTGGACGACAACGCACAGGCACTGCAACGCGAGTCACTTGCGGCGGGCAACTACACCTACGAGCGTGTTGGCTACCTGTTGGCCGATCTCACCGAACCGCTGACGCTGAGCGTGTATCTGCCGGAGGATCAACCCGGCTCGCTGCGCGCGCTGCTGCATGTGTTCGAGCAGCATGGGGTGAATCTGTCGTCGATCCATTCCTCGCGCACGCCGGTGGGCGAGCTGCATTTCCGGATTGGGTTCGAGCCGAACAGCGATCGCGCAGCGTTGGCGCAAGCTGCCAGCGAGATCGACCGCAGCGGGATCGGGCGGGTGCTGGAGCGCTCCGATCGCGCTGGGTAACGGTAGGGCAGGCGTGCGGTTGGTCGACGTCGATGTTGGTATCGGGCTGCCGGGATGTGAGCAGCAACCATGGGTGGTTTGACTGCAGCCGTAGGCGAGGAGTCGACGTCGCAGTGATTGTCGCTTGGCTGATGGTCGCTTGGCGTAATGCCGCGCACTCACAACATACATTTCATCCACACAGGGTGTGGATGAAATCTGCACAAGCATGTGGATAACTGCGCGCAGCCATTGCGCTGCAACGGCTGCGGCTTGGGTGGTCAAAAAATGACCAGTGCCATCTCAGGACGTCGAAAGCCGCAACTCGCCACCCTGGGTGACGAAGCGCTGGCCGTGCCGTTGCAGGTGGCGGCCATCGGGAAGTTCGTAACGTGGCGCAGCGTGCGCGTTTGTGCGGGATTGCTGCGCGTTGGGGGATGCGAGCTCGTCGCGGAATTCGATGATTACGTAAGACTCGCCATCTGCACCGACTGCGGGAAATTGCCGAAAAGACATACGCACCTCCGAAAGATTCCAAGGTCGCAGTGCGAACCGCCAGGGACCGCACGACCGGCGCCGGGCCGGTGGATGCGAGCATGCGCAGGCACGTGTTACCCGGGCGTCATTGCGCGATGCGGAAAAGTTCGAACGACGCCTGCTCAACGACTCAGCTGCAACGCATCCCGATCAGCCGTGGCCGCTGCCAGCTCAGCGCGGGCCGAGGCAATCCGTGCCTGTGCATCGATCAAACGCACACGGGCATCGTTGGCGGTTTCTTCGCGCTGATTGACCAGGAAGAAGTCGCCCGACCCAAGCTCGAAGCGGCGCCGCTCCGCCGCGGCGAGACGGTCGGCCAGGCTGCGTTCTTCGTCGGCGATCTTGGCCAGGCGCTCGGCGGCGTTGAGCGAGATGACCACCGACTCGACTTCCACCGAGATCTGGTCGCGCAGGTAACGGCTGCGTTGATCCAGCGCTTCGATCTCGGCGCGTGCTTCGGCAACGCGGCCCTTGGCGGCACGGTTTTCCAGCGGCACGCTGAAACGGAAGCCGATGATGGCATCGGTGGGCGAGCGGTTCGGGCCGCCCACACCGGGTTCGCCCAGATCCTTGCTGACTTCCAGGCTCACATCCAGGCGGGGTTTGAGATCGTTCTGCGCCAGCATCAACCGCGCGGTGGCCTGGTCGATGCGGGTCAGCACCGCGCGGTAATCGGGACGCTCCACCGGTGCGGTGATCTTGCTGGCGCCGGCCAGGCCTTCCAGTGCGGACGTATCGGCCGGCAGGCGTTCGCTGGAGACGATCATCGGCATGCCGGTATCGTCGCGCAGATACAGCGACAAGGCATTGGCCGCGTTTGCGAAGTCCTGCTCCGAGCGCACCACCAGCGCACGTCGGCGTACCAGGTTCTGGTCGTTTTCGGTCAGCAGGATGGTCGGCCGCGCGCCCAGCGTCACCTGCCGCGAAATCGCGTTGCGGCGTTGCTCGGCCAGTTGCAGCAGGTCGTTGTACGCGCGCAGTTTCAGACCGGCCGCGACCCAGCTCTGGTAAGCATCCACCGCGCGTCGCTGCACGCCAATGGCCACCATTTCGGCTTCGTACTGGGCGACATTGATGTCGGCGCTGGCGACGCTGCGCTTGGTGCGGCGCTCGTCGACCACGCGGTCGCGCAACAGCGCATACAGCGCGCCCACTTTCACTTCGCCGCCGCGGTCGGTGTAGGACTTGTCTTCGTAGACTGGGAACGAACCACGCGAGGAGCGGTAACCGCCGTAGTAATAGCCGCCGTTGTTATCGAACGGCCGCTTGACCGTGCTTTCGACCGCGCTGCCGTCGTAGTAGCCGGCCTCGCGCGAACGGCCGTCGATGTCGAACACGGTGTCAAATGCGCCATCGGCCGAGATGCCCTTGCCTTCGGCCTGACGGACCTTGGCCAGCGATTCGACAATCTGCGGCGCGGAGCGGGCCGAGGACTGCAGTACTTCGTCCAGGGTCAGCGCAGTGGTTTGGGCCGCCGCCGCGCCCGGCGCGAGCGCGATCAGCAAAAAGACAAGACGGCGGATCATTTTTTGCCGGTCTCGTCGTCTTCGGCCTTGGACGCTGCCGGTTTGGCTTTGCCCTCATCCTGCGTCGCCGCTGCCGGGCGCCGGCCGAATTCCAGCGGGAAGTTGTTGAGCTGGCGCCACAGTTCGTAGCCGACCTTCACCGTTTCGCCCTGCACCCAGCCGCGCACCTTGCCGCCCTGGCGGGCGAACTCGCGCGCCGGCCAGGCCGGCTTGCCCGGCTGCGGTTCGACCAGGATGCGGAACAAGCCATCGGGCGCGGCGTTGGGGTCGATCGCGCGCACGCGGCCGTCGAACATGCCATGCGCCACCGACGGCCAGCCGCTGAACTGGATCGCCGGCCAGCCTTCGAACTCCAGCCGCACCGGGCGACCGGGGCGGATCAACGGCACGTCGCGGCCGTCGATGTACAGCTCGACCGCGCGCTCCACCCGCTCCGGCGCGATCACCGCCAGCACCGTGCCGGGCGAGACCATCGCGCTGCCGCTGGCGGCGTTGAGCTGCTGCACGCGGCCGTCGCGCGGTGCGCGCACCAATTGCGCGGACTGACGATTCAACTGGATATCGATGCGGGTCAGCTTGGCGCGCGATTCGGCCAGCTTGGCGTCGGCCTCGGCGACCTTGATCTGGGTCAGCTCAAAGTCGCGGCGGCCGGCCAGCCCTTCGGCGAGCAATTGCCTGCTACGTGCCACGTCGATGCTGGCAACCGCGCGCGATTGCTGGATCGCGGCGATTTCGGCCTGCACCTGCGCACGTTCGCTGGCCAGGCGAGTGAGCAGGTCCGGATCCAGATCGCCGACGCGCGCGATCGGATCGCCGCGCGAGACATGCTGGCCGTCGTGCACATACCAACGCTCGACCCGGCCGGGCACGAAGGCGGTGACCTGTTGCTGGCGGTCGCCCGGATCCAGCGCCACCACCTGACCCTTGCCGCTGGCGGTCTGCACCCACGGCGCCAGCGCCAGGATCGCGCTGGCAATGGCAATGCCGATCAGCAGCATCCACGCCAGCGCCTTGGCGATGCTGGGTGGGCGCATCGCCGCCAGGGTGGGGAAGTGCGTGTTGCGATCAGGAGCGTGCTGCATCGTTCGCCTCCTGCGTCGATGCGATCAATTCGGCGCGCGTGGCAAAGCGCTGCTGCCGCTCGGGTTGCAGGTGGAACCAGCCATCCAGGGTGATGTCTTCCGGCCGGCCGGTGCACAGCAGCACCGTGGTGCCGGCCTCTTTCAGGCGACGCAAGACATCGGTCAGCCGATCGGCGGGAATCAGATCGTACAACTGTGCCAGCATCAGCACGCGCGGGCGCACGAGCAGCGCATTGGCCAGCTTCAACGCCATCACTTCGCCGATCCACAACGGGTAGCCCGATGCGGCCAGGCGCGTATCCAGACCGTGCGGAAGTGCGGCGATGCGGCTGCGTAACCCCACCGCATCGATCGCTTCCAGCATCGCTTCCGAAGTCACATCGGCAGACGCCAGCGCCAGATACTCGCGAATGGTGACCTCGACAATGGTCGGCCGGTCGAGCACCGTCACTTCCGAGCGCAGCAGATACATGTCGAAGGTGGCCATGTCTGCGCCGCCCACCATCACCAGCCCGCGATCGGGCACCACGTGGCGCTTGAGGATCATCGCCAGCAGCCGCTCCGCACCGCCATCGGCGATCGTCACCAGCTGCTCGCCAGCAGCCAGCGAAAAATCGAAACGGGCGCCGTCGATCACCACGCCATCCAGGCGCACCGCGCTGTTGCCGGGCGTTTTGCCACGCGCAACCACGGCGCGTTCCTGCGGGATCGCAAACAGCAGCGACAGCTCTTCCGAGCTCGCTACCAGGTCGTAAAACGCGTCCAGATAACCACCGAGTTGCGAGATGCCGTAGAAGACCGCGCTGAGGATTAGTTCGGCGGCGACCAACTGGCCGATCGACAGCTCGCCGCGCAGGATCAGGTTGCCGCCCAGCGCCAGCAACGCTGCGCTGGCTACCGCGTAGACCAGCAAAAACGCCACCGTCTGGGTGAAGCTGTAGCGGAAATGGCGCCGGTGCCGGTCGACATACGCTGCAGTGACGGCTTCGGAGCGGTCCATCGCGAAATTGAGATGGCGGCTGGATTTATAGAAACCGTTCGAGCCGCCGACGCTTTCCAGCCAGCGTGCGGCCTCGTGCTTGGCATGGCTCAGATCGACCGCAGTGCGGATCGAACCGCGCGACCAGATCATCCAGATGCCGAAGATGACCAGCAGCAACAATGCGTTGAAGCCAAGGAAAAACGGATGGTAGAAACTGGTGAGTATCAGCCCGACCGCCGATTGCAGCACGATGGTGAAGGCGCCGATCGCCAGGCTCGGCACGGCTTTCTGCACCACCACCAGATCGAAGTAACGATTGAACATGTCGCCGCGGTTCTGATCGGCGAAGAACGGATTCTGCGCATGCACCGCGCGCACCGTGATTTCCGACACCACGCGTGCGAACAGGCGGCGCTCGAACAGCGCCATGACCCACACCCGCATCGCGCTCAGGCCTGCCACCAGCAGCAACAGCCCCAGCAGCAGGCTCGACAGCGTCCACAGCGGCGCGGGCAGCGCGGTGTTGGCCACGCTGTTGATCAGCAATTGCACCGAGATCGGCGTGGCCAGCGACAGCAGGCTGATCGCCACGCCGTACACCATGGCCAGACGCACATACGGCATGTCCGGCCCGACGATCTCCGCCAGCCAGGCTCCCGCTTCCCGCCATCCGATCTGCTTGCCCGCCATTCGATTTCCGTTGATGAGTTCAATGAAGCATTGACGAGTTGCAGGTAACGAACAAGGCCGCAGCGCTTATTCGACGCATAGGATTTTCCTATGCGGCCACCGCACGCAGCAGATCGGCGATCAATCCGAAGGCCGGCGCGCGTCCTGCGCCTTGCCGCCACAACAGCCCGATCTCCCTATAGTAGCGTCCGCCTTTGATCGGCCGAACGACGACGTCGTCGCCCTCGCGGATTTCCTGACGCACATACAGGTCTGGCAATAGTGCAAGACCCATGCCCATCCCGGCCATCTGGCGGATCGCATCCAGGCTGGTGCCTTCGTAATCGCGCAGGACAGTGGCGCCGACGTCCATGGCGATCGCGGCAATCTGTTCGGCCAGGCGGTACTCCGGCATCAGGGTCAGCAGGTTGGCGCCGCGCAGATCGGCCGGTGTGATGAAGGTCTTGGCACGCAACGGGTGATCTGTGGCCATGGTCACGTGCAGCGGTTCGCGGAACAGCCGCTCGCTATGCAGGCCGCGCCCGGCGACCGGCAATTGCGCAAGGATCACGTCATGCAGACCGCTGGCCAGGCCTGCGGCCAGCACTGTCGGCAAGCCTTCGCGCACATGCACGCGCAGCGCCGGGTGCTCGCGGTGCAGGCGCGCGACCAGGCTCGGCATCAGGTACGCGCCGAGCGTGGGCGACACGCCGAGCCGGATGGTGCCGATCAGCGTGTCGGCCGAGGTGGCGCGCACTTCTTCCAGGTCGGTGATGTCGAGCAGGATGCTGCGCGCGCGGTCGAGCAGATCGCGTCCCAGCGGCGTCAGGATCGCCGGCACGCCGCGTTCGAACAGCGCTGCACCGATGATGGTTTCGAAGGCGCGAATCTGCTGCGACAGCGAGGGTTGCGACACGCCCATCTGCTCGGCGGCGCGGGTGAAGCTTCCGGTGTCGGCGAGCGCGACGAAATAACTGAGCTGGCGAATGGTGGTTCTAGGGCGGGGCATGCGTCACTTCGTTACCGTCACAGCGTTACTTCGGGAGTGCTCGGAGCGCATCACCGGCAATGCGCCGGTGAGCGAAACGTACCGCCATGTCACTCAGGCAACAGCGCATCCAGGCGTCACTGATCGATGAACTGCAGCCGCGCCAGCTCTGCATACAGGCCGCCTTCGGCAATCAATTGCGCATGCGTGCCCTGCGCAACGATGCGGCCGGCATCCATCACCACGATGCGGTCGGCCTTGAGCACGGTGGCCAGGCGATGGGCGATGACCAGCGTGGTGCGGCCTTCCATCAGCCGGTCCAGCGCCTGCTGCACGGCACGCTCGCTCTGCGCGTCCAGTGCACTGGTGGCCTCGTCCAGCAGCAGAATCGGCGCGTCCTTGAGCAATGCACGCGCGATCGCCACACGCTGCTGCTGGCCGCCGGACAGGCGTGCGCCGCGTTCGCCCAGTTCGCTGGCATAGCCCTGGGGCAGGGCGCGGATGAAGACATCGGCTTCGGCGGCAACGGCAGCGGCTTCCACTTGCGCATCGCTCGCTTCCAGGCGCCCATAACGGATGTTGTCGGCGGCGCTGGCGGCAAACAACGTGGGTTGCTGCGGCACCAAGGCAATGCGTTCGCGCAGCAGCACTGGATCGGTGTCGCGCAGATCCACATCGTCGATGCGCAGCTTGCCGCTGACCGGGTCGTGGAAACGCAGCAACATCGACAGCACCGTGCTCTTGCCGGCGCCGGAGGGCCCGACCAGCGCCACGGTTTCGCCCGGAAGGACATGCAGATCGAAGTGATCCAGGGCAGGCGCATCGGGGCGCTGCGGATAATGAAACACCACCTGATCGAAATGGATCGCACCGCGCAGCGGCTGCGGCAATGGCTGCGGCGTGGCCGGCGCGACGATGGCCGGTTGCTCGTCGAGCAATTCGCCAACGCGGCCCATGCCGCCGGCCGCACGCTGCAATTCGTTCCAGACCTCGGCCAATGCGCCGACCGAACCACCGCCGATCAACGCGTACAACACGAATTGGCCCAGCGTGCCGGGCGTCATGCGCCCGCCGATCACATCGTGCGCACCCAGCCACAGCACCCCGACGATCGCGCCGAAGATCAGCATGATCGCCACCGCAGTGACGGTGGCCTGGGTACGGATGCGCAGCCGCGCGGTTTCGATTGCCGCCAACAAGGCCTGGCTGAAACGGTGGCTTTCGTAGCCCTCGCGCGCATGTGCCTGCACGGTGCGCACCGCGCCCAGCGTTTCGGCGGCCAGCGTGTTGGCGTCGGCCACACGGTCCTGGCTCGCGCGCGAGATCTTCTGCAGGCGGCGTGCGCCCAGCACGATCGGCAGCACCGCCAGCGGGATGCCGATCAGCGTGAACCCGGCCAGCCGCGGGCTGGTGACGAACAGCATCACCATGCTGCCGATCACCGTCACCGAGCTGCGCAATGCCACCGACATGGTGGTGCCGATCACCCCGCGCAGCAGCTCGCTGTCGGCCGACAGGCGCGAGACCAGCTCGCCGCTGCGGCTGCGATCGTGAAAGCCGGCGTCCAGCCCGATCAGATGCGCGTACAACCGGCCACGCAGATCGGCGACGACTTTTTCGCCCAGCAACGCAACGAAGTAAAAGCGCGCGGCCGTGGCCAGTGCCAGCACCACCGCCACTGCAAACAACAGCGCGAAGGCCTGATTGATCTGCGAACCGCCGGAGAAACCGTGGTCGATCATCTGCTTGACCGCTGCCGGCAGGCTCAGCGTGGCGGCCGAAGACACTGCCAGCGCGATCAACCAGGCGGCGAACAACCCGCGCTGGCGTTGTACGAACGGCCACAAGGTGCGCAGGCTGCCGAGCTTCCGCAATGGGTTGGGCCTGGCGGCGGCTGGCTGATTCATGCGGCTTCCGGTGTTGAGAGGTGGACACGGTTGCGAGTGGCGTCGCACAGACGGGTTTTCAAGCCGGCCAGTTGATCGGCAGGCAATTGCACGCGTAGCGCGGCGCCATTGGCGTCGAAATGTTCATCCAGCTTGTCGGCACGGAACGCGCTGAGTGCGGCATGCACCAGGCCCAGGTCGTCGAACTGGCACTGCAGGTCGAGCAGCGACAACGCGATCAATGGCTGTCGTGTCGCCAGCCGCAGGCATTCGGCCGCCGCGCCGCCGTAGGCACGTACCAGCCCACCGGCGCCCAACTTGATGCCGCCGTACCAACGCGTGACCACCACCACCACGCGATCAAAGCCCTGGCCATCAATGGCGGCCAGGATCGGCCGCCCGGCAGTGCCGCTGGGCTCGCCGTCGTCGCTGGAGCGGTACTCCTGCCCAAACCGGTACGCCCAGCAGTTGTGGGTGGCATCTGCAACAGACACGCGCTGCACGATCTCCAGCGCATGCGCGGGAGCGTCCAATGCAGCAGCGTTGGCCAGAAAGCGACTGTGCTTGATGTCCAGGCTGTGGTGCGCGTCAGCGGCGAGGGTATCGAGCATCGTCGCCATTCTATGCGAGCCGGTGATGCCTATCGCTGCGGCCAGTGTGACTACGGTTGCAAGCTGGCAGCTTGCGCGCACATGCGGTTGCACGGCGCACCTCGTGCAACCCGATCACATCGGTCAAGGACAGCAGTCGATTATACCAGTGTGGAGCGGCGCTTCTCGTCGATCCACTTGGATGCCTGCGCCGGCGTGTAGTGCTGCATCCACTCCAGCATCTGCGCCAGATCGTTGCCGTACCACAGGTCGGTGCGCTGGTCCGGATGCAGGAAGCGCTCTTCGACCATGCGATCGATCATGCCGATCAGCGGTGCGTAAAAGCCCTCGATATCCAGGAATGCGCAGGGTTTGTTGCCGATGCCCAACTGGCGCCAGGTCAGCATCTCGAAGATCTCTTCCATGGTGCCGAAGCCGCCGGGCAGGGCGACGAAGGCATCGGACAGCTCGAACATGCGCATCTTGCGCTCATGCATGGAGCCGACGATTTCCAGCGTGGTCAGCCCGCGATGGGCCACTTCCCAGTCGGCCAGCTGCTGCGGAATCACCCCGGTGACTTCGCCGCCCGCCGCCAGCACCGCATTGGCCACCGTGCCCATCAAGCCGACGTTGCCGCCGCCATAGACCAGCCGCAAGCCCTGCTCGGCGATGCGCTGACCCAGCGCGGTGGCACGCTCGGCGTAGGCGGGTTTGTTGCCCGCATTGGAACCGCAGTAGACGCAGATGGATTTCATGGGATTCGGGAGTTGGGATTGGGGATTGGTAAAACGCAGGCGGTGCTGATTGCACATGGTGCTGTCGGCAGAGCCCGCGCTGATGTGTCTGAAGTTCTTGCCAGGCTTGAAAAACATAACGCCGGGTTTTCACCCGGCGCCATGTCATTGCCGGAAGGGTGTCAGGACCGGGAGCCGCCGTTGCGAATCCCCAATCCCGAATCCACCACTCCCGATCAGTTCGCCTTATGAATCGCGCGCTTGCTCACTGCCATTGCGGCATCGTGGATCGCTTCGGACAGCGTCGGATGCGCGTGGCAGATGCGGGCCAGATCGTCGGCCGAGCCGTTGAATTCCATCGTCAGCACACCTTCGTGCACCAGTTCGGACACGCCCACGCCCACCAGGTGCATGCCCAGCACGCGGTCGGTTTCGGCATCGGCGATCACCTTGACGAAGCCGGCCGGCTCGCCCATGGCCACCGCACGGCCGATCGCCGCGAACGGGAAGCTGCCGGCCTTATAGGCGACGCCTTCGGCCTTCAACTGCTGCTCGGTCTTGCCGACCCAGGCAATCTCCGGCTCGGTGTAGATGACCCACGGAATGGTGTCGAAGTTGACGTGGCCCGGCAGGCCAGCGATCAGTTCGGCCACCGCAATGCCTTCCTCGAAGCCCTTGTGCGCCAGCATCGGGCCGCGCACGCAGTCGCCGACCGCCCACACGCCATCCACACCGGTGTGGCAATGCCCGTCCACTTCGATCTGGCCACGCTCGTTGAGCTTGACGCCGGTACCGTCGGCCAGCAGGTTCTTGGTTGCGGCCTTGCGGCCCACGGCCACCAGCAACTTGTCCACGGTGAGGGTCTGTTCGCCAGCGCCGTCGGTGTAGCTGACCACCACCTGCTTGGCATCGCCGCTGCCTGTGATCTCGGTCTTGCTGACCTTGGCACCGAGCTTGATGTCCAGGCCCTGCTTCTTGAATTCCTTCAGCGCGGTCTTTGCCACTTCGGCATCGGCCAGGGCAAGGAAGTCCGGCAGCGCTTCGAGGATGGTGACCTCGGCGCCCAGACGCTTCCACACGCTGCCCAGTTCCAGGCCGATCACGCCGGCGCCGATCACGGCCATGCGCTTGGGCACGGCGGTGAAATCCAGGCCGCCGACGTTGTCGACGATGGTGTCGCCTTCGAACTTGGCGAACGGCAGCTCGATCGACTCCGAGCCCGGCGCCAGGATCACATTGGTGCCCTTGAGCTCGATCTCGCCGCCTTCGTGCTGGGCGACCTTGACGATGTTGCCCGGCAGCAGCTGGCCGAAGCCGTAGTACGGGGTGATCTTGTTCGCCTTGAACAGCATCGCGATGCCGCCGGTGAACTGCTTCACGATCTTGTCCTTGCGGCCGATCATGGTGGGCACGTCCATCTTGGCGTCGTTGAAGCTGATACCGTGGTCGCCGAACAGATGGCCCATGTTCCAGAACTGGCGCGAGGAATCCAGCAGCGCCTTGGACGGAATGCAGCCCACGCGCAGGCAGGTCCCGCCCAGGGCGGGCTTGCCGTCCTTGCCGAGTGCCGCGTCGATGCAGGCGACCTTCATGCCCAGCTGGGCCGCGCGGATGGCGGCGTGATAACCGGCCGGACCGGCACCGATGACGACGACGTCGAATTGTTCGCTCATTTCATTTGCTCACGGGAATGGGGAATAGGGAATGGGGAATCGCAAGAGCGCATGCGTGCGCCTGCCGCGTCCCATCCAGGTCCAGGCGGGAATGGAGCGGTCTATGGGCGCTTGTCCCATTCCCGAATCTCCATTCCCGATTCCCGGCTCTTACAGGCCGAACAACATCCGGCCCGGGTTTTCCAGCTGGTTCTTGATGTCCACCAGGAACTGCACCGAATCCTTGCCGTCGATGATGCGGTGGTCGTAGGACAGCGCCAGATACATCATCGGCGCGATCACGACCTGGCCGTTCTCGGCGATCGGACGTTCCTTGATCGCGTGCATGCCCAGGATGGCGCTCTGCGGCGGGTTGATGATCGGGGTGGACAGCAGCGAGCCGAAGGTGCCGCCGTTGGTGATGGTGAAGGTACCGCCCTGCAGGTCGTCCAGGCCCAGCTTGCCCGCGCGCGCCTTGGCGGCGTAGTCGGCGATGCCCTGTTCGACTTCAGCGAACGACTGGCGCTCGACGTTACGCAGCACCGGCGTGACCAGGCCCTTTTCGGTCGATACCGCGATCGAGATGTCGCTGTAGCCGTGATAGATGATGTCGTCGCCGTCGATCGAGGCATTGACCAGCGGGAAGCGCTGCAGCGCGTTGGCAGCGGCCTTGACGAAGAAGCTCATGAAACCGAGCTTGATGCCGTGCGCCTTCTGGAATTCGTCCTGCAGTTCCTTGCGCGCGGCCGACACCTTGGCGAGATTGACCTCGTTGAAGGTGGTCAGCATCGCGGTGGAGTTCTTGGACTCCATCAGGCGCTTGGCGATGGTCTTGCGCACGCGGGTCATCGCCACGCGCTCTTCCGGACGGGCGCCAGAGGCCTTGCCCACGCCGCCGGCCTTGGCAAAGTTGACGATGTCTTCCTTGGTCACCGCGCCGCGACGGCCGGTGCCGTCGACCTGCGCCGGGTCCACGCCCTGGGTGATCGCAGCAAAACGCGCACCCGGCGGCAGTGCGTCGGCAGACGACTTGGAAGCAGGCGCGGGTGCGGCGGCAGCTGCCGGAGCGGCGGCCGGCGCAGCAGCGGCAGGTGCCTCGGCCTTCTTCTCGTCGGCCGGTGCGGCCGCAGCCACAGCGCCTTCTTCGATGATCGCCAGGATCTGGTTGCTGGTGACCGTGCTGCCGGCTTCGAACTTGATTTCCTTCAGCACGCCGTCGACGGGCGAAGGAACTTCCAACACGACCTTGTCGGTTTCCAGGTCGACCAGATTCTCGTCGCGCTTGACCGCTTCGCCGGCCTTCTTGTGCCAGCTGGCGATGGTGGCGTCGGAAACGGATTCGGGCAGTACCGGAACTTTGACTTCGGTGGCCATTCGGGGAGCGTCCTAGTGTGTGCGTTCTTTGGGGAAGAGGAGTTATTCAGCGACTTGGTCGTTGAACGGATTGAGGAGCGCATCGGCGACCAGCTTCTGCTGTTCGACGATGTGGTCGGCCATGTGGCCGGCGGCAGGCGAGGGCGAGCGGGCACGGCCGGCGTAATGCAGGCTCTGAGCGCCGGTCAGGCAGAAGTTCAGATGGTGGCGAATCTGGTACCACGCACCCTGGTTCTGCGGTTCTTCCTGACACCACACCACATCGGTGGCGTTGGCATAGGCCTTGAGCTCGGCGGCCAGCTGCGCACGCGGGAACGGATACAACTGCTCCACGCGCAGGATGGCGACGTCGTCCTGGCCGCGCTTGGTCTGGTCTTCGAGCAGGTCGTAATAGACCTTGCCCGAGCACAGCACCACGCGCTTGACCTTGCCGGCATCGGCCTTGGCATCGGGGATCAGATGCTGGAATTTGCCCTCGGCCAGTTCTTCCAGGCTCGATACCGCCAGCTTGTGGCGCAGCAACGACTTGGGCGTCATCACCACCAGCGGCTTGCGGGTGGTCATGCGCATCTGGCGGCGGATCATGTGGAAGCACTGCGCTGGCGTGGTCGGCACGCAGACCAGCATGTTCTCCAGCGCGCACAACTGCAGGAAGCGCTCCAGACGCGCGGAGCTGTGCTCCGGACCCTGGCCTTCATAGCCGTGCGGCAGGAACAGCGACAGGCCCGCGATGCGGCCCCACTTTGCTTCGCCAGCAGCGATGAACTGGTCGATCACCACCTGCGCGCCGTTGGCGAAGTCACCGAACTGGGCTTCCCAGATGCACAGCGCATTCGGGTCGGTGGTGGAGTAGCCGTATTCGAAGCCCATCACCGCTTCTTCGCTGAGCAGCGAGTCGATGATGGTGGCGTCTTCGGGGTTCTGCACCAGCTGGCGCAGCGGCAGGTAATAACTGTCGGTCTTCTGGTCATGCAGGATCGCGTGACGGTGGAAGAACGTGCCGCGACCGGCGTCCTGGCCGACCAGGCGCAGCTTGTGGCCTTCGGCCAGCAAGGTGGCATAGGCCAGGTTTTCGGCAAAGCCCCAGTCGCCGGCCTGCTCGCCGGCCGCCATCTTGACGCGGTCGTCGTAGATCTTGCCGACGCGCGCATGCAGCTCGACGCCTTCCGGAATCGTGGTGATCAGCTTGGCCAGACGGTCCAGCTGCTCGCGCTTGACGCGGGTGTCGACCGGATCGGCAGCGGTGCCAACCAGATACTTGGACCAGTCGATGGCGAATTCGTCCGGCTTGCGCGTCGCCAGTTCGGTGGTGTATTCGCCCGAATCGAGCTTGTTGCGGTAGCCGTCGACCAGCGCCTTGGCCTCGTCGGCGCTCAGCACGCCATCGCTTTCCAGCTTGTTGGCATATAGCTCGCGGGTGGTCTTGTGCTTGCGGATGGTCTGGTACATCACCGGCTGGGTCGCTGCCGGTTCGTCGGCCTCGTTATGGCCCCAGCGGCGGTAGCAGACCAGGTCGATGACCACGTCCTTCTTGAACTGCTGGCGGAACTCATAGGCCAGCTTGGACACGAACATCACCGCGTCCGGGTCGTCGCCATTTACATGGAAGACCGGCGCGCCGATCATCTTGGCCACGTCGGTGCAGTACAGCGTGGAACGGGCGTCGTCGCGGGCGCTGGTGGTGAAGCCGATCTGGTTGTTGATGACGATGTGCACGGTGCCGCCAACGGCGAAACCGCGCGCCTGCGACATCTGGAACAACTCCATCACCACGCCCTGGCCGGCGAATGCGGCATCGCCGTGGATCAGGATCGGCAGCACGGTCTTGCGCTCGGCATCGCCGAAGCGCTCCTGACGCGAACGCACGCTACCGACCACGACCGGGTCGACGATTTCCAGATGCGAGGGGTTGAACGCCAGCGCCAGATGCACCTGCTTGTCGGTGCCAACGGCGATGTCGGCCGAAAAGCCCATGTGGTACTTGACGTCGCCGGTGTGCGCGCGGTCGTCGTGGGCGTGCTCGAACTTGCCTTCGAACTCGTCGAACAGCTTGCGCGGGTTCTTGCCCAGCGTATTGACCAGCACGTTGAGGCGGCCGCGGTGGGCCATGCCGATCACGATGTCCTTGACCTGATCGTTGCCGGACTGGCGAATGATCTCGTCCATCATCGGGATCAGCGCATCGCCGCCTTCCAGCGAGAAGCGCTTCTGACCGACGTACTTGGTGTGCAGGTAGCGCTCCAGGCCTTCGGCGGCGGTGAGCCGCTCCAGCGTGCGCTTGCGGCTGGCCGCGTCGCCGGCGATCTTGCCGCCGGCATCTTCCAGGCGCTTGTAGATCCACTGGCGCTGGTCGAATTCCTGGATGTGCATGAATTCCGCGCCAATGGTGCTGGCGTAGGTCGCCTTCAGGCGGGCCAGCAGGTCCTTCAGCTTCATCCGCGGCTGACCACCGACACCGCCGGTGCTGAACTCGCTGTCCATATCGGCCTGCGACAGGCTGTGGAACGGCAGATCCAGATCGGGCGGATTGACCGGCGGGGTGAGGCCAAGCGGGTCGAGCTGCGCGCCGAGGTGACCACGCGCACGGTAGGCAGTGATCAGGCGGCCGACGTTGCGCTCGCGCTCGTCACTGGCACCCACGCCGGTTCCGGCATTGGCTGCCTGCTTGGAGGCAGTGAGGATGTGGGCGATGGCGGCCGAGTGCGGCACATCCCCGGCATCGCGACCTTTGAAGTCGTCGAAATAGCTCTTCCACTTCGGATCGACACTGTCCGGGGCGACGAGGTACTGCTCGTACAGATCCTCGATATAGGCGGCGTTGCCGCCGGCGAGCTGCGATGACTGTGCGAACTGCTTTAGGAGATTATCCACGATGGTAAGTCGGGTCTGCTGTGAGGGATGATTGTGCGGAAGCGGCAGGGCAAGATGCCCTATCGGTCGGTGTCAAATCTCGAAAAATTATACCCCCTTGCGCTAATGACAGGGCGTCTGCGAGCTGACCGGACGGGTAGGTCGACCGGCCTCGCACCTACGTGCGAAGGGCGCTGCGGCGTCAGATGCCGAGCGCGCGCGGTTCGCTCCAAAGCGCGCTGCGCTCCCATATCTGCGCGAATTCGCGCTCCAGCTGACGACTGCGCGCGGCGCCCGAGAGCCAGGTTTCGCCGTCATCGAAGCGGTGGCCTGTTGGACGAAAGTAGTAGGCGTCATCGCCCACCACATAGGCCGATGCATAGCTGCCATCGACCGGATCGCTGACCGCGCGGAAGCGAAACACGCTGGGCAGGCGCTGGGCCAGGCGCAGCATTGCGCTGCCACTGGCGTTGGCGCTTGCGGTGTCCTGCACCAGCACGTGCACGCGTTTGTCATGCCGGGCGGTGGCGAAGCGACGCAGCGCATCGAGTGCGGCAGCGTTGTCGAACAGCGGCGGATCCAGTGCGCGCGTATAGATCAGCACCTGGCGGCGCGCCGCGCACAGCAGGCCAGTGGTGGCAGCCAGGGCCGCGCTCAGATGCTCGACTGCCATCGGGCCGTCGAGGCGGCGGTGCAGGGCAGTGCCTGCTGCGCCCTCCGTATCGAAGGCGCGATCAGGACGAAATTCGGGGGGTGCTTCGGGCAGAAAGCCGAGGCGTGCGAACACCGCTTCGGCATGTGCGTTGACGTGTGCGCTCAGGCTGGGCCAGCCGCGTTGGCGGGCGGTGTCCACTGCGGCGGCGAGCAATTGGTCGGCAATGCCACGGCGGCGCCAGTCGGGGAGCACGCCGAGCCGGTCGATGCGTCGGTCGGGTGTGAGCCGCACCGCGGCGATCAGCTGGCCGTCGTCGGTGCGCATGGCCAATTGCAGGCTGAGGGGATCGAGTGCATCCCATTCGGCATCGCTGGTGGTGCCAGCGGTGCCGGTGGTGCACGCCAGGCGCAGCGCACGCAGGGCCGCGGCGTCGAGCGCCGGATCCAGCGAGACGGTCTGCGGCCTGGCGTGGTGGTTCATGCGCGCTTGGGCGACGCGTCGGTGTCGCCAGCGTCGTCGCCAGCGTCCGATGCGTCGGCGTCGTCGCTGTCGTCGTTCTGAGCGGCGTCTTCGCCTTGCCCGGCGTCACCGGCTTCGGCCGGGCCGTCCGCGGCGTCTGCGACCTGCTCGACGTCGGCCTCGGCGTCGATCTCCTCGTCCGCATCCTGCGTGTCGGTCTCGGCATCGTCGTGGTCGGCCGACAGGCTCAGTGCGTGTGCCTGGTCGTCGTCGATGTCCTCGAAGTCGTCGTCGTTCTCCTCGTGGGCACGCTGGTAATGGCCCTGCGCCAGCAGTTCCAGCACCACCTCGCGGCCGCGCACCGACAACTGCGCATACAGCGCGCCGTCGATTTCATCGGCGGCAGCCAGGCGCGCGGCGTCCTTGGCCGACAACGCAAATTCCAGCCCGCTGCAGAACAGCGTGGCGCCACGCTTGGCACGCCGCCAGGCCAGTCGCGACCATGGATGGCGATGCAGCAACACGCCTTCTTCCAGGGCCTGCTCGACCGCCTCGCGCGGGATGGGTTCTGGCGCCGGCACCACGTCGCCGGAGGCGCGGTAAGTGGTCATGAAGCGGCCGAACCAGTCGCCCAGGCGATCCGGGTCGTTCATGCGCAGCGCGTTGAGCGCTTCGACCACGCGGTTCATCGCGGTGACGTCGATCTCGTACGGATCGGTGGGCACCTTGAGGTCTGCGTCCTGATAGCGCACGGCCTCGTCGGCGTCGGCGATCAAGGTGTCCAGATAGTCGCCGATCAGCTCGGCCGAGGACGGCGCGCGGGTGCCAATGGAGAAGGTCAGGCAGGCGTCTTCGGCCACGCCGTGGTGCGGCACCAGCGGCGGCAGGTACAGCATATCGCCCGGGCCCAGTACCCAGTCGTGGGTGGGCTTGAAGGTGCTGAGCAGCTTGAGCTCGACATCGTCGCGGAACGCCAGCGGCGCGGCCTTGCGGCCCAGTTGCGCACGCGCGTCGATCTGCCAGCGGCGGTGGCCCTGGCCCTGCAGCAGGAACACGTCGTAATGGTCGACATGCGCACCGACCGAGCCACCGGTGGCGGCGAAGCTGATCATGATGTCGTCGATACGCCAGCGCGGCAGGAAGTGGAACTGCTCCAGCAAGGCGCGCACATCGGCGTCCCACTTGTCCACGTCCTGCACCAGCAAGGTCCAGTCGTGATCGGGCAGGCCCGGGAAGTCGGTTTCCTGGAACGGGCCGGTGCGCACATTCCAGTCGTCGGTGGCGCGGTCGTGGCTGATCAGTCGCGCCAGCACGCCGTCTTCGCAGGCCAGGCCGGCCAGATCTTCGGGCTGCAGCGGCGACTGGAAGTCCGGGAACGCGTTACGGATCAACAGCGGGTGCTTGTGCCAGTAGTTGCGCAGGAAGCGCTCGACCGGCATGCCCAGCGGCTGGTCGCGGTTGGCATGGATCTCGAAAGGCAGCGGCGCGCCCTTTCTGGCGACGGTCTTTTTTGCGGCGGTCTTTTTCATGGTGTGACGGGTCCGACTGGGAAAAGCCGGCGCTGTGCGGCCGGCGAAGTGGCCTATTGTCGCCCAGCCCGCTACGCGATGCCTTGCTGGCGTGTTGCACTAAGGTGTCAGTGCAGTCACGGCCACGCGGGGCATCGCCGGAACGTGCTGGTTGCTGGCGGGTATCGGCGGTTTAGCGGGTGGAAATCTGGTTGTCGCTGCCGTAGTCGTTGACCACGGCGGTGCCGGACTGCTGGGTGATGCGGTTGCCACGGCCGTGCAGCGTGGCTGTAGCGATCGCCTGTGCCTGTACCTGATTGTCGTCGCCAGGCACCCGCAGCGTGTCGATGCGTCCGGCCTTGAGTGTGGATTTGCGGCCGAATAGCTCGACGGTCTTGGCATCGCTGGCCAGGGTGATCTGGGCAGCCTCGCCAACGATGCGCACCGCTTCGGCGCGCTCGATTTGGACGATCGCATGCTCACCCAGCACCGCGATCGTGCCGCAATCGCCCTTGAAGGTCAGATCGGCGTTCTGTCCGGTCAGGTCGACGTTATGCCCGTCGCAGCTGACCGTGCCGCTGGTCGAGGTGACCATCAGCGTCGGCCGCTCGCCCGTGCTGGCGACCTGGGTGGCGCCGTCCATGCTCGGGACCGATGGCACGGAAGGCACCGATGGCACCGGTGCGGTCGACGTGGTGGCCGGCGCTTGCGGCGCGGCGGCGGCAGACTCGGGAGCGGCCTGCTTTCCGCAGGCCACCAACGCGAGCAGGGACACATACAGCAGCGAGCGCAATGCCATGGCAATACTCCTGACAGCTGGATACAACGCAATGATGCGGGTCGCCGCAATGCGGCCAGATCGGGTGCGGCAGTCAGGTCAGATGGCGCGCGCCAGTTGCTCGGCCAGGCCGGTATAGGCGCCCGGGGTCAACGCGCGCAGGCGCTGCTTGTCTTCTTCGGGCAACTGCAGGCTTTCCACAAACGCCTGCATCGAGGCGGCGGTGATGCCCTGGCCGCGGGTCAGTGCCTTCAATTGTTCGTACGGATTGGGCAGGCCGTGGCGGCGCATCACCGTCTGCACGGCTTCGGCCAGCACTTCCCAGGCGGCGTCCAGATCGGCGTTCAAACGCTCGGGATTGACGGTCAGCTTGCCCAGGCCCTTGGCCAGCGAATCCAGCGCGACCTGGGTGTGGCCGAACGCTGTGCCGAGTGCGCGCAGCACGGTGGAATCGGTGAGGTCGCGCTGCCAGCGGCTGATCGGCAGCTTGGCGGAAAAGTGCTCGAACAGTGCATTGGCAATACCGAAATTGCCTTCGGCATTTTCGAAGTCGATCGGGTTGACCTTGTGCGGCATCGTCGAGGAACCGACTTCGCCTTCCTTGAGTTTCTGCTTGAAGTAGCCCAGCGAGATGTAGCCCCAGATGTCGCGCGACAGATCGATCAGGATGGTGTTGACGCGGCGGCTGGCGTCGCCGATTTCGGCCACGTTGTCGTGCGGCTCGATCTGGGTGGTGTAGGGGTTGAACACCAGGCCCAGGCTTTCGACGAAGCGCTGCGCGAATGCGGCCCAATCCAGGTCCGGATACGACACCAGGTGTGCGTTGTAATTGCCCACCGCGCCATTGATCTTGCCGGTCAGTTCTACCGCGGCGATCTGCTTGCGCTGGCGCTCCAGGCGCGCGACCACGTTGGCGATTTCCTTGCCCAGCGTGGTGGGCGAGGCGGTCTGGCCATGCGTGCGCGACAGCATCGGCTGGCCGGCCTGGGCATGGGCGAGGCTGCGCAGGCTGGCAGTGATGCCGTCCAGCGTCGGCAGCAGCACCTCGCGGCGCGCCTGGTCCAACATCAGGCCGTAGCTGAGGTTGTTGATGTCCTCGCTGGTGCAGGCGAAATGCACGAACTCCAGCGCCGGGCCCAGCTCGGCATCGTCCTTGAGCTGTTCCTTGATGAAGTATTCCACCGCCTTGACGTCATGGTTGGTGGTGCGCTCGATCTGCTTGACGCGTGCGGCATCGCTCACGCTGAAGTCGTCGGCCAGGCGGCGCAGGGTCTGCGTGGCAGCGGCCGAGAACGGCGCCAGTTCGGTGATGCCCGGCTCGGCGGCCAGTGCCAGCAGCCATTCGATCTCGACCTTGACCCGCGCCTTGATCAGGCCGTATTCGGAAAAGATCGGGCGCAGCGCATCCACCTTGGAGGCGTAACGGCCGTCGAGCGGGGACAGGGCGAGCAGGGCGGAATCCGACATGGGCAGGGCACTGGGAGGCTGGCGGGGGTGGGTATTCTACGCCGCCCCGGCGCTCGCTTCGCCGATCGGGCGGACGGTGATCGCCTGGATCCGGTGCCCGTCCATACGCCGCACGGTCAGCGCGTGGCCGTCCAGCTGCAGGGTTTCGCCTTCTTCCGGCAGCCGCTGCAGCCTGTGCACGATCAGCCCGCCGACCGAATTGACGTGGTCCGGCGCGCTCAGATCCCGGCCGAGCAGGCGTTCCAGGCGGAAGATCGAGGTGCTGCCGGCCACCAGCAGCGAGCCGTCCTGGCTGCGGATCGGCGCATCGCGCACCACGTGGCGATGCTCGTCCTCGATCTCGCCGACCATCACTTCCAGCAGGTCTTCCAGGGTGAAGAAGCCCAGGATGCGGCCCTGGTCCTCCACGCACAGCGCCAGATGGGTGGCGCCGGTGCGGAACTGCTCCAGCGCACTGGGGATCGGGGTTTCCAGGGTCAGCAGGGTAGCCGGACGCAGCAGCGGGCGCAGATCGTCCAGGGCCTGGCCGCGCGCCATCGCCACCAGCAGGTCCTTGGTATGCAGGATACCCAGTACCTGCTCGCCCTCGGCATCGAACCACGGGTAGCGGCTATAGCGCGACTCGCTGAACTCGGCCAGCACCGATTCCAGCGTCATGCCTTCGCGCAGGCTGCGCATGTGCTCGCGCGGGCGCATCAGGTCGCCGGCGACCAGGTCGGGCAATTCCAGCGCATGGCTCATCAAGGCCAGCCCGTGATCGGGCGTGGCAGCGTTGGGATCCTGGCGGCCGACGATGAGCATCAGTTCCTCGCGCGAATAGCGATGCGAGTGATGTTCCACCTCGCCCCAGCCGAGCACCCGCAGCAACCGATTGGCGCTGGTATTGAGCACCCAGATCGCCGGATACATGGCCCAGTAAAAGACGTATAGCGGTGCGGCGGTCCACAGCGACATCAGCTCCGGGCGGCGAATGGCCATGGTCTTGGGCGCCAGTTCGCCCAGCACGATGTGCAGGAACGAAATCAGGCTGAAGGCAATGGCCAATGCGGTGAATTGCGCCGCTTCCGGCGACAGACCGAGCAGGTCGAACAGCGGCTGTAGCAGATGCGCAAACGCAGGTTCGCCGACCCAGCCCAAGCCGAGCGAGGCCAAGGTAATACCCAGCTGGCAGGCCGACAGATACGCATCCAGATGCGCATGCACCCCGAGCAGCAAACGCCCGCGCCAGCCGTTGTTTTGCGCCAGGCCCACCGCCTGGGTATGGCGTAGTTTGACCAGCGCAAATTCGGCGGCGACGAAGAAGCCGTTCAACAGCACCAGCAGCAAGGCGACCAACAGCAGCAGCACATTACCGAGCATGGCGTACGCCTGCGTGCTGTGCATCGGCGATAGGTCTATGCGCTATCTGCTGCGCGTAAGCGATGCTGCGGTGTTCAGAAGAGAAAGACGCAGGTGCTGTGTTTCTACAGTCAGGGTCGTCGCCCATGGCGGCGTGGTACCTCGTATTGATCGATGGGCAGTCTAGCCCACGGCTTGCGACGACATGGTCGCAACGCTGCGAGCGAGTATCGTAGGCAGCCTCGCCAGCCCGGGTACGCCCGCTGCCAGCCTTCCTTGACCACAAATCCAACGATGTGCGGAGAGTGCAGATGAGCGAACGTTTCAGAACCGAACACGACAGCATGGGCGAATTGCAGGTACCTGCCGATGCATTGTGGGGCGCGCAGACCCAGCGTGCCGTGCAGAATTTTCCGGTATCGGGTCAGCCGATGCCGCGTGGTTTCATCCGCGCGCTGGGCTTGATCAAGGCCGCCGCCGCCGGTGTCAATGCCGAACTGGGATTGCTGCCCAAGTCGATCGCCAAGACGGTGCAGGACGCCGCCTTGCAGGTGGCCGAGGGCACCTTCGATGCGCAGTTTCCGATCGATGTCTATCAGACCGGCTCGGGCACCTCATCCAACATGAATGCCAACGAGGTCATTGCGACGCTGGCCACGCGTGCCGGCAAGGACGCGGTGCATCCCAACGATCACGTCAATCTCGGGCAGAGTTCCAATGATGTGGTGCCCACGGCAATCCGCGTCTCTGCGTTGCTGGCGGTGCAAGAGCATCTGCAGCCGGCGCTCAAGCATCTGCGCAAGACCATCGACAAGCGTGCCAAGGGCCTGGACAAGATCGTCAAGACCGGGCGCACGCATCTGATGGATGCGATGCCGCTGACCTTCGGCCAGGAATTCGGTGCATGGTCGGCGCAGCTGAGTTCGGCGCAGGAGCGCATCGACGACGCACTCAAGCGTTTGCGACGTCTGCCGCTGGGCGGTACTGCGATCGGCACCGGCATCAATGCCGATCCGCGTTTCGGCGGCAAGGTGGCCAAGGCCTTGTCGAATTTGAGCAAGTTCAAGTTCGAGAGTGCGGACAACAAGTTCGAAGGCCTGGCCGCGCAGGACGATGCGGTGGAACTGTCCGGTCAGCTCAATGCGCTGGCGGTGGCCTTGATCAAGATCGCCAATGATCTGCGCTGGATGAATGCCGGCCCGTTGGCGGGGCTTGGCGAGATCGAATTGCCGGCGCTGCAGCCGGGTAGCTCGATCATGCCGGGCAAGGTCAACCCGGTGATTCCCGAAGCCACCGTGATGGCCTGCGCGCAGGTCATCGGCCACCACACCGCGATCACCGTGGCCGGGCAGACCGGCAACTTCCAGTTGAATGTGACCCTGCCGCTGATCGCCTACAACCTGCTGGATTCGATCACCCTGCTGGGCAATGTGTCGCGTCTGCTGGCCGATACCGCAATCGCCGGGCTGAAGGTGCGTCAGGAGCGCGTGCGCGAGGCGCTGGATCGCAATCCGATCCTGGTCACTGCGCTCAACCCGATCATCGGCTACGAGAAGGCCGCCGCAATCGCCAAGCGTGCCTACAAGGAGCAGCGCCCGGTGCTTGACGTGGCCCTGGAGGACAGCGGGCTCAGCGAAGCGGATCTGCGGCGTTTGCTGGATCCGGCCGCGCTGACGCGTGGCGGTATCCAGGCCGGCAGCACTGGCGGCGGTGGCTGATCACTGCTGCGTGTGTGTAGGAGCGCACTTGTGCGCGATGGGGACTTCCCGATGAAGCCACATCGCGCACAAGTGCGCTCCTACGCAAGGTTCTTGCCAATCTACGGCCTTCGCGCAACTTCGCTACTCAGTGCCGCTCGGCCTGCACGTTGCCGAAGCTCTCGCGATACGGCTGCAGCGACGGGATCTCATTGAGTAATTCGCCGCTGATCTTCTGGATGTCCGGGGTGACCGTCAGCTTGATCGACTTGTATTCCGGGTCCGCGCCGGCATCGTTGACGGCCTGCTGACGCAGCATCTGCAGGTGCCCGAACAGCAGCTGCAGCTTGGCGCGCGTCGGCTCTTTCTGCGGTAGCGCAATATCGTCGATCTTCAGTGTGCCGTCCGGGGTGATTTCCGCATTGGCAGCCGGTGGGCGGCGGATCATCACCGATTGGGTGGTGATCGCAACGCGCGGCTTGCCACGTTCGGCGCGCCGGGACGACTGGTCGCCGCAGGCGGCGAGAGTGCACAGCAGCAGCGCCATGCAGAGCATCACGAACTTGTTCATGGGATCGATGGGTTGAGGGGAGCGCACTAGTGTAATCCCGCCCCGGCCAGGCGATCCGGGCCAGGGTTACATGGCATGGCTGACAAAATGTCGCAGGCCAAGGTGGCGCTCAACTCGCGTGCAGGAATCGGCATGGGTATGCGCTCCATCCGATTCGGGAAGCCGCTGCGCCTGCCAACGCTTGCGCAGCGGCTGTCACGGCCGCACTTACTTGCGGCAGTCGTCAACGTCGTGTTGCGTAAGGGTGGAGTAGGGCGCAAACGCCGGCACCAGTTGCGCAGCGGCGTCCTGCGCGGCGCGCAGTTTGGCCAGTTGATCGCAGATCTGCATGGCGTTGTGCTTGAAGCTGTCCGCCTGTGCTTCGATCTTGTCGCCGATCTGGTCGGTGTTGCCGCTGAGCACGCCCTTGAGCGCTTCGCCCGCCGCATGCGCGCCAAACGCTGCACCTTGGGTGCCGATGTCGATGCCTTTTTCGGCCACGCCCTGGATCTGCGCGTAGAAGTTGCGCATCGCCTGCCGCTGCGCATCGTTCAAGGTTACCGGCTTGCCATCGATGCTGAGCGCGCCATCCACACCGATGGTGGCTGCAGGCAAGCCGTCACGCTTGAGTGTCACGCTCTTGCCGTTGAAGGTCACGCCACTGCCGCTGGCCTGGCCCGATACATTGACCGTGGGCTCGGACTTGCCACAACCGACCAACAGCGCGCTCGCCAACACCACAGAAATCAACAGTTTCATCAGCAGTTCCCCCTCGAATCGTCAATGAGTGATCAGTTGTCGGTCGGCACGCGCGTGCTGCCGGTGACATCGCTGACGTCGATATCGCCGCTACCCTTGCGCGCCACGCTGACGTTGCCGCGCACCTTGCGCACGCTCAGTGTGCCGGAGTTGACCGCGTCCACGCCCACATCGCCTTGCACGTCGTCGATGTCGACATCGCCGGAGCCGATCGTGCCGAGCTTGACGTTGCCGGCAACGCCGCGCAGTTTGACGTCGCCCGAGCCGACCTTGCCGACCTCTGCTGCGCCACGCACGTGCGTGGCCTTGAGATCGCCCGAGCCCACTGCCAAGACACGCAACGCGCCCATGTCTTCCAGCTCGATGTCGCCGGAGCCGACCTTGGCGGTGACGCGGCCCTTGGTGCGACGAATCGCCATGTCGCCAGAGCCGACGTCGGCACTGACCGCTGCCGCACCGGAGATCTCCGCATCGCCGGAACCCACGTCGAACTGCAGCAGCAGCGTGTCGGGCACGCTGCCGCGCAGATCCAGGTACGCGTAGCTGTCGCCCACGGAGATGCGCATGCTGCGGTCGTCGTCCAGCGTCACCACCAACTTGTCGCCGACGCGCTTCTGGGTGACGGTCAGTCCTTTGAGCAGATCGGCGCGTGCTGCACAGGCGCGGCCGCTCAGACGCCCGCTACTGCCCGGCGAGGCATCCAGATGCAGGTCGTTGGAGGCGACCTCGAACAACACCGACTTCACTCCGCTCAGTTTCAGCTCCAGGTTGCGCGGCTCGGAGAATTTGCATTGCTCCTGGGCAAACGCAGCGCCGGGCAACGCGAACAAGATGGCCAGACTCAGATGCAGGTGCGAACGCATGGGGTGTCCTTTAGTCAGGCTTCGGAGCGCCGACGGCGCAGATAGATGGAGGCAGCGATCAGCACCACGCCGATGGCGGCGCCGATCCAGATGTCGGGGTTGCCGTAGACCAGCCTGCTATCGGTGTGCTGCAGCACCCACTGCACCAGATCGCTAGGGTTCTGCATCGCACTGCTATCCAGGTTGCCGCTGACTGCAAGTGGCGACCAGGTGCCGGGCAGGGCGCTGAGCAGGCCGCGGTAGCCGACGATGTACCAGATCCAGCCGATCGGCAGCGATACGCCCGGCATTGCCGAAAGGATGCTCAGCATCACGCAGGCCAGCAGCGGAAACAGCACCGCCCACAGGAACGGCTTGCTGGTGGCCCAGGCCGAGCAGAACATCAGCCAGCCCACGGTCGGCAGCGACCACAGCAAGCTCATCGGAACGGTCTGCAGCATCAGCCACAACAACGAGAACGGATGCGAGTGGGTGGCCAAGCCCCATGGATTGGGCACACCGGCGATCAACGCGCCGCCGATGGCGATCAACCACAGCGCCAGGCCGACCAGTACGCCGATCGCGATGGCGATCAGCGGCGCCAGCAACAGCGCCCAGGCGGCCTTGGACAACACCGTCTGCACGTCGGACACCGGCAGCGATTTCCAGAACAGCACGCTGCGGTCGCGGCGGTCGTCGTACAGGCTGCCCAGTGCATAGAAGAACACCACGAATGCCAGGACCACCGAGGCGATTCCGATACCGCCCAGCAGCAGGCCGTCGCCGACCTGGCCGAGGGTGCGGGTGTACTCGGCCATGTCCGACATCGTCATGCTGTCGCCGATCATGTTGCGGCGTGCGCTGATCGCCCCGATCACCGCGCCCAGCAGTGCGAAGAACACCGCGATGCCGCCAGTGATGATCTGCGCCCAGACGAAGCCGCCACGGTGTTCCCAGTATTCCCGTTTGAGCAGCCAGCCGAAGGTGCGGGCGGGAGAGGATTGGTGGGTGAGTGCATTCATGCGTAGGTCCCCTTCATGACCGCAACGAACAGGTCGGCAAGGCCGGGATTGCGGGTTTCGCCAAAGCGGGCGAGCTGCTCTTTCGGCACGCCATCGAACAGCATCACGGTCTTGCCGAACGGCAGGCTGCGCTCGTCGATCGGCTTCATGGCTCTGGCAGCCTCGAGATGCTCGGCACCCACCAGCACTTCGGTGTAGCGCTCGGCCACGTTTTCCATGTCGGCGGTCAGCACGATGCGGCCGTCGCGGATGAACATCACATCGGTGAGGATGTGTTCGATCTCTTCCACCTGGTGGGTGGTGACGATGATGGTTTTTTGCTCATCGAAATAGTCTTCCAGCAGGCGCTGGTAGAACTGCTTGCGATACAGGATGTCCAAGCCCAGGGTGGGCTCGTCCAGCACCAGGATGCGTGCGTCGATGGCCATCACCAGCGCCAGATGCAGCTGCACGATCATGCCCTTGGACAATTCGCGCACCCGCGATTTGCGGTTGAGCTGCGTATTGGCCAAAAAGCGCTCGCACTTGGCGCGATCGAAGCGCGGATGCACGCCGGCAACGAAATCGATCGCCTCGCCAACCCGCAGCCAGCGCGGCAGCACCGCCACGTCGGCGATGAAGCAGACCTCGTTCATCAGTGCGTTGCGCTGGGTGCGCGGATCCATGCCGAGCACGCTCAACTCGCCGTCGAAATCGGTCAGCCCCAGCACCGCCTTGAGCGCGGTGGTCTTGCCGGCGCCGTTGGGGCCGATCAATCCAACGATGCGCCCGGTGGCAATGGTGAAACTGGTGTTGTCCAGCGCGAGCCGATGCTTGTAGGCCTTGCGCAGGCCACGTGCGTCGACCACATGGTCGGAGGAGACGGCGGTCATGGTGTTTTTCCCTGTGGCAACAGATCGTCGATGGACAGTCCCAGGCGCTGGATGCGTTCCAGCACTGCGGGCCATTCTTCATTCAAGAAACGCTCGCGCTCGCTGCCGCGCAATTTCTGTGCGGCTTCCGGGGTCATGAACATGCCCAGGCCGCGGCGTTTTTCCACCAGATTCTCGTCGGCCAACTCCTGGTAGGCGCGCGAGACGGTAATGGGATTGAGTTGGTAGTCCGCCGCCACCTGGCGCACCGAGGGCAGGGCGTCGCCAGGTTTGAGGATTCCATCGAGCATCATGGCAATGACCCGTTCCTTGAGTTGGCGGTAGATGGGAGCGCCGTCGCTCCATTGGATGTCGTTCATGATCAGCTCCGTGGGCGCAGAACCTGCGCGAAGGAGAAATAGGGCATCGACAGCGAAGCGCGCAGGTGCCGGCTGGGCCGGGTGCGCTCCTCGGGGGGAGTTGTCGCGTTTTCCGTAACCGCCTCCGACACGCCATAATCGGCGCCGGACTCCGTGACCAGACTGGAAGCGGCTCCCAGGCAACCAATGGCGAACAGGGTGCTGCCGAGCAGCAGCAATGGAGCTGGTCGCGTGAAGCGTGTGCTGTTCATGCTTTCCCCTGCGTTGGATGACTGGTGTTGTATCTAACTATAACACCGACACGCAGGCAGTCAACTGTCTGTCATACCCAACTGATGGCACCCCGCATCTGCGAGGGGCCGGAACCTATTCAAGGGGATCGCGCATGTTGCTCAATCGTTTGCTGGTCATTGTATTTGCTGGCTTTTTTTCCGCCTCGGCGCTGGCCGCAGGTGCGCCGGTGCTGGATCTGGACTACCGGCCGCTGGCCGGCAAGGCGCCAATCAACCTGAACCGTACTTACGGCGGCAAGGTGGTGATGGTGGTCAACACCGCCAGCAAATGCGGCTACACCCCGCAGTACGAAGGACTGGAAGCGCTGAACAAGCGCTTCGGTAGCCGCGGTTTTTCGGTGCTGGGCTTTCCGTCCAACGATTTCCAGGGGCAGGAACCGGGATCTGAGAAGCAGATCCAGGAATTCTGCACGCTGACCTATGGCGTCAAGTTCCCGATGTTTGAGAAGGTGCATGTGCTGGGCAAGGATGCGACGCCGCTGTATCAGCGCTTGACGCAAGCCACCGGCGTTGCGCCGGGTTGGAACTTCCACAAGTATTTGATTAGTCGCGATGGACGCGTGGTGGCGCAGTTTCCCAGCAAGATCAAACCGGACGATCCGAGCGTGTTGGCGGCAATCGAACGCGAGCTCAAGGCACCGTCGCGCTGAGCGCGGCTCTCGCAACGCGGCGCGCACATGCGACAATGCGCATTCAGCGCCGGCGTCGGCGTGTCTTTTCACTTTCGGGAAGTGCATCGAATGAAGATGGGAAAGCGCGGCGCGGCGGCGTCGCTACTGATGGTGGCACTGTCGGCATCGATGCCGGCGATGTCACAGCAACCGGCCGCAGCGGCCACCAAGGAGAAGCCAGTTGTGAATGCATCGTCTGAGAAGAGCACCCGCGACAACGTCAGCTACGCCATCGGTATGGATGTGGCGCGCTCGTTCGAGCCGATTGCCCAGGACATCGATGTAAGCGCACTGCAACGCGCCATCGAAAATGCATTCAAGGGCGGCAAGCCGTTGTTGTCCGATGAGCAGACCCAGGCCACCGATACCGCCCTGCGCACTGCGCTGGCAGCGCGTAACGGCCAGCAGGTTCCGGGCATGGCCCCGGGTAGCGCGCCTGCAGCGCCGTCCAAGGAAAACGTCGGCCTGATGCTGGGCGATCGCGCGGTCGGCCCGTCGTTGGCCGGCATCAAGGACGAGATCGATCTGAGCATCCTGATGGAAGCCGTGCGTACCGTGTTCGCCAAGGGCACCACGCGTCTGACCCAGCAGGAAGCCGCAGCGACGATGCAGGCCTTCGCCTCTGCCAAGCAGGGCGCTGCCGGTGCCAAGAATCGCGAAGAAGGCAATGCGTTCCTCGCCAAGAACAAGACCGAAAAAGGCGTGATCACCACGGCCTCGGGCTTGCAGTACACGGTGTTGCGCCAGGGTAGCGGCGAGCGTCCGATGCCCACCAATACGGTGCGCGTGAACTACGAAGGCAAGCTGCTCAACGGGCAGGTGTTCGACAGTTCCTACCAGCGCGGCCAGCCGGCCGAGTTCGGTCTGAATCAAGTCATTGCAGGTTGGACCGAGGGCGTCGCACTGATGCCGGTCGGTTCGAAATATCGTTTCTGGATTCCATCCAACTTGGCCTATGGCCCGAACGGCACGCAGGGGGGGCCGATCGGACCAGACGCAACGTTGACGTTCGATGTCGAACTGATGGGTATCCTTCCCTGATCCCCCACAGGAGTATCCCCCCCCATGCGAGTTGCGATCTTTGGTACCGGCTATGTTGGTCTAGTCACCGGTACCTGTCTGGCCGAAGTAGGTCATCACGTTATCTGCGTGGATATCGACCAGGCGAAAGTTGATGGTCTCAATCGAGGGGTGATCCCCATCTATGAACCCGGCTTGGAGCCGATGGTGAAAGCCAACCACGCCTCTGGCCGGTTGCGCTTCACCAGCGATGCTGCCGAGGCGATTGCGCATGGCGAAATCACCTTCATCGCCGTGGGCACGCCGCCGGATGAGGATGGCAGTGCCGACCTGCAGTACGTGCTGGCAGTTGCGCGTACCGTCGGTCGTCATATCGACGGCCCGTCGGTGGTCGTCAACAAGTCCACGGTGCCGGTCGGTACCGCCGACAAGGTGCGCGTGGCGATCCAGGAAGAACTGGATGCACGTGGCGTGGAGCATGAGTTCGACGTCGTCTCCAATCCGGAATTCCTGAAGGAAGGCGACGCCGTTGCCGACTGCATGCGTCCGGATCGCATCGTGATCGGTGCCACCAAGCCGGCAGCGATTGCACGCATGCGCCGTCTGTATGCACCGTTCAATCGCAACCGCGATCGCATCGTCGAGATGGACGTGCGTTCGGCCGAGCTGACCAAGTACGCGGCCAACGCGATGCTGGCGACCAAGATCAGTTTCATGAATGAGATCGCCAACATTGCCGAGCGTGTCGGTGCGGACGTGGAGCACGTGCGTAACGGTATCGGTTCGGATCCGCGCATCGGCTGGCACTTCATCTATCCCGGTGCCGGTTATGGCGGCTCGTGCTTCCCCAAGGACGTGCAGGCGCTGGCCAAGACCGCCGAGCAGTACGGCATGCAGCCGACCCTGCTCAACGCGGTGGAAAGCGTCAACAACGCGCAGAAGGGTCATTTGTTCGAACTGGTGCAGCGTCACTACGGCGGCGAAGCCGGCGGCAGCCTTGCCGGCAAGACCTTCGCGGTGTGGGGCCTGGCGTTCAAGCCCAATACCGACGACATGCGTGCGGCCTCCAGCCGTCGTCTGCTGGCGCAGTTGTGGGAAGCCGGCGCCACCGTGCGTGCCTACGATCCGGAAGCCACCCACGAAGCCAAGCGCATCTTCGGTGAGCGCGACGATCTGACCTTCTGCGACGAAGCCTTCGCTGCTCTGGACGGCGCCGATGCGCTGGTGGTGGTCACCGAGTGGAAGCAGTTCCGCAGCCCGGATTTCGGCAAGATCAAGCAGGCCTTGAAGGACGACGTCGTATTCGACGGTCGCAACCTTTACGACCCGCAGGAAATCGAAGCTGCCGGCCTGGCTTACTACGCCATCGGACGAGGCCGTTCGTTGCATGCATGAGCAACTCTCGCCGCGCGACCAGGAACTGGACGCGCGGTTGGTTGAACTGGAAACGCGGCTCTCCTTTCAGGAGCACGCGCTCAATGAACTGAGTGAAGCACTTGCGGACGCCCGTTTGACGGGCGCCCGCAATGCCGAGCTGATCCGCCACCTGCTCGAGGATCTGGGCAAGGTGCGCTCCACGTTGTTTGCCGATGCAGCGGACGAACCGCCGCCTCCGCACTATTGATTGCAGATTGCCACCGCCATGAGCGATACCTTACGTGACCAGTTGCTTGGGTTGGGCTTCAAGTCCGCCCCCAAGCCCGAACGCAAACCCGACGCACGGCCTGCCGCGCGTCACCATGGCAACGGTGGCAGGCCCGCACCCGGCGGCAACACGCCGGGTGGCCAGGGCAGGGGACCGCAGCGGCCGCACGCCGCTGCGGCGACCGACGGCAAGCATGAGCGCACAAGCAACGGCAGGCCTGATCGTCGCAACGATGGCAAGCCAGCAGCCTCGCCACGTCCGCAGCATGCCAATGCAGAGCGTCGCGGCCCCAAACCGGCACGCACGCGCGAAGACATCGATCTGGCCAAGGCCTATGCGATCCGTGCGCAGCGCGAGAAGGACGAACGGATCGAAGCCGAGCGACTGAAGCAGGAAGAAGCACGCCTGCGTCGCGAAGCCAAGGCCAAGCTCGAAGAATTGCTCAAGGACAAGGGCCTGAATCATGCCGATGCCGATATCGCCCGGCATTTTCCGTATGGCGGCAAGATCAAGCGCATCTACGTGACCGCCGATCAGCTCAAGGCGCTCAATGCCGGCGAGCTGGGTGTGTTGCAGCTCAACGGGCGTTATCTGCTGGTTACCGCCGAGTTGCTGGCCGAAGCCGAATCGGTGTTCGCACCTTCGGTCGCATTGAAGGTGGATCCGAATGCACCGGCAAGCGACGACCCGTATGCGGACCCCCAGTATCAGGTGCCCGACGACCTGGTCTGGTAACGCTGCACGACATGCTTTTGTTGAAACATGGGCACCTGATGGGTGCCCATCTGTTTTGGCGCATGCCTTGGCGTTGCGCAGCTGGATCGTTGCTTGCGCGCGCGTGCGAGTTGAGCGATGCAGCAAACGCGCGGCTGGCGATACACAGGCCGGTCACGGCGCGCGCGGCACCATGCGCGGCGTTGTTGGTCGACGTCTGCGGGCACGGTGTCCGCGGCGTCGCTGCTCACTTCCTGCCGATGGTGTCGCGTATGTCCATGTCTTCGAATTCCCTGCCACCGTGTGCCGATGCATCAGTGCGCTCAGCAGTGCGCCGTGTTCCGTGCATGCATGGGCGTCGCAACGCTGTGTCGGTTGGATTATTGGGGCTTGTGCTCTGCGCGCTTAGTCAGCAGGCAGCCGCACAGGCAGACGAGGCGCCGGCATTCGATCGCCCCGGGATTCCGTTCGCTGCCGAAACGCTGCAGCCGGGTGTGTTTGCTTGGGAACAGGGCTTGCCGGATGCGAGCACCGACCGCGCCGATGGGCAGCGGATCACGCAGTACACCGCCGATACGTTGCTGCGTCTGGGCTTTTTGCAGAACGTGGAGCTGCAGCTGGGCAGCGACAGTTACAACTGGCAGCGCGGCGGTGGCGCGCGCGTGCATGGCGGTGGCGACAGCCATATCGGCTTGAAGGTCGCACTGCCGTCGCGTTCGGACAGCTTTCATTGGGCCGCGCTCGCCAGCTACAGCGTGCCGACCGGCAGCCCTGATTTCAGCGATGGCTACGCGCGCGAGCTGGGCGTGACCGCGTCGTGGGATCTGGCACAGGAGCGCGCGCTGGCGCTGTACGTCAACTATGCGCGCGACAACGACGGGCACACCTGGACCTTCTCGCCCAATTACACGTTCTTTTCCGGCGAGCGTTTCAGCAGCTATGTGGAAGCGGGCTTCGATACCGGCAGCGAGCATTCACGCGTGGCTGGCGCCGGCGGCGCCTGGCAGCTGCCGCATGCGATGCAACTGGATGTGTCGGTGCTGCGTGGGCTGACTTCGGAGAGCCCGGATTGGCAGGGCGGGATCGGCTTGTCGATCGCGTTTCAGTGATGGAGGTTTGTGGGGCGACGGCCAAGCCGTGCCTTTCGAATCGACGCAGGAGCCAGGCGCAGGGCTTGCGGCTCGGGTAACACGGCGCTAGCCGGTCCAGCCCGCACGAACTGAATATGCTGCACTGCCGCATGCATTGATTTGCCGGAAAAGGCCTAATTGGATCGATCCAATCAACCCCAGATACATGCGCATTTCTTCCACTGCAAAGCCGGCTACATGACGCGTGCCAAGCCGATGCCGGCCGCCCCGGATGACGGCGATGCGCGCCGCATTCGACGCGGTGCAGTGACGCTGCGCGATATCGCCGGCGCCATCGGCGTATCGCGCGCGACCGTGTCTTTGGTGTTGCGCGGCAGCCCGCTGGTGCATGCGACCACGCGCGCGCGCGTGGAGGCCGAGCTGGATCGGCAGAACTACGTCTACAACCGTGCCGCCGCCAATCTGCGCTGCCGCACCTCGTCCAGCATTGCGCTGGTCATCAACGATCTGTCCAATCCATTCTTCGCCGAGTTCGCTGCAGGTGTGGATGAGGCCTTGGGTGCGGCCGGCTACGTCACCCTGCTCGGCAGCACTGGCGAATCCACGCAGCGCCAGCAGGCGGTGCTGACCTCGCTGATGGAGCACACGCCCGCCGGCATCATCCTGTCGCCGGCCGAAGGCAGCCAGGCCCAGGCACTGACCCAGGTGCTGGGGCGCCAGCACAACGTGGTGTTATTCAACCGCGAAGTGGAGGGCGCGCAGTGGGATCTGCTGGCGCTGGATAACGAACAGGGTGCGTTTCTCGCCTGCGAGCATCTGATCGCGCAGGGCCATCGGCGCATCGTGTTTTTCGGTGGCCATGCCGAATCCAGTTCCTGCCGCCAGCGCCGCGCTGGCTACACCCGCGCGATGACGAATGCTGGCTTTACCGTGCACTACGTCGAATCCGCACCGAATCGTCAGGACGCCGCGCTGTGCGGCGCGCGCATGCTCGATAGCGCCGACCACGCTGCAACCGCTGCGGTTTGCTACAACGACAGCGTTGCGCTGGGCTTGATGGCCGCGCTGGCGATGCACGGCATCGTGCCGGGCCGCGATTTCGCAGTGACCGGCTTCGACGACATCGCCGAAGCGGCCTTGTTTACACCGGCATTGACTACGTTGGCCGCAGATCCGCGTGCGCGCGGCAGGCAAGCCGCGCAGCTGGTGCTGCAACGCATTGGCAGTCCGGAGCGCGCATCGCAGCGCCTGACCGCCGCAGTCGCATTGAACATCCGTGCGAGCAGCGCCTGCTCGCCATCCGTGCTGACGCATCATCCCCCAGGCGATTCCCCCGCTCATTCCCCCACCAAGGCCTCAGGCCGCTGACCAGGCAATTCCTATGGTTTCCCTTTCCACGCAATCCACTGTGCCAAGCGGCAACAAGGCGCCGGTCAACAACGGCGTTGCGTTGTCGGTCGTCACCACGATCTTTTTCATGTGGGGCTTTCTCACCTGCCTCAACGACATTCTGATTCCGCATCTGAAGGCGGTGTTCGAACTCAACTTCGCGCAGGCGATGCTGGTGCAGTTCACCTTCTTCGGTGCGTATTTCCTGATGTCGCTGCCTGCCGGTTGGCTGGTGGCCAGGCTTGGCTACAAGCAAGGCATCGTTGCCGGTCTGGCGGTTGCTGCGGTCGGTGCATTGGGCTTCTGGCCTGCGGCGGAACTGCGCGTCTATGGCGCATTTCTCGGCGCGCTGTTCGTGCTTGCCACCGGCATCACCATCTTGCAGGTGGCGGCCAATCCGTATGTGGCGTTGCTGGGTCCGGAGCGCAGTGCGTCCAGCCGTTTGACCCTGGCGCAGGCGCTCAATTCGTTGGGCACCGCAATCGCGCCGCTGTTCGGTGGCTGGCTGATCCTGTCCAACACCGTGATGAGCGGCGACCAGCTCAAGGTGCTGCCGGAAGCCGAGCAGCTGGCCTATCGCGTGCAGGAAGCGCAGGCGGTGCAGGGGCCTTACATCGGCCTTGGCATTGTGCTGTTTCTGCTGGCGATCTTCGTATTCCTGTTCCGTCTGCCGGCCCTGACCGATGCGGGCGCGCAGAAGGATGAAAGCAGGCATTCGCTGCTGGATGCGCTGGCGCATCCGCATGTGCGCTTTGGTGTATTGGCGATCTTCTTCTATGTCGGCGCGGAAGTGGCGATCGGTAGCCTGATGGTCAATTACTTCTCGTTGCCGCAGATCGGTGGTTTCACCGAGCGTGAGGCGACCAACTACGTGTCGGCGTACTGGACGCTGGCGATGATCGGTCGCTTCATCGGTTCGGCCTTGCTGGCCAAGCTGTCGCCGCGTGTGTTGTTGTCGGTGTTCGCTGCAATCAATGCACTGCTGCTGGGCCTGACCATGGCCAGCGGCGGCATGCTGGCGGTGTATGCATTGGTGGCGATCGGCTTGTTCAACTCGATCATGTTCCCGACCATCTTTACGCTGGGCATCGAGCGCCTTGGTCCGCTGACCGGCCGCGCATCGAGCCTGTTGATCATGGCGATTGTCGGCGGCGCCATCGTGCCGTATCTGCAAGGTTTGCTGGCCGACAGCATCGGTCTGCACGAGTCGTTCGTGCTGCCGCTGCTGTGCTACCTGTACATCGTGTTCTACGGCATCTGGGGCTCGCGTCTGCGCGGCGCACTGGCGGAGGCGCGCGCATGAGTGCTGTCAAGAATCGGGTGGTCTGTTTTGGTGAGGCCTTGATCGACATGCTGGCGTTGCCGCCGGCCGGTGCGGACGAGGCGCGCACGTTTGCGCAATACGCTGGTGGTGCGCCGGCCAACGTCGCCGTTGCGGTGGCGCGGCTGGGCGGTGCGGCGCATTTTGTCGGCATGCTAGGGCGCGATATGTTCGGCGATTTTCTGCTGCAGAGTCTGCAGCAGGCCGGCGTCGCCACCGATGGCATCGTGCGCACCGATCAGGCCAAGACTGCGCTGGCCTTCGTTGCATTGGATGAAGCTGGCGAGCGCAGTTTCAGTTTCTATCGCCCGCCGGCAGCGGATCTGTTGTTCCGTCCCGAGCACTTTGCTGCCGACGGTTTCAAGCAGGCCGCCGTGTTGCATGTGTGCTCCAACAGCATGACCGAGCCTGCGATTGCGCAGTGCACGCTCGATGGCATGCGCCGCGCGCGCGCCGATGGCGCCATCGTCAGCCTGGATCTCAATCTGCGCCCGATGTTGTGGCCGCAGGATGTGGATCCGGCAGCGTTGCTGTGGGAGGCGTTGGCGTTGGCCGATGTGGTCAAGCTCTCGCGCGAAGAACTCGATTACCTGGCCGGCACGCTCGATGGCGATGCCAGCACGGTCACCCAGAAGCTGTGGCAGGGCCAGGCCAGCTGGTTGCTGGTCACCGATGGTGGCGGGCCGGTGCATTGGCAGACACGCACCGATTCCGGCCAGGTGCCGGCGTTCCATGTGCAGGTACGCGACAGCACCGCAGCCGGCGATGCGTTCGTCGGTGGTTTGTTGTTTCAGCTGGCGGCACGCGCGGCCACGCTGGAGCAGCTGTGTGGTGATGCCGCTGCGATCACCGAGGTGATCCGCTTTGCTGCGGCGGTCGGTGCGCTGGCGGTAACGCGCAAAGGCGCGTTCGCCGCGATGCCGAGCGTCGATGAAGTCCATTCTTTGATCCAGGAACAATCATGAGCCGTTTGCCTGCGACCCCCGCACCCGATTTCCGCTCGGCCGATGTGCTGCGTCAGCATATCGCCGACACCATGGCGTTCTACCATCCGCGCGCGATCGATCCGGCGGGTGGGTTTTTCCAGTATTTCCGCGACGATGGTGCGATCTACGACGCCGGGCATCGGCATCTGGTCAGCAGTACGCGCTTTGTCTTCAACTACGCGATGGCCTATCGCGAATTCGGCGATGCGCAGTATCTGGAAGCGGTACGCCACGGCCTGGATTATTTGCGCAATGTACATCGCAATCCGGCCACCGGCGGCTACGCATGGACCTTGCGCGATGGCGTGGTCGAAGACGACATGAATCACTGCTACGGCGTGGCGTTCGTGCTGCTGGCGTATTCGTGCGGCCTGAAGGCCGGCATCGAAGAGGCGCGCGCATGGATGGACGAAACCTGGCAGCTGCTGGAAAAATATTTCTGGGAGCCGGAATTCGGTCTGTACCGCGACGAAGCCGATGCGCAATTCAACTTCACCAGCTACCGCGGCCAGAACGCCAACATGCACATGTGCGAGGCGATGATTGCCGCGTACGAGGCCAGTGGCGAGCAACGCTATCTGGACCGCGCACTGTCGCTGGCCGACACCATGACCCGGCGTCAGGCAGCCAAGGCAGACGGCCTGGTGTGGGAACACTACGATCTGCAGTGGAACATCGACTGGGACTACAACCGCGACAATCCCAAGCACCTGTTCCGCCCCTGGGGCTTCCAGCCGGGCCACCAGACCGAATGGGCCAAGCTGCTGATGCTGCTGGATCGCTACGCGCCGACCGATTGGCTGCTGCCGACCGCGCAACACCTGTTCGATGTGGCCGTAGAGCGCTCATGGGATGCGCAGCGCGGTGGGCTGTATTACGGCTTCGACCCCGATGGCAAGGTTTGCGACGACGACAAGTATTTCTGGGTGCAGGCCGAGTCGCTGGCGGCCGCGGCCTTGCTGGCGCAGCGCAGCGGCGAAGCGCGTTATTGGCAGTGGTACGACAAGCTCTGGGAGTACTCCTGGAAGCACATGATCGACCACCGCTATGGCGCCTGGTATCGCATTCTGGATGCGGACAATCGCAAGTACAGCGATGAGAAGAGCCCCGCCGGCAAGACCGATTACCACACCATGGGTGCGTGCTACGAAGTCTTGAACGTGTTGCGGCCGGCTGCGTGATGCGACACGGTCGGCGAGGTGTGCCGACCGTTCAATGACTTCAAGACGTCGAGATATCGACTCTTAGCGGCGTTTAGATGCAGTCAGACGTTGAGGTCAGAAGGCTAATCGTTCGAGGGCGCGGTGCCCTCACCGCTTGCGGGACACGCCGCAAGTACGTCCGTGTAGGCTCGGTGGCGGCATCCATGCCGCCACACGGTCCCGCAAACGGTGAGGACACCGCACCAGAAAGTTTGTCGGTTGCTTTGTTGAAAGCCATGCTCACCGACCATCTCGACAGGTCCTTGTCAGCCCACTGTCGCGGGACCTTACGCGGCATGGATGCCGCGTAAGAGCCTACAGGGACGTACTTGCGGCGTGTCCCGCGACGGTGGGCGGGCAAGGGCCCTGCAGCCAGGCGGCAGAGCATCCAGGCGGCAGATCAGCTGCCATCACTCCGGGTCGTAATCCAGATTCGATGCCAACCAGCGTTCGGCCAGCGCAAGTGTGATGCCCTTGCGTCTGGCGTAATCGGCAACCTGTTCCTTGCCCACTCGCCCGACCACGAAATACTGGCTCTTGGGGTGGCTGAAGTAATAACCCGAGACCGCCGCGGTAGGCAGCATCGCGAAGCTTTCGGTCAGCGTCATCGTGGTGTTGCGCTCGGCGTCGAGCAGATCGAACAAGGTGCGTTTTTCGCTATGTTCCGGGCATGCAGGGTAGCCGGGCGCAGGACGGATGCCGCGATAGCGCTCGGCGATCAGTGCCTCGTTGTCCAAGCCCTCGTCTTCGATGTACCCCCAGAACTCGGTACGCACACGCTGATGCAAACGCTCGGCGAGCGCTTCGGCCAGACGGTCGGCCAAGGCCTTGAGCAGGATCGCGTTGTAGTCGTCGTGCGCCGCTTCGAAACGGGCCACATGCGGGTCGATACCAATGCCGGCAGTGACTGCAAACGCACCGATCCAGTCCTGCTTGCCGCTGGTCTTGGGTGCGATGAAATCGGCCAGACAGAAGTCGGGGCGGTCGACGGGTTTGTCGACCTGCTGGCGCAGGAAGTGCAAGAGCTGCCGGGATTGGGAATTCGGAATTTGGGATTGGCTGGGCAGCTGCGAATCCTCAATCCCGATCGCTGAATCCCGGTTGTCCGTCAGGACCACTTCCACATCATCGCCCACACTGTTGGCCGGCCACAGCCCGAACACGGCCTTCGCGGTCAGCCACTTCTCGGCGACGATCGTGCGCAACATCCTGCGTGCATCGCGATACAACTCGTTGGCCTGCGGACCGACCACTTCATCGCTGAGAATTGCCGGGAACTTGCCGGCCAGTTCCCAGGCCTGAAAGAACGGAGTCCAGTCGATCAGCTCGATCAATTCCTGCAGCGGATAGTCGTCGAACACATGCACGCCCGGCTGACGCGGGGTAGGCGGCACGTAGTTGTCCCAATCGCCATCGAAACGCTGTGCGCGTGCCTTTTCCAGCGAGACCAGGCGTTTTGCATCGCCCCGATTTCTGTGGCGGGTGCGGATCTCCGCGTAGTCGGCATCGTTGGCGGCCACGAAGGCCTGGCGCAGATCGCGCGAGATCAGCGATTGCGCAACGCCCACTGCGCGCGAGGCGTCCTTCACCCACACGGTGGGTGCTTTGTAATGCGGGTCGATCTTCAGTGCGGTGTGCGCGCGCGAGGTGGTGGCGCCACCGATCAACAACGGAATCTCGAACCCCTGTCGCTGCATCTCGCGCGCAACATGCGACATTTCTTCCAGCGACGGCGTGATCAAGCCGGATAGCCCAATCAGATCGGCATTCTCCGCACGCGCCCGGTCCAGGATCACCTGCGCCGACACCATCACGCCCAGATCCACCACGTCGAAGTTGTTGCATGCCAACACCACGCCGACGATGTTCTTGCCGATGTCGTGCACATCGCCCTTGACCGTGGCCATGATGATCTTGCCGTTGGACTTGCCGACATCGCCGGTGCGCAGCTTTTCCGCTTCGATGTACGGCAACAGATACGCCACCGCTTTCTTCATCACACGTGCGGATTTGACCACCTGCGGCAGGAACATTTTGCCCGCGCCGAACAGGTCGCCGACCACATTCATGCCGTCCATCAGCGGGCCTTCGATCACATCCAGCGGGCGTGTGGACTGTTGCCGCGCTTCTTCGGTATCGGTCTCCACGAACGCATCGATGCCATGCACCAGCGCATGCGCCAGGCGTGCGCGCACCGGCTTCTCGCGCCAGGCCAGGTCTTCGACTTTCGCCGCGCCCTTGCTGCCCTTGTAGCGCTCTGCAATTTCCAGCAAGCGTTCGGTGCCGTCCTTGCGGCGATTGAGGATCACGTCCTCCACGCGCTCGCGCAGCTCCGGGTCCAGCTCGTCGTAGATCAGCATGCCGCCGGCGTTGACGATGCCCATGTCCATGCCGGCCTTGATCGCATGGAACAGGAACACCGAGTGGATCGCCTGGCGCACCATCTCGTTGCCGCGGAACGAGAACGACACGTTGGAAACGCCGCCGGAAACATGGCAATGCGGCAGCGTGCGTTTGATCTGCCGGGTGGCTTCGATGAAGTCCACCGCGTAGTTGTCGTGCTCCTCGATGCCGGTGGCCACGGCAAAGATGTTCGGGTCGAAGATGATGTCTTCCGGCGGAAAGCCCACCTGCTCAGTCAGCACCTTGTAGGCGCGCGTGCAGATCTCGACCTTGCGCGCGCAGGTATCGGCCTGGCCCACTTCATCGAAGGCCATCACCACCGCGGCAGCGCCATAGCGCAGCACCTTGCGTGCCTGTTCAATGAACAGCGCTTCGCCTTCCTTGAGCGAGATCGAGTTGACCACGCTCTTGCCTTGCAGGCACTTCAGGCCGGCTTCGATCACGCTCCACTTGGACGAGTCCACCATCACCGGAATGCGCGCGATATCCGGCTCGGACATGATCAGGTTGAGAAAACGCGTCATCGCCTTTTCCGAATCGATCAGGCCCTCGTCCATGTTGACGTCGAGGATCTGTGCACCGTTGGCGACCTGCTGGCGTGCCACCTCCACGGCCTCTTCGTAGCGCTCTTCCTTGATCAGCTTGCGGAACTGCGCGCTGCCGGTGACGTTGGTGCGCTCGCCCACGTTGACGAACAACAGGTCCGGGGTGATGACCAGCGGTTCCAGGCCGGACAGGCGGGTGTGGCGGGGAGTGCTCATGCGATGCTCTGAAGAAGGGCGGCCGCGTTGCTAGCCCGGATCGGAAAAGGAAGTGGCGGGACGCAGTCGTCCGCACTCATCCGGCGCTGCACGCCTGCTTCCCCGGCATGTGGATGAAGGTGCCCGAAGGACGGATGAGTGTCATCGCTTTGCATCACGCAGCAAGCTCCTGCGCGCCAGGCAATTGCCGCGGCGGCAGGTCGGCGACCGCTTGGGCGATCGCACGGATGTGATCCGGCGAGGTGCCGCAGCAGCCGCCGACCAGATTGAGCAGGCCGGCCTGCGCAAATTCGCGCAGGGTTTCGGCCATTTCTTCCGGGGTTTCGTCGTACTCGCCGAAGGCATTCGGCAGGCCGGCATTGGGATGCGCGCTGACATAGGCGTCGGCAATCTGCGCCAGCGTTTCCACATGCGGGCGCAGGTCCTTGGCACCGAGCGCGCAGTTCAGGCCCACCGACAGCGGCCGCCCGTGCGCGACCGAGGCGTAAAACGCCTCGGCCGTCTGGCCGGACAAGGTGCGTCCGGAGGCATCGGTGATGGTGCCGGAGATCATCACCGGCAGGCGTCCGCCGCGCGCTTCGAACACTTCCTCGATCGCATACAGCGCGGCCTTGGCGTTGAGCGTGTCGAAGATGGTTTCCACCATCAGCGTGTCGGCGCCGCCGTCGATCAGGCCGTCGATGGCCTCGCGATAGGTGTCGCGCAAGGCGTCGAAACTGGTGTTGCGGTAGCCGGGGTCGTTGACGTCCGGGCTGATCGAAGCGGTGCGGCTGGTGGGGCCGAGCACGCCGATCACGAAGCGCGGCTTGTGCGGGGTCAGCGCCTCGACTTCGTCGCAGCAGGCGCGCGCGACCTGCGCGCCGGCCTTGTTCAATTCGTAGACCAGATGTTCCAGGTGATAGTCGGCCTGGCTTACCGAGGTGGCGTTGAAGGTATTGGTTTCCAGGAGGTCGGCACCGGCGTCCAGATAGGCGCGATGGATGCCGGCGATGATCTCCGGGCGCGACAGCAACAGCAGATCGTTGTTGCCTTTCAGGTCGTGGCCTTCCGGTGCGTGTGCGTGATCGCAGCCCGGGCCATGCACGTGCACCTGCGCGCTGTCGTAACCGTCGGCAAAGCGGGTGCCGCGATAGTCGGGCTCCTGCAGATCGTGGCGCTGGATCATGGTGCCCATCGCGCCGTCGATGATGAGGATGCGTTCGGCGAGCGCGGCAGTCAGCCTGGCGGCGCGCTCGGGATGCAGCCAGGGCAGTGCAAACGGGATTGGAGATTGGGGATTTGAGATTGCGGCGGGCGTCATGATGCGATTCTCCGTGAGGCAGTGGCGCCGCTTTCAACGATTCCCGATTCCCGACTCCCGATTCCCGGCTTCACCGCAATCAATGAAATCACCTCGAAATGCGGCGGGCGCTTCTCGCGCGTCACCGTCTCCAGGCTGGACACGTCCAGCCCGGCTTTCTCGGCGAACTTGCGTAGTTCCTTGGACGCAAAACCGAGGTTGACATGGCCATAGGCATGCACCGCGGCACGGTGTTCGTGCTTGGCCAGGCTGCACAGCAACAGGCGGCCGCCGGGGCGCAGCACGCGCGCGGATTCGGCCACCGCCTGCGCCGGCTTGGCCGCGTAGGTGAGCGCGTGCATCAGCACCACCAGGTCGAAGCTGGCATCCGGGAACGGCAGCGCATGCATGTCGCCTTCGCGCACTTCCACATTGCGCAGTTTGCGGAGGCGCTCGCTGGCGGCGGCGACCACGCGCGCGCTGGTGTCGATGCAGATGTAGCGGGTGGCGTGCGGGGCCACCAGCTCGGCCAGCACGCCGTCGCCGGAGGCGATGTCGAGCACGTCACCGGTCTCCAGCAAGGGCAGGGCGGTGCGCGCCAGCGCTTCCCAGGTGCGCCCGGGCGAGTAATGCCGCTCCATATCGCCGGCCACCGAATCGGCCCAGTTCTGGTCGGCGGCGCGGTTGGCCAGCACGGCGGCCACGCGCTCAGCGTCCTGGCGCAACAGTGGGTCGTCGCTGCCGGTGCTCAGCGCCAGCCACAAGGCGCGCTGCGCCGGGTCCAGCGACACCTCGTCGAAGCGGTAATAGGCCGAGACGCCAGCGCGGCGGTCGCGTACCAGCCCGGCTTCCTTGAGCTTGGCCAGGTGGGTGGACACGCGCGGCTGGGCCAGACGGGTGATGGCCGACAGCTCGGCCACGGTGAGTTCTTCCTGCTCAAGCAAGGTCAGCAGGCGCACTCGGGTGGCGTCGGCAAACACCTTCAGGCGCGCCGACCAGTCTTCCAGATCCATGAATATCTCTATATCGCGATATGGAGATATTTTCGGCCGGGCGGGGTGTGGGGTCAACTACATACGCATGCGAATGGTTGTGGCTACAATGGGTGCTCAGCCTAGGCCTGGAGGGATGCGACGTGGATTTCAGCTTTACCGAAGAACAATTGATGATCCAGGATGTGGCGCGCCGCATCGCCCAGGAAAAGATCGCCCCCAGCGCCGAACAGTTCGACCGCAGTGGCGAGTTCCCGCTGGACAACATCCGCCTGCTCGGTGAAAACGGCCTGATGGGCATCGAAGTACCGGCCGAGTACGGTGGCGCCGGCATGGACCCGATCAGCTACGCGCTGGCGATGATCGAAATTGCTGCCGCCGACGGCGCGCACTCCACCATCGTGTCGGTCAACAATTCGCTGTTCTGCACCGGTATTTTGAAGAACGGCAGCGAGGCGCAGAAGCAGCTGTACGTGCGTGCGATTGCCGAAGGTGCGCAGATCGGTGCGTTCGCGCTGACCGAGCCGCAGTCCGGTTCGGATGCCTCGGCGATGCGCTGCCGCGCGGTCAAACAGGCCGATGGCAGCTTCGTGATCAATGGCAAGAAGAGCTGGATCACCTCCGGCCCCGTCGCCAAGTACATCGTGCTGTTTGCAGTGACCGAGCCGGACAAGGGCTCGCGCGGCATCACAGCTTTCATGGTGGACGCCGATCGGGCCGGCTTCCATCGCGGCAAGACCGAACCCAAGCTCGGCATCCGTGCGTCGGCCACGTGCGAGATCGAGTTTGCCGATTACATCGCGCAGCCCGACGAGGTGCTGGGCGTGGAGGGCGAGGGCTTCAAGACTGCGATGAGCGTGCTCGACGCCGGGCGTATCGGCATCGCCTCGCAGGCGGTCGGCATCGCGCGTGCGGCGTACGAGGCCACGCTGGCTTACGTGAAAGAGCGCAAGGCGTTCGGCGCGGCCATCGGCACCTTCCAGATGACCCAGGCCAAGATCGCCGACATGAAGTGCAAGCTGGATGCAGCGCTGCTGCTCACGCTGCGCGCGGCCTGGTTGAAGGGGCAGGGTCAGAAGTTCGGCACCGAAGCGGCCGTGGCCAAGCTCACCGCCTCGGAGGCGGCAATGTGGATCACCCATCAAGCGGTGCAGATCCATGGCGGTATGGGCTACTCGAAGGAAATGCCGCTGGAGCGTTACTTCCGCGATGCCAAGATCACCGAGATCTACGAAGGCACCTCGGAAATCCAAAGGCTAGTGATTGCGCGCGCCGAGACCGGCCTGCGCTGAAGCCAGCCGCATCCAGCGCTGCCGCTGGATGCGGCAACGCCACAGGCCCAAGGTGCGCAGCGATCGATCCGGCAACGTGTTGGTGTAGGCGATTGCTTCGCACTGCCTGGTAGGAGCGCGCTTGCGCGCGATGAAGCACTATCGATAACGCTTCAT
>NZ_JBEOLS010000022.1:0-70591 GCF_040279205.1 Xanthomonas hortorum
CCGCAAGTACATCCATGTAGGCTCTTACGCGGCATCCATGCCGCGTAAGGTCCCGCGATGGTGGGCGGGCAAGGGCCAATCAAGATGGTCGGTGTGCCTAGTTGCAAGCAATGCATGACGTGCGTTTTTTGAATAACTCCAGCTTCCCAAGGCAAACCAAGCAGCAGGCAGGCTTTCACCCCACTGCCGACCAACTCTATGGTGCGGCGCCCTCGCCGATTGCGGGACCGTGTGGCGGCATGGATGCCGCCACCGAGCCTACATGGACGTACTTGCGGCGTGTCCCGCGAGCGGTGAGGGCACCGCGCCCTCGACCGACTCAGCTTGTGCCCTTGGCGTCCGACTGCATCCAACAAGAGGCGGCCAACAAAACCACTACGCTCATCGCCAGGCGACCGCTTGCTCCTGTTTTGACCGCTCGCTCTGTTCTATTAGTCGCTCTTGGCTGCGACACTTTTCAACCAGGCATCTGCATTTCCTCGGCAAACACCGCTCAACAGACACCAACAGGCCCGTCCAGCAACAAGCGGATACGCTTGAGCAATTCCTTCTGCGTATACGGCTTGTTGACCACGCCGAACTCCGCGCCATCCACGTCGGTGCGCTGGATGCCGGCATCGGCGTAGCCGGTGGTGAGCAGAATCTTGATGTTGGGCAGCATGCGGCAGGCCTCGCGTGCGAGCACCACACCATTCATGCCGCCCGGCATGATCAGATCGGTGAACAACGCATCCACTTCCGGATGCAGCTCCAGCACTGCAATTGCTTCGCGTCCGCTGGATGCGCACAGGACACGGTAGCCGGCACCTTCCAGAAAGAGCTTGGCAACCACCGCCACGTCCGGCTTGTCTTCCACGATCAGGATGTTCTCGCTACCGCCCTGCCCGATCACGCGCTGTTTGACCGCCTGCACGTCGTCGGCATACTCGCTGGATGCCGGGAAATACAGCCGTACCGTGGTGCCCTGGCCCACTTCGCTATGGATGCGCACGGTGCCGCCAGACTGCTTGACGAAGCCGTACACCATCGACAACCCCAGCCCGGTGCCCTGGCCTTCTTCCTTGGTGGTGAAGAACGGCTCCATCACCCGGCTGGCGATGTCCGGCGGCATGCCCGAGCCGGTGTCGCGCACCGCGATGCTCACATACCGGCCCGGTGCCAACTGGTGATAAGCGGACAGATCGTGGCTGGTGATCTCCACATTCTGCGTCTGTACCGTGACTTCCTTGCGCTCGGCATAGGCCATCGCATCGCGCGCGTTGATCAACACATTCAGCAGCGCCATTTCGGCCTGGGTGGTGTCGATCTGACAATTCCACAGCCCCTCTTCCAGCGACTGCCGCAGGCTGATGCGCCGCCCAGCGTGCGCTCGGCCATGTTGTTCATGCCCGACACCAGACCGTTGAGATTCACCACGCCGCCGCGCAACTTCTGCTTGCGCGAAAATGCGAGCAATTGCTGGGTCAATGTGGCCGCATTGGCCGCAGCAGCGGCCGCCTGCTCGGCACTGAACGCAATGCGTTTGGCATTGCCACCGCCATCTGCGGCCATCATCTGGATCACTTCCAGATGGCCGGACATCACCTGCAGCAGATTATTGAAATCGTGCGCGATACCGCCGGTCAATTGGCCCAGCGCCTCCATCTTTTGCGCCTGACGCAACGCATCCTCGGCATCGCGGCGACGGCTCACATCCAGCTGCGAACCGAAGAAATACACCAGCTCGCCCTTGTCATCGAACACCGGCGAGACGAACAGCGCATTCCAGAACGGAGAACCGTCCTTGCGGTAATTCAGCACTTCGGTGGCGAATGCGCGACGGTTGGCGATGGAATCGCGAACCTCGTTGACGTTGGCCGGGTCGGTGTCCGGCCCCTGCAGAAAGCGGCAATTGTGGCCGATGACCTCTTCCGACGAGTACCCGGTCATTTCCAGGAATGCGCGGTTGGCGAACACGATGGGATTGTCCAGCAGATGCGGGTCGGTGACCGTCATCGGCATCCGCGTGGTTTCCACCGCGGCAAAAAAGATATCCGAGCGTTGCTTCTCGACAGGAGGACCGCGAGATCCGCTGATGTGGGGCGCACAAGGCACTCCGTGACCGGGATCGTTCAAGTGCATCTTCTGCGCAGGGCAATGTTCATGACCGGAGTCTAGTTGGAGGCGGTTAGTTGACTCCTCACATGCACTGCGTACGTTTTGCCACTACGGCAGCGCTCGCCCGTGCAGGCTAGTGTGGCGCAACCTTGGAAAACACATTGATCACCACTGCCCCAGCCGCGATCAACCCCATACCCAGCATCGCCGGTGCATCCAGCCGTTGCCCGTGGAGTGCCCACGCCACCAGCGAAATCAGCACGATGCCCGCGCCCGACCACAGGGCGTAGGCGATGCCGACCGGGATGACACGCAATGTGAGCGCCAGAAAATAAAACGAAATGCCGTAGCCCAGCACCGTCAGCAGCGATGGCCACAAGCGCGTGAAGCCTTCGCTGGATTTGAGCGCCGAGGTCGCGGTGACTTCTGCGCAGATTGCCACCGCCAGGAACACCCAGTTCTTCATCGCTGCCACCTTGTCGTCCGCAATCCGGCGACCATAACCGCCAGCGCCGGCTTGCATGCAAGCGCGCAGCTGTGAGCCATCGCAGACATGGTCGCTTGCTGCAAGCCGGCCAAGCGTGGCGCCACACGCTGCCATGCGTAGACGTCCGCAGACGTGCATCTGCAAGGTTTTGCCGTAGCATGCGCGGGCACCAAGCAGCTCCTGCGCCGCGTCCGGCCGTTCTGGCACCGTTGCGCGCATTCTTTTCCGCGCCAGTGCCTTCGTCTGGCGACCCATGCGATATCACCATGCCGGGCTACCAGACCCAGATTCACGAGTTGACCTTCGGGCAACTGACCTACGTCATTCGCGCATTGGCCGACAAGCAGCAGTACGCCGATCCCGATGAAAGCGCAGCTGACGCGGGCATTTCGTCCGCGCAGTGGAGTCTGTTCGGTCAGGTCTGGCCGGCCGGGCAACTGCTGGCCGAAGCGATGGCCACGCGCCCGATCGAAGGCAGACGCATCCTCGAACTCGGTTGCGGCTTGGGGCTGGCGAGTCTGGTGCTGCGCAGGCGCGGCGCCGACGTCGTCGCCAGCGATCACCACCCGCTGGCCGAAGTGTTTCTGGCCTACAACGCTGCGCTCAATGCGCTGGAATCGGTGCCGTATCGGCGCCTGGACTGGGACACCGGCGCGCCGAACATGGGCCAGTTCGACATGATCATCGCCAGCGACGTGCTTTACGAAACCCGCCACGCCACCATGCTGGCAAAACTCATCCCCGCGCTTGCCAAGCCCTCGTGCGAGATCGTCATCAGCGACCCGGGCCGCGGTAATGCCAATGCGCTATCGCGCATGCTCGCAGACATCGGGTTTTCGCTGATTGCCGGCGATCGCCAGGCCTCGGTGCAGGTGGCCAAGGCACCGCGTCTGTTCGTCTATCGGCGCAACATGGACAACTGGAGGCCGACAGGCGGTTGATCGCAGCGCTATGCCATCACGGCGTCGGCGTGTACGCCGACAGCGACACCGGCTTGCGCGGGTCGGCCTTGATCTCGGTGTGCTCGCTCATCCGCATCGCATCGGCGTCAGGCCTGTCATCGGTATTCATTTCCCAGCTTTCCGTCACACGCTTGTGGAAGAAGAACCCACTGCGCGCACGGTCGTAGCGGAAGGTGATGTAGTCGGTCCAATGCTGCCCGCACGACACGCCATTCTGTATGGTGAAATACGCGCCCTTCGCCACCAAGCCTTCTTCGCCATCCAGAAACGGATCGCACTGACCGCCTTCGTCGGCCTTGAAGATCACCCGCGTATTGCGCCCGGCTTCGACAAAGCCACCGTCCGCGTTCGCCACCAACACCAGCAAGGTGCGTGCAGGCGCAGCACGCCCGCTGGAGCGCAGCGCATCCAAGGTGCCTTCAGACGCGGCGCGCAGGGCCACCACATAATCCTGCCGGCCGTCTCCAGTCAGATCCGCTTGGGCAACGCCGATCACCGTCTGCCCGGCAGGCAGCAACTTCGACGCATTCGCAGGCAGCGTGGATGCGCCACACGGCACGGCCGCAGCCAGTGCCATTGCCAACCACCAGTGGTGTTTCGTCATTGCCGTTCCTTCGTCTGATCAAGCCCACAAGCATACCCGGCCATGCAGGCTCCTCGACCGGTGATGCGTTGCGGAGTACCACGCGCCGCAGCGCCACAGGCGATTGAGCACCACCTGCGCACAGCCAACAACTCACACACCGTTGTGGTGGCGCTAGGTTTCGCGAACCCGGTATTCCTTCGGATCCAGAAACTCCGCCAGGCAGGAGCCAACGCGCAGCGCCTGCTCACGCGCATCGCCGCGATACTCGCCCTGCCCGGCGCCCTCGATCGTGGCCACTGGCGACGCGCGGTCGCGGTGGTAGACGAACGCGGTCGAGAGCCACAACGTCGCGCCAGGCGCCTGGCTTTCCAACGTCTCCACGCGGAACTCGCCGCAATAGCCATGAATCAACGTGCGTCGAAGTGTCTTGTGCGTCATGCGCGCAAGTATCGCCACGCGCAGTTGAAGACGACGTGGAAGCAAAGCGCTCATCGCGAGACCGAGCAAGACGCCGCGCAGATTGCCTGCGACGGCAACTTGCAGCGTCATTCGAGCCGATTTGCAAAGACGTTTCGCAACACAGCCTTATCGTCAAAGCACTCGCCGACAGACACGACAAAACCACCCGCCAATCTGTGTGCAGGTCTGGCTCAAAGGAAACACAACAAGAGTCTGAAAACCCGGCGATTGCCGGAAAGCCTTGCGAATGAAGGCTTAGAAATGGTGGCCGAGGACGGAATCGAACCGCCGACACGGGGATTTTCAATCCCCTGCTCTACCAACTGAGCTACTCGGCCACTACCTGCAACGCGATGCCTGCGTTGCGAGGACGCGCATCATAGCGAGCAGGCGCAGTTTGGGCAAGCCTTGCACGCAACTTTGTTGCGGGCCGGTGCCGGCAGCCGGGTTTCTTGCGCCGGTTCACGCCGCGCGGCGGGTGGCATGGCCTAGCCTGCGCGCGTCCCGAGGAGATTGTCATGCGCCTGCCCCGCCTGCTGCTGTCGTTCGCTTTGCTGCTGCCATTGACCGCTGTTGCCCAACAGCCGATACGCGCGGTGCCGCAGCTGGACATCTCCCGCTACGCCGGGCAGTGGCACGAGATCGCGCACCTGCCGGTCTCGTTTCAGAAGAAGTGCCGCAGCGATATCACCGCCAGCTACACCTTGCGCGACGATGGTTTGATCGGCGTGCGTAACGGCTGCCGCACTGCCGAAGGCGCCCTGACCCAGGCCGACGGTTTGGCGCGGCCGGTCGCCGGGCAACCCGGCCAGTTGCAGGTGCGCTTCGCTCCGGAATGGCTGAGCTGGCTGCCGCTGGTGTGGGCCGACTATTGGGTAATCGCGCTCGACCCGGACTACCAATGGGCGGTGGTCGGCGAGCCGGATCGCAAGTACCTGTGGATCCTGTCGCGCTCGCCACAGATGCAGCGCGCGCAGTTTGAACAGCTCAAACGCCAGGCCACGCAGATGGGCTACGACCTGTCGCCATTGATCGTGGCGGCGCCATTGCTGTGAGTGCAGCGCCCTGACCACACGCCCTCAATCCCCATTGCTGCAGCAAGGCAGCAACCGTACTGCGTAGTATTCTTGGCGCCGCCTTACCCAGCCAAGGATCCGAGTACATGCGTCGTGCCTATCGCCTTGTGATTGTGTCGCTGACCTGCGCCCTGCTGCTGAGCGCCTGCGGCGGCGCGGTGCGCCGCGTGTCCGAGCCGGCAGCCCGCATCCAGCAGCTGACCGTGCGCCCGGATGGCGCCTGGTCGGTGGACCTGCGGCTGCAGAACTACAGCAGCATCCCGATGCAGTTCGAGCGCGTGGCGCTGGAGATCTCCGCCGGCGACCAGCTGGCCGGCAAGCTCGACCAGGCCGTGGGTATTTCGATCGGCCCGGAGACCGCCGACGTGGTGACTGTCACCCTGCAGCCGACCTCGCTGGGCCGCCTCACCGTCGCCGACGTGCTCGCCAGCGGGCGCTCGCTGCCGTACACGCTCAAGGGCACGGTATGGGCGACCCCGCAGGACAAGAAGCAGCGCGATTTCACCGTCGAGTCGCGCAATACGCTCAGCCCGGCCCCCGGCCTCAATGGCGTGCTGCGCTGACGCGCACGCCTTCCCGCACTCGTTTGAAGGACTCCGCATGAGCAGCTACACCGCCCCGCTGACCGATTTCCGCTTCGCCCTGCACGACGTGCTCGGTGCGCAAGCCCTGTTCGCCCGGCTCGGCTATGCCGACGCCAGCACCGACATCATCGACGCCGTGCTCGAAGAAGCCGGCCGCTTCACCTCGCAGGTGCTGGCGCCGCTCAACAGCATCGGCGACGAGATCGGCTGTGCGTTCGACAAGAGCACCCATGCGGTGACCACCCCGCCCGGCTTCCGCGCGGCGTACGACCAGTTCGTCGAAGGCGGCTGGAACGGGCTCACCGCCGAGACGCAGTTCGGTGGTCAAGGCATGCCGCATACGCTGGGCGTGCCGTTGAGCGAGATGATCAACGCTGCCAACCTGGCCTGGGGCAACTTCCCGCTGCTCTCGCACGGCGCGATGGAAGCGCTGCGTCAGCACGGCGAAACCTGGCAGCAGGACGTCTTTCTCAAGCCGCTGATCGACGGCCGCTGGACCGGCACCATGTGCCTGACCGAGCCGCATTGCGGCACCGACCTGGGCCTGCTCAAGACCCGTGCCGAGCCCAACGCCGACGGCAGCTACGCCATCACCGGCACCAAGATCTTCATCACCGCCGGCGAGCACGACCTCACCGACAACATCGTGCATCTGGTACTGGCCAAACTGCCGGATGCACCGGCGGGCGCCAAGGGCATCTCGCTGTTCGTCACCCCCAAATTCAAGGTGAACCGCGACGGCACCGTGGGCGAGCGCAACGCGCTGCATTGCGGCTCGATCGAGCACAAGATGGGAATCAAGGGCTCGGTGACCTGCGTGATGAACTTCGAAGGCGCGCAAGGCTATCTGGTCGGCCAGCCGCACAAGGGTCTGCAGGCCATGTTTACGATGATGAATACCGCGCGCCTGAGCGTGGGCCTGCAGGGCATCGGCCTGTCCGAGCGCGCCTATCAAAATGCGCTGCGTTACAGCCGCGAGCGTCTGCAATCGCGCGCGCTCAGCGGTGCCAAGTTCTCCGACAAGCCGGCCGACCCGATCATCGTGCACCCGGACGTACGCCGCATGCTGCTGACCATCAAGTCGCTGACCGAAGGCAGCCGCCTGCTGGCGCTGCACGCGGCCAGCCTGGTCGACATCAGCCACCACGGCGCCACCGAACAGGAACGCGCCGATGCCGAGACCCTGGTGAGCTTCCTCACCCCGATCTCCAAGGCCTGCCAGACCGAGTGGTCGATCGAGAGCACCTACCACGCGCTGCAGTGTTTTGGCGGCCATGGCTACATCCGCGAATACGGCATGGAGCAGTTGGCCCGCGACGCCCGCATCACCACCATCTACGAAGGCACCACCGGCATTCAGGCGTTGGACCTGATCGGCCGCAAGACTGCCGCCAGCCAGGCTGCGGGCTTGAAGCTGTTCCTGGCCGATGTGGAAACCTTCGCCAATGCCCAGCAAGGCAACGCGGCGCTGGCCGAGTTCATCAAGCCGCTGCGCGACAAGGCTAGCGAGTGGGCGATGCTGACCCGCGACGTGCTCGATCGCGCCGCCCGCAATCCGGACGAACTCGGCGCCGCCAGCTACGACTATCTGTTCTATTCCGGCTACGTGGTGCTGGCCTACTGGTGGGCGCGCAGCGTGGCCGCTGCCGATGCCTCCGCGCACAGCGAGGACTTCAAACGCGCCAAACGCGAGACCGCACGCTTCTACTTCGCGCGCGTGCTGCCTCGCACGCTGACCCATGCCGCCACCATCCGCAGTGGCGCCGCGCCGCTGATGACGCTGGAAGCGGAGCTGTTCGGCGAAGGCTGATCGCTGCGATACACAAACTGTCAACGATCGGGTATAAGCTGTTTTCCCGATGGAGACAGACACTCACGCACGTGGTGTGATCGTCCCCGGCGGCTTCGATGCCCCGGTCGCGGGCAGCTCTGTCGCTGCGTTTCAGCAACTTCCCGCATTGCGCCTGCTCTCGCTCGATGCGCACGGCCGGGTGCTGGACTGGATCAACTGGCAAGACGCCGCCTGTCTGTACGCACGCGGCGCGGTCTCCTGGACGCTGGGCGAACCTTGCATGCAGATCCATGGCGGCATCTCGCGGCTGACCGGCGAGCGCAGCACGCTGGAATTGCATCCCATCATCGCCGCGCGTGGTCACGCACGCTCTCGCGCACTGGACCCGACCCCCACGCTCAGCAACACCGCGCTCTTCGCCCGCGATGCGCAGCTGTGCCTGTATTGCGGCCAGCACTTCAGCCGCCCGCAACTGACCCGTGACCATGTCATGCCGGTGTCCAAGGGCGGCCGCGATACCTGGGAGAACGTGGTCACTGCGTGCTTCCAGTGCAACTCGCGCAAGGCCAACCGCACGCCACAGCAGGCGCATATGCCGCTGCTGGCGGTGCCGTATCGGCCGAGCTGGATCGAACATCTGATCCTCTCCAACCGCAATATCCTCTCCGATCAGATGGCGTTCCTGCGCGCGCAGTTGCCCAAGCGCTCCAAGCTGTCGCTGTAGTTCGCACGCCCAGCATGCATCTGCGCGTCCAACCGGGTGCGGCAGATTGCCGCATGCGCAGGCGTTCAATGCGCCCGCAAGCAATGGCGGCGAGCGCAGCCATCACTTCCCGCTGACAGCTGAACCGGTTTGCTTGCCGGGCCTTCGCATGGGGAGGACAATATGGCTTCAGAACATTGACACGATGATGATCGATTCCACCCGCTATCCGCGCCTGTCGCGCATCCAGACCCCCGACGATCTGCGTCGCTTCGACGAAGCCGAGCTCACGGCGATCGCCGAAGAACTGCGTTCCTACCTCATCGAGTCGGTGGGCAAGAGCGGCGGGCACTTCGCGGCTGGCCTGGGTGTGATCGAACTCACCGTCGCCCTGCACTACCTGTATCAGACCCCGGTCGATCAGCTGGTGTGGGACGTGGGCCATCAGACCTACCCGCACAAGATCCTTACCGGCCGTCGCGACCAGATCCACACGGTCAAGCAGAAGGACGGCGTGGCGCCGTTCCCCAAGCGCGAAGAAAGCATCTACGACACCTTCGGCGTCGGCCATTCGTCGACCTCGATCTCGGCCGCGCTCGGCATGGCGATCGCCGCGCAGCGCAACGGCGACGAGCGCAAGGTGGTGGCGGTGATCGGCGACGGCGCGATGACTGCCGGCATGGTCTACGAGGCGCTCAACCACGCCGGCGGCATGGACCCGGAACCGAACCTGCTGGTGATCCTCAACGACAACCGCATGTCGATCTCCGAGGCGGTCGGCGGGCTGACCAAGATGCTGGGCCGTGCCAGCGGCAGCCGCACGCTCAACGCGATCCGCGAGGGCGGCAAGAAGATCCTCGGCGACAAGAAGAACAACCCCACCGCGCGCTTCTTGCGGCGCTGGGAAGAACACTGGAAAGGCATGTTCGTGCCGTCCACGTTGTTCGAAGAAATGGGCTTCCACTACACCGGCCCGATCGACGGCCACGATCTGCCCAGCCTGGTTGGCGCGCTCAAGACCTTGCAGACGCTCAAGGGCCCGCAGCTGCTGCACGTCATCACCACCAAGGGCAAGGGCTACGAGCTGGCCGAAGGCGACCAGATCGGCTACCACGCGGTGGGTCCGTTCGATCCGAGCAAGGGGCTGATTGCCAAGGCCGGCGCCAAGAAGCCGACCTATACCGATGTCTTCAGCGACTGGGTCTGCGACATGGCCGCCGCCGAGCCGACGCTGCTGGTGATCACCCCGGCGATGCGCGAAGGCTCGGGCCTGGTGCGTTTCAGCAAGGAGTATCCGCAGCGCTATTTCGACGTGGCGATTGCCGAGCAGCACGCGGTGACGCTGGCCGCCGGCATGGCGACCCAGGGCGCCAAACCCGTCGTGGCGATCTATTCCACGTTCCTGCAGCGCGGCTACGACCAGCTGGTGCACGACGTAGCGGTGCAGAAGCTCGACGTGCTGTTTGCGATCGACCGCGGCGGCGTGGTCGGCCCGGATGGCGCCACCCACGCCGGCAATCTGGATCTGAGCTTCCTGCGCTGCGTGCCGCACATGGTGGTGATGGCGCCGGCAGACGAAGCCGAGTGCCGCCAGATGCTGACCACCGGCGTGCGCTACGACGGCCCGGCTGCAGTGCGCTACCCGCGTGGCACAGGCCCTGGCAGTGCGCTCGACATATCGCTCACCACGTTGCCGATCGGCAAGGCGCAGCTGCGTCATAGCGGCGCACGCATCGCCCTGCTCGGCTTCGGCGCGAGCGTGGATGCGGCAGAAGCGGTCGGGCGCGAACTCGGCCTGACCGTGGTCAACATGCGCTTCGTCAAACCGCTCGACAAAGCCATGCTGCTGGAACTCGCCAAGAGCCACGAAGGCTTCGTCACCATCGAAGACAACGTCGTCGCCGGTGGCGCGGGTTCGGGCGTGGCAGAGCTGCTCAATGCCGAAGCGATCACCATGCCGATGCTGCACCTGGGCCTGCCCGACAGCTTCCAGCACCACGCCAGCCGCGAAGACCTGCTGGCCGACGCTGGCATCGATCAGGCCGGTATCCGTGCCGCGGTGCTGAAGCGCTGGCCGCAGCTGATGGCCAGCAAGACGCCGTCGTTGAACGCTGCTGCGGGCTGAGCCCGCAACCACGCACACCGACCCTCTCGACTGGCCCTTGCCCGCCCACCGGCGCGGGACCTTACGCGGCATGGATGCCGCGTAAGCGCCTACACGGACGTACTTGCGGCGTGTCCCGCGATGGTGGGCGGGCAAGGGCCCTGCAACCAAGCTGCAGATCAGCCGGCTGCGCACACTTGGCAGTTTTGTGAGCCGCTCTTGGATGTTCAGTCCCGGCAGGCGATTGGAGATTCGCCTGCCCGTATCAACCGCGACCCACGCGTCGTGTTGACGCGGCTGCGCTGACGCAATGCGCGACCGATCTCGCGTGGCGACGCATCAGACCTGCGGTACCGCACCGGTCTGCGCAAACGCATCCACCAACCGCACGATGCGTGCCTGCGCATCGATGGCGTGCATTTCCGTCTGCAATCGACGCACGCCCGATGGCAGCTCGGTCGTGCCAAGCGCCTCGCGCAACAGTGCCGGCAATTCGTCCAGCGCACGCAACCACCAGGCTGCTCCAGCGACCTGCAGGCGTGCGGCGTGGTCGAACTGATCGTAGTCCAGCGGATACACGATCGATGGCAAGCCGGCAGCGAGGCAGGCGTAAAGAATGCCGGCGCCGCCGTGGTGCACCACCAGCGCGTAGCGATGCAGGTGCTGCGCATAGTCAACATATGGCAGACGTTGATAGTTGCCGTGCGCCTGCTGCTGCGGCGCTGCGGTATCGCCATCGCTGAAATGAAAGATCATTTCCGGGAACTGCGGCGCCAGCGCGCGCAGCACCGCATCCATGCGGTGTTTGACCCAGTGCAGATGCGTGCCCAGCGTCACCAGCACATGCCGCTGCCCAGCGACGAACTCAGGCGACGCAACTGCCGATGGTGGCGTACACAACTGCGGCCCGACAAAGCGCACCGCCGCAGGCCAGCGCTGCGCCAACTCGAACGACGGCAGACCCAATGCCAGTATGCACTGCGGCGAATACACCGCCTCGCTGCGATCGCTGCGATACATCGCCGACAACCCGCAGGCATGCATCTGGCGCCGATAACAGGCATGCAAGCTTCGTTTGAATCCACGCGTCAAACGCCGCGCGATCGCATGCCAGATCCGCTGCGTTACTGTGGTCGCCGGCAGCAGACCGCCGAAATACGCCGGAGGCGCGTCGACTGTTTCGATCACGCACGGCGACGGCATGCTGGTCCACCACGCGATGTCCATCGCCTGCGCCGCCAGCCCCGCGCTGGGCAAGGTGAAATCGACGATCACCAGGTCCGGCCTGCGCTCGCGCCAGCGCGCTTTCAGCACATCCCCCATCCGCGCCATCAACCCAAGCGCATTGTGCAGTTGTCGACGCAAGCGCAACGGGTTGTGGCCCACCGCATGCGGTGGGTTGGCGATCTCCAGCAACAGCCGATCGGCTTGCGCATCCAGCACACTGACTGCGCTCAGCCCGCATGCACGGATGCGCGCCTGCGCCGCTGGCGTGCTGATGACCTGCACCTGGTGATGCGGCGCCAGCTGACGGGCGATCGCAAGGATCGGATGCAGGTGCCCGCTATATGGTGGCGCGATCAGATCGATGCGCATCTGCCCTCCCCTGCACGGCGTATTCGAGCCGCGCGATGAACGTCTGGCAATCGGCGAGCACAGCCGCATTGCGCAGGTAATCCATATGCCCGCACGCGGGCGCCAGATCGACCGCAGCGTCAAACAGCGCGCGCGAGATCCAATCACGCTGCCCCTGCAGCACGCGCAACTGTGCGAACGAGGCAGGTGCGTTACAGACCGGACCGTAGGCGAACACTGCCAGACGCGTACGCAGTGCCTGCGGAAGCTGCAGCGCGGTGAGTAACTGCAGGCCGCAACTGCCTGCAAGCACTACCGTGATCGGCGCCTGCTCCAATAGCGCCATAACACGCATGCGATCGGCGTCCACGGTGCGTGCGGCGCGCGCTGCCAGGTACTGCCGTGCGTTGGAGAGACTGGCGCGCCAGAGCGGCGTGTGCCGATGCGCAGCGCCATCGGGGCGATACGGATAATTGCAGTCGATCAGTTGCCGGCCCGGGCCTTGCAGCTGCTGCAAGAAGTGCTGCTGTTCGATGCTCAATGCGCAGCGCTGCGGATCGCTTTGCCCGGTAAGGAAGGCGATCTGAAGCGTAGCGCTGTCAATCGGCACGAAAATGCCCATCCGGCAATACGCGGTAACGACGCGTGCGCCAGCGGATCGTGCGCACCACAGCTGCGTGCAGCAGATGCAGCGGCTGTAGAACTTCGGCGCAAATCGACAGCAATGGCCGGTGACGGAGTGCTCCGCTGACGCGCCATTGCACCAGACACAGCAGCAAGGCACGCAGCAGCAACGTGGTCAGCGCATATGCGATGGCCAGCCAGGTTGGTTGCACGCAAACACACAGCAGCAAGCCCGTCAGCAACAGCGGCGGCAGCCCCTGCAGTACGAAAATTGCGCTGCGTACGCCCAATGTCTGACGGCGCAGCAGGATCAGCGCGAACAACATCCACCGATGCATCTGGCGTGCGTAACTGGCCAGATCCGGCATCGCAGTGCGCATGGCCACCGGCGCGGTGGATTGGCACACTCGCCCACCGCGCTCACGCACCAGTGTTGCGAACGCCAGATCGTCGGTCAGCTGCTCCAGCAACGCGGCAAAACCGCCCCAGGCGCGCAGTTGTTCGGTGCGGGCGGCATAGCACATGCCATTGATGGTCAGCGGCGCGGCGAACGGCAACCAGCCCAGATAGGTGAGCGCTGCATTGTTGTTGACGAACTGCGACAACAGGCGGCCAGCCAGCGTTGCGCTGTCCTGGTAATACGGCAGCGCAGTGACCACATCGGCGTGGGTCAGATCCTGCAACAACCGGGCAAGCGCGCTGTTGCTCAGCTGCGCATCGTCGTCGAGGATCAGGCTGATCGGTGCACGCACATGCGGCAGCGCGTAGTCGAGTTTCCATGCTTTCGGATTTACACCAGGTGGCGCCGGAGGCACCAGCACACGCTCGATGCATCGCTGCGGATACAGAGTCACCAAGGCATCAGCAACCGTATTTCCTGCGCGATCCTCCGCATCCAGCAGCCAGATGAAGTGTGCCTCTGGCAGTGCCTGCAGGTTTGCGGCAAGCACCTGCTGCAAATGCGTATCGCCGCCAAGCACGGGCTGCAATATCGCCACCTCGGCCTGGGTCGAGGCGGCATCGCTCGATGGCCGCGCGCATGCATCGCGCACGACCCACAGCACCGCAGCCGTCTTGACCATCAGCACCACCAGATAGGCCACTGCCAACGCCAGTGCGGCTACGTCCATTGCGCCGCCTGCCACCGCACGAACGCCTCGATACCTTCTTCCAGGCCAACGCTGGGTTGCCCGAGATCGGCGAGCGTGCGTCGCGGATCGAAGGTCTTCGAATAGGCAAATGCGCCAACGCCGAAGCGGGTGATCGGCGGTTCGCCGCGCAGTCGCAGCAGGCGGTAGGCCGCTTCCACCACGCTTGCCATGCGCAGCGCGGTTGCGATACGTACCTCGCGCTGCGGCAACGGCAGCTGCAGACGCGTAAGCAGGTCCAGTAACAGCTGCTGCAGATCCACCGGCTGCGCATTGGTGAGATTGTAGGCCGGTTGCAACTGCGGCGCGGTGGCTGCGCGATACAGGTAATCGCACAGCGTATCGATATAGATCAGATCGCCGATCACCGGCTGCGTCTGGCCGACAAAACGTGGCAACGCGCCTTTGCGCGCAGAGGCGATCACGCGCGGGAACAGCACCGTATCTCCCGGCCCGAACACTGCACGCGGGCGCAGCACGGATTTCTCGCCTGGATAGCGATCGAGCAAGGTTTCGCCCAGATATTTGGTCTGCGCGTAGGTATTGACGAACGCCGGCCCGATCGGGCTGTCCTCGGTGAGGTCGTATTGATGCGCCTCGCGATAGAACACCGAACTGGACGACACATACAGCAGACGCGGGCAGCCATTGCGCGTGCAGAAATCGATGACGTTGGCGGTGGCCTCTACGTTATGCAGCTGGAACTGCGCGCGCGTGCCCCACGGCGATGCCAGTGCCGCTGCATGAATCACCACATCCGGCTGCCACTCCAGCGAGATCGGCCGGCTCAGATCGATGCGATGGTAGTTGGGTAGATCGCTGGCGCGGCGACCGATGCCATGGATCTCCACACCCGGCTGGCCCTGGAAACGGCGCAGGAACGAACCACCGACAAAACCGGACGCGCCGGTTACGAGAATGCGCAGGCTCATCGCCACTCCGGTTGATAACGATCAAGGCTGGGCTGGCAATGTGAAGGCAGGATCGCCAACTCGGGATGCACTCGCGACAGCCCGTGCAACTGATGCACGGTGCGTTGAAACGCTGCCCAATCGTGCATCAATAAACGCGTGGGCCATGCTGGCCACTGCAGCGTTGCCCAGGTCGCCGACGACCACACCGCGTCGGCACACAGCAACACCTCGCGGTCGTGCTGATCGCGCAACCATAGGCCCATCTGCCCAGGCACGTGTCCGGGCAACGGCACCGCCAGCACACTGCTGTCTTCGAACAGATCGTAGGCCGCGCCAAGACCTTGCCAGGCACCGGTCAGCGCGCGCCCCGGTGCTTGTTCGGCGAACTGCAGCCGTCGATCGAAATCGGCCGGCAGCAGCTGCGGCAACAAGGCACGCCGCAGGCCGCCAATGCGCGAACACCTGCGCAGCTGTTGGTAGTCCGCGCGCAGGCAGATGAAGCGCGCAGTCGGCAGGTCGCGCAGACCACCCACATGGTCGGCATGGAAGTGCGAAATCAGGCACCAGGCAATCTCGTCCAACTGCACGCCGCGACGTGCCAACTGTGCGCCCAGCGTTTCGTGCGCGGGCAAGCGCACCGGCGTGGTCCAGCGGTACAGGCGCTCGGGCCAGGGATCGGTGGCGCGAAAGAAATGCGCGGCATAGCCGGTGTCGTACAGCAGCGCCCCACGCTGCGGATGCCGAATCAGCACACTCAATGCCGGGAACTCCACCGCATGCCAGTGCCCGTCCGCACGCACCATGCGCTCGCAGTGGCGGCAATGGCCGATGCGCAGCAACTCCAGCGACACGCGCGGCGGCATCAGTGCGAGTCCTGTTCGGGAAGTGAGCACACGCCCTAGTACCGCAACACCATGCCGCCGATCGCCAGCCCGGCGCCGGTGCCGAGCAGTGCGAACAGATCGCCGCGTTGCAAACGCTGCTCGATCCGCGCGTGATGCAAGGCGTGTGGCAACGATGCAGCGACCTGATTGCCGGTGGCATGCAGGATACGAATCACCTGATCTGCGCGCAGCCCCAATGCCTGCACCACATGATCCAGACCGCCGCCGGAGGCCTGATGCGGCACAAAGCAGCGCAAGGCGTCTGTCGTGGTGCCGGCCTCGCGCAGTAGTTGCTCCCAGAAGGCAGGCAGATAACGCGCAGCGAAGCGATAGGCGCCGCGCCCATCCATGCTGAAGGTGCGCGCAGCATCGGGCGCACTTTCTTCGCCACGCGGATAACGCGTGCCGCCGCCGCGAATGCGGCACAGATCGGCGCCACTGCCATAACTGGACAGGCGACTGGACAGCAGTGCCGAGCCTTCATCGGCAGCGCTGCGCCCCACGATCACCGCAGCCGCACCATCGCCAAACAGCCCGGCGGTCACCGGCGCCGATGCATCCAGCCCGCCCGATGCCACCTCGCTGGAGACGATCAACACGCGCTGGTAGCGCCCGAGCGCCAACGCATTGGCGGCCATATCCAATGCCACCAGAAAACTCAGACAGGTCGCATTGACGTCGAACGCGGGAATACCCGAATCGCCCAGGCCAAGCGCGCGCTGGATCAATACCGCCTGGCAGGGAATCGGCTGCTCCATGACGCTGCAGGCCGAGATCAGGCAATCGATGACGCCGGCCTCGATGCCGGCGCTGGCCAGCGCCTGGGTCGCGGCGGCGGCACCCATCGACGATGCAGTCTCGCCCTCGCCCACGTAATGGCGCGTGGCCACGCCCGAGCGCGCGAACGTGGTGCCCGCCGGCAACTGCCAGCGCGCGTCCAATTGTTGCGAGGTCACCTCCGTCGCGGGGACATGGCGCCCGGTGCCCAGAATGCGCAGCGGCAATGCGTTCAACGCGGAGGTCTCATTGGACAAGGCGCGCAGCATAACGTGGCTGGCGTTGGCCGACTCGATCGATCGCACGCTGCGCATCGCCTTTAAACGAAGAAGACCATGGCGCGGCTGATCAAGCCTTAGGAGCGGCCATCCAACCCGCTCTGGACTCGGGCCAACATCTCAAGGCGCTTCCACCGCATATCCCATCGCCTGCAGCCTTACGAGATATCCATCCGGCGCCGTCAGCCGGCTGATCGGCAGCACCGCGAAGGTGCTGCGATTGCGTTGCAACGCCGTGGTGGCGATGCTCAGCCAGTGCTCGCGCATGCGGCGTTCGAGATCGTCGATACCACGCGCCCTGGCCGCACCGGAGCTGGCCATCGCGCTCATGCAGGCGGCCTGGGGATCTTCGCGCGGCAGCTGGCGCAGCGCTTCGATATCGCCCACCGACCATGCGTTGGCGCGCTCGACCATCGTGGGCAGATCGCGCTCCACTGTCACCAGAATGCTGCGAAAGCACGCGGTATCGTCCATGCCGCCGGCACGGAAATCCTTGATGGCCTGGCGTGGGTCCTTGATCTTGTAGTCCAGCGCTGTGGGGGTTGGCTTGATACCTGCGCGCTTGGCGGCACGCTCCACCACCGACCAGATCACCGGCGAACGGGCAAGGCCAGAGCGCTTGATCGCGGCCTGATACAACTCACCGGCGGCCAGCATCGGGCGCTTGCGCTCCACGCCCCGATCGCCACCGATATAGCGTGCCTTGGCCAGGCGCCAACGGGCATACAGATCGGGCGGCAATACCTCGCGCAGTTCGCGGCCGTCTTCGTTCTTCATCGCCTTCATCGCAGACGGCAGCAAGGTCAACTTGCCGAAAAATCCCATGTCCGCATCGATCTGCACGGTCGGTGCCATCAGCACCTGCTGCGACTGGCCGATGATCGTTTCCACTTCGGTCGACTGCCACTGCAGCCGCTTCGGTAGCGGCGACAAGGTGCCCAGGATCCACAACACGTGATCGCCCTTGCTGACCTTCCACAGGCCCGGGCCGGGTTGCACGCCGCGCACCACCATCGCTTCCAGATCGACCACCGCCGGGGGCGATGGCGGTGGCACAGCGACTTTCGGCGTCGCGCCATCGCTGGCCGCCGCCAGCAGCGACACCAGCATCAATCCGACTCCCCACACCGCCCCCTTGCCTCGCATCACATGTCGCCCCTGTGTGAGACGCGGACATTACGCCAAGCCCGCCACCGCCGCGTTAGGGAAGCGTTCGGCATTGCAGGCGCAACCGTGGCTCAGCGTGGGATCAGGGCTGCCAACTGCGCGGCCAGCGGCGAGGCATCGTCGAGCAGCGCGAATCCTTCCCACACGAACCCGGGCGAGACCGTGCAACCCACCAGGGTGAAATCGCCAAGCGAGCGTGCTGCCTGCCAGCAGCCGGCCGGCACCACGTGCATCGGCTCACCGCGCTCGGCCGCATCCAGGGTCAGGCGTTGCAACTGCCCGCTGGCTTCGTCGTAAATCAGCAGCTCCAGCGCATCGCCTTGCTGCCAATGCCAGCTTTCCTCGGCGTCCACGCGATGCCAGGCGCTGCATTCACCGGCGCTGAGCAGAAAGCGGATCGCGGTCAGTGCCGGGCGTGCCTGTCCGCCATCGGTCACCTCACGCGCAGAGGCATACACACGGCGAAAATGCCCGCCTTCCGGATGCGGGGCGAGGTCGAGCGAGCGAATCAGGTCAGCGGCGGTTGCATGCATCCCTGCATGCTAAGACAGCGCGCGCCGCCGTGCATCACGGCAGATGCTTGCCCGCGCGCAGACAGGTGCGGAAGAACACCAGCAGATCCCAGCTATAGCGCTTGAGCAGACGGCGTGGCTCGTGGAGCAGCCGATACATCCATTCCATATGCAGACGCTGCACCCACTCGGGCGCACGCTTGGCGGTACCGGACAGGAAGTCCAGCAGTGCGCCAACACCGAACACCAGCGGCACCGTCAGCGCCTGGCTGTGATCGAGGATCCAGCGCTCCTGCAAGGGGTTGCCGAAGGCCACCAGCAGCACATCGGCACCGGAACGGTTGATGCGCTCGGCAAGGCCCTCGCCTGCGGCGGCAAATTCGCCGTAGCCATCGCACATGCCCACCACTTGCTGCCCCAGCGTGCCGGTCAGCGTGGCGGCCGCGGTCTTGCCCACGCCGGGGCGCCCGCCCAGCAGGAAGAACTTGAGCGGATGCGCAGCGTGGCGGCAAAGATACGGAATCAGATCGGTGCCATTGAGATTGCCGGCAAAGCGGCGGCCATGGATCAGCCGCGCGGCCAGATCCATGCCGATCCCGTCATTGACGATGCGCACGCTGGGCTCGCGCATCCGCATGCGCAACGCCTGGCATTGCACGATGAAATTGGTGTTGGCAAAGAACACCCGGCGCCGCTGCTGCGCCGCCAGCGCATGGAACAATTCCAGCGCAAAGGCCTCCTGCGTCGTGGACAACACCGGAAACCCGCCAAGCGGAATCACCACGCCTTGGGGTGGCGCGCCATTGGCGGCAGTCGTTGTTTCCGTTTCCACGTGCTGGCCCTGCATCATCGGATCACCAAAGGTCGTAAGGGAATGCGGCCAGCAATCCGGCCTGCAAACTCGCCAGGTCGAACTCGCCGTTGCCGCCAAGATCCAGACACTCTTCCACGCTATTGCCTGAATGCCACTGCGTGCGTCCGGTACCGTTGTAGTAGTCGTCGTACTTGAAGCGGTCTTCGCCGTTGCCCCAGTCCAGATACACCGCCGGGATCCCGTACGCCTCGGCCAGAATCAGCCCGTGCAGCGAGCTGCTGATCACCAACTCGGCGCCCAGCAATGCGCTCATGAAGGTCGCAGGCTTGACGTTGGGAAACACCAGATGGTCGGCATACGCGCTGTATTTTTCGACCGGCTCGTTGAAGTGCGGAACGATGGCGAACGGACGCTTGTTGATCGCGCCAAGCGCATCGGCGGGAAAGAACATCGGCGTCAGCAGACCGGGGTCGCCATAGACCTCGGGCACCGCGATGCCGCGCTCCATCAAGAATTTGCGCGTCTTCGGCCCACGCACTGCACGCACATCGAGCGTACTGAAGGTGTTGCGTTCGGCCGGAATCTTGCCGTTGATGCCACTGCCCCAGACGGTGTCGCCATCTTTGGCGAAGTGCAGCACCGAGCCGATCGCGATCAATTTCTTGCTGAGATCGCGCTTTTCAATCAGCGTTTTGTCCTGCAAGGACAGCACGCAGGAGACGATCACCTTGGACAGGTGATCCCCCATGTTGACGCCAGCGTTTTTCGGCTGCCACCAGAACAATGCACGACGTTCGGCATGTTCTATCCACTTCTGCAGTAAAGCGTTGGCCATCGTGAGGGATCTCCTTTAAAAAACGAATGAGCGCGCCGCATCAATGCGAGAGCGCAGCCTCCGCAGAGGTGCGCGCGGCTGCGCCGGTGTTGTGCGGGTACAACCGGGTCTCTGGATACGCACCGGGATTGAGCACGCGATCGGTGGTATCGGACCAATTCAGGCACTGGCGATAGCGCACGTGCGGTGCTTCCAATGCCAGCCCGATTGCCGCAATGATCGAATCAGCGTCGCCCGGAGTGTAGCCGAAACGCGACTGATAGGGCCCGACGACGACGTTCGGACAGACTGCCGGCAGCCCAAAAAAATCGTACTGCAACAGCTTCATCGAGCTGTCGGCCAGATAGATCGGCACCTGCTCGGATGCATAAGGCGCGATACCGAAACGGGCGTGTTTGATGTAGCCGATGGTCTCGACGTGTTTCATTTCGCCATAGACCGTCACGTTATCGCCGTAACCAGGATGACGCCCCATGCCCGAGCCGATCACATGGAACGTGACGTGCGGAAAGGCCTTGCTGGCGACAACGAAGAATTCCGGATCGAACAACATCGAGCCCACCGCCACCGCATGGATGCCCTCGCCATACGGCGATGGGTCGCCCAGCTGGTCCAGGTTGTGATCCACGCCATGGCCGACGTGATAGACGTTGTCGCGGCTTGCCACTTCCTCGGCCATCGCGGGCGACACCAGTGCGATCACATCGAGCGTTGGCGCAACACGGTCGAACTCGCGCTCGATGTAGGAAGCGACATTGATCGTGCTCAATGCATCGGATGCACGATAGACCAGCTTGGCCGCAGGATTGATGCGCTTGGCGAGCTCAATGAAGGCAACTGCAATGCCACTCTCGAATACGATCACATCCGCCTCGCGCATCCAGTCAAGCAACTGACGCGGTGGATGCGCGGCGTACCAGCGAAACATCGCATCCTCGACCGCACGTAGCCACGCGCGGCGTGTATTGAACGGGTGCACTGTGGTGCGCCACAGATAGCAGTCGACCCCCTTGTGCGAGACGACAGTGTTCGCCGTTTCGTCCAGCGGCAGGCGCATGTCGCCCTTCATGCGCGACAACCTGCTATAGCGCAGCGAGAAAAATCGCGTGGTCCCGCGCAATGCCAGTTGATCGGTGATGAAGTGAATATTGGCGCGACGCGGCGTACGGTAATCGTGTGCGGACAAGACCAGATAGCAAGGCCGGGCAATGCCGGTAGCGGCGGCGGGTGTGTCGCTCATGGGCCGTGTCCTATGGATGAGTGGAAAAGAGCATGCACAAACGCAGGCGAGGACAGTGTCGATCTCATCGGCGTGCCTTGGCCTGGGTCAGTAATTTGCGGATGTTGACGATGGACAGCACATCGCGGCGGAACGCCGGCCAGATCGCCAGAGCCAGCAGACAGACGACTGCCATCGCCCCTGCACCAGCGGCAAGTTGCTGCCACAACGGGCCACCGGCCACGACGGAGGCGTAGTACGCGCAGCCACCGGCCACACCGTAGGCCACCATCGGGCGCAAGGCGTTGGTGAACAGCGAGCGCACTGGCGCGTCGGAAATCTTGCCAATCCAGACCAGCGACAACGGCCAGATCAATAGCAGCCCGAACGAATAGCCGATCGCCACGCCCATCGCGCCCCAGCGCGAGCCGGCAAAGATGCAACCAATCAGCACGATGCGCCCGACCAGCGAGTAAATCAGCTGCTGGCGCATCAATCCCTTGGACAGGAAGACCCAATAGGTGGCGTAGGACGCGGTCTGGAAAATTCCGCCCAGGGTCAACACCTGAAACAACGGCACCGCATCGCGCCACTGCTCGCCAAGCACCAGCACGATCAACGGCATCGCCAGCGCACAGGAAAAGGCGAACAGTGCAAAGATCAAATGCACCATCACTGTCTGGCCACGCAGCAGGAAAGCGTTGAAGCGTTCGCGGTCGTCCTGCAGCTGAGACAACACCGGCAACGCCACGCTGGTCGCCGGCGCGTTGATCTGGTTCAACGGCATCATCAGCAATTGGAAGGCGCGGTTGTACAGGCCCAGTGCGTCCGGGCCGGTCCGCCAACCGATGATGACCTGGCCGACATTGCGACTGGCATATCCCAGCAACTGCGCGGCCATCAGATTCCAGCCGAAGCTCATGAAATCGCGCATCGGCGCGGCACGCTGGTAGCCGCGCGGCAACCAGCGCGAGCAACTCGCGGCGATCAAGAAATTGACGCTGGCTTGCACCACCTGCTGCACCACCAGCGCCCAATAACCCCAACCGAGCAACGCCGCAGCAACAGCTGCAACCAAGCCCAGCACCTGCGAACCGACATCACTCAACGCCACCTGCCCGAAGCGCAGACCACGGCTCAGATGCGCGCGGTACTGCGTGGTCATGCCGTTGATCAGGAAGGTCACCGCCAGCGCCTGCGAGATCATCACCAGCGCCGGCTCTTTGTAGAAATTGGCGATCAGGTGGGCAGAGGCATACACCACCACCGATAGCGACAAGCCGATACCGCTGTTGATCCAGAACAGGTTGTCGCGTTGTTCGCGGCTCACATGCTTGGCTTGCACGGCAGCGGCGGACAGACCGAAATCGCGCAGGATCTCGGCAGCACCGACGATCGCGGTGACCATCGCCATCAAGCCGTAGTCGTAAGGCGTCAGCAACCGCGCCAGCAGAATGATGCCGCCGAACTGCACGACCATCTTGGCCGACTGGCCGATCATGGTCACCGCTGCGCCACCGGCGGCACGCGAACCGAGGCTGCGTGGTGGGGGCGGCGTGGGGGATGTCATCGTTGGGATCTCTGCGGTCACAGCGCGGCGTCTCCATCCTTGCCGAGCGCTTCCAGGTAGGTGCGGTAGTGCAACTGCCCGATCCGTGGCCAATCACGTTGCGAAAGATCCGGTGCCGGGCCGCGTGGCGCGGCGCGTACCTTGTCCAGCATGCCGGTCAGCAACGCTGCATCGAAGTCGCCTTCATAGAGAAACACCCAGCCCGGGCCGACTTCCTCGGCAATGGCCGCATTCGACTCGCTCCACGGTGCCAGCACCGGGCGCGCCAGCGACAACGCCAGCAGCAGCGTGCCGGAGTTATGCATCTGCCGATACGGCAACACCACCAGCTCGGCCTGGCTGACTTCGCGCGCCAACACCGGCTCTTCGACATAGGCCAGCAGCGCGGTGACACGTGGATCCTGCGCGCAGGCATCCTCCACCAGCGTGCGCATCTGCGGCGTGGCGGGGTTGCCGACGATGCGTAGATTCAAGCGCGCATCGCCTACTTCGCGCATCACATCCAGCAGCGTTTCCACACCCTTGTACGGACGAATCAAACCGAAGTGCAGCAGCCGCCCCGGCACCGTACTGCCCTGCTGCATGGTCGCGAACCAGTCGCGGTAATGGCCATGCAGGATGGTGTCGGTGAATGGCGGTCGCGGCGGCGTGGTCGCATTGATGCGGATCCAGCGACGCGTCAAACGGTCGATCCACCGCAACAGGTTGCGCTCACGCCAACCGCGATCTTCGTGCGGCGCCAGGTTGTGCAAGGTACGCACCACCGGCGTGCCGGTCAGTTGCAGCTTGAGCAACAACAGCGCCGCACACACCTGCTTGGCCAACGTGCCGGCAGCACTCGGATGACGCAGCAGATACTCCGGCCAATGCAGATGCAGTACGTCGTAACGCGACAACAACGCATCGCGCATCGAGAAGAAGCGCGGTTGCACCGCATCCGGCAACGAAGCGTAGAGCTGAGTCAGATACGGATTGGTGTTGGCGTTGGGCTTCTCGGTGGAGAACAGCACGGTGACCTGCGGCTGCGTGGCCGCACGCGTCAGCGAGGCAGACGCAAGCGCACTCATCGCACCGCCTCCTGCGCGCGGCGCGTGCCCAGCGCGGTGTGGTATTCGTCGATATAGCGCCCCACCACATGCTTCCAGTCGTAGCGGCTCACATACGCCATGGATGCGGCGCGACGCGTGTTGAAATCCGCATCCGACTGCAGCGCAAGCGCCTGCACCTGATCGGCCGCTATCTCGAGCCTGTCGCGATTGACGATCACGCCCTGACCGGACTCGCCGGCAAGACGCACGAACGGCGGGATATCGCTGAGGATCGGAATCAGGCCCGCACTCATCGCTTCGACCGCCGCAATGCCGAACCCCTCATGCCGCGACAGGCACACGAAGAACTGTGCCTGGTGCATCAACGCCCGCAACTGTTCCTGCGAAGGCGACATACTCAGCTGCACCTTGTCCTGCAAGCCACGCTCGGCGATCGCCTTGCGCAGATCGGCCTCGTTCAAATCGTACTCGCGGCCGGCGATGATCAGCCGCCACTGCGGGTCGCGCTTGAGCGCGGCCTGGAGCAACTCCAGGGTTTCGATCAGCCCCTTGTTCACCGACCAACGCCCGAAATACAGCATCGTGCGCCCGGGCGTTGTTGCGCCCTGCCCTGCGTACTTCTCCACGTCAACGCCGTTCTCGATCACCCGCAAGCGTGCCGGCGACACCACCTTGGCGAACAGATCGCCATCGTTCTCGCTGGTAGCGATCACCCGCGCATACGCCAGCGCAGAAGTGCGGGTCAGCGTCTGAAACCACAACTGCTTCATCCGCGAGGCGTAAGCGGTATGGAAAAACCCGCCATGCGTGGAGACCACCATCGGCTTGCCATGCAGCGGCCTGGTCAGCGCAAGATAGTCGTAGAAGAAATCGATGCCATGCAGATGCACCAGATGCGCCGAGCGAATCGCACCGAGCACCGATGGCGCAAACGGGTAGCGCGACGAACCGCGGTAACCGATGCGCCGGATCGGCAGGCCCTGATGCGTTTCCTGCGCAGCAAGTTGCGCGCCTGGATCGGTGAACACCCGGTCCAACGTCACGATCTCCACCGTATCGGCACTGTTGGCCTGATGTTGACGGGCCACATTGAGAACGACTTCCTCCATGCCTCCGATCGAAGGATGGAATTGGCGGACAACATGCACCACTTTCATTACGCCAATCTCCTGTGCCCGCAACGCGCAACTGCGTGTTGCGACGGCTGATGATTCTGGAAGCTCGTCATTTACCTTTCAACCCCAACATCCACGGCGCAATGCGCACCAACACTGCACGCATCGGCACACTGGCAACAATCGCCACCGTGCACAAACTCATCGCCCATGCTGGCGTGCCGATCATGCTGGGTGCGATCACACCGGTGCGCGCCACCACACTGGTGAGTACCAGAAACACCAGCGTATGCGTGCACAGAATCAGCAAGGTGTTGGCGCCAATCCACTGCAGCCAACGCCATTGCCGAACGAAGTAGGCAACGCACAAGGTCATCGCCGTGCCCAGCAGGCTGACCAGCAAAAACACCGCAGCGGACTGCCCGAACTGCAGATTGTTCACATCCACTTGCCCGTTCCATGCTGCCAACCACCACCAGGCTGCTGCCAGCACCGGGAGTGCCAATGCCCACGCCATGGCGCCAAGCGATCGCAGCGCATCGGCGTAGCGCGATAGCCAGCCGCCAACGGCGATGAAGAACAGCGCGACCGGCAACACGTCCAACGCAAACGGAAGCCGCAGCTGAAGCGACGGGAACCAGCCTGCCCACGCCAATGCAAGCGGCAGGCAGGTCGCAGCCAGCACCGTCGTACTCAAGCGCGCGCGCAATGCAATGTAGGCGAGCGTGGTGACAAACAGCGCCGGCAAAAACCACAACGCCGGAAGCACATACAGGCTTGCGCCGTTGGCCCAGAACAGACCTGCAAACGGGTCCCACCACGGCAAGCTGTGCGATGGATGCGACGCGCGGCTGGTCACTCCCATCAACATCCAGCAAGCGTAGGCCACCAAGAAGAACGCAAGGTAGGGAATGAGCAGCGTGCGCGCCAACTTCTTGATCGTCGCTACCGTCATTGCACGGCGGCCGAAGCGCTCGCCCACCCAGCCGGACAGCACAAAAAACAACGGAACGTGAAAGCTATAGGCGAACAGCTTGTAGGCCGCCGGCATGCCGCTGGCATGCCCCAACACCACCAGGACGATGGCCAGCGCTTTTGCTGCATCGATCTGCCAATCGCGGGTCAACGCCGGTGCTGGCGCGGCCCTGGCCCCCGAGCTGTCATGCCTGGCTGCAGTGGAATACGGCGCGGTCGTCATGGCGCGGTGCCGGTCATGCCGCCACCGGGCGGGCACCCAATGTCCACGGCGCGAAACGCATCAGGAACCAGCGCAGCGGCACGCATGCGGCCAACGCGAAGATGGTGACGAACAACGCCCAGCCAAGCCCCGGACGCGAGGCACCGAATCCACCAGCCAGTGCTGCAACACCGGAAAGCACAAAAAACACCAGCATGTGCGTGCACAAGATCAACAACGTATTGCGCCCGATCCACTGCACCCATGCCCAGCCTTGCACCAACCGCGCGGCGCAGATCACCATCAGCGACCCAAGCAATGCACTCAGCAGAAACAGCGCATGATTACGGCCGAATTCCAGCATGTTGACGTCGATCCGGCCGTTGACATCAGCCAGCCAGGCAACCGCAATCGCCAGCACTACCGTCGCAAGCACGCTCCCAACCAACGACTTCGGCAGGCGCGGCGAGAGGTGGATCAGCAAGGCGCCAAGTGCATAGAAGCACAGCGACACCGGTAGCACATCCAGCCCGAAAAAAATCCGCACACCCTGTGCCGGGAACCAGTGCATCCAGAACCAGGCCACGACCAGCGACGCCAGCGCAATCACCACCGGCGACAGCCAGCGGCGCAGCAGCACGTAACCAACCACCGTGACCAGCATCACCGGCAGAAACCACAGCGGCGGCTGCACGTACAGGTCCGGGCCGATCCCGGTGAACATCGCCACGATCGGCTCCCACCACGGGTGACTGCCCCAGCGCGCAGCTTTTTCGCCGATATTGCGCGTCAGCAGCCAGTACGCATAGCCGAGCAGATAGAACACCACGTACGGCAGCAACAGGCTGCGCGCCTGCTTGCTGACGGTCTGCGACAGCCCGGTGGCGCGCGAGGCGTACCCGGAGGCCAGCCAGCCGGAGACCAGAAAAAACAGCGGCACATGGAAGCTGTAGGCGAACAAGGTCATGCCGTGCGGCACGCCCTTGGCGTGGCAAAACACCACCAGCAAAATCGCGATCGCCTTGGCGGCATCGATACGCAAGTCGCGACCGCGTTGCGGGGTGGCGACGTGTGCGCCGGCAGTCGGCAAGACCGGCTGCTGTGCCTGCGTCGCCGCCAGAGTCATCGCGCCCCTCCCGCAGGCAATGGCAGCTGCCCGCCATCGGCGGTTGGATCCTGCTTGCTCACCTTAGCCGCCGTTGCAGCAGACCAGGTCGGCAGCATGTGCCACATGCAGCCGCACACGAACCACCACAGCGCCGATGTCTTGATCGAAAAGTAGCCGTTGGACACCAGCAGACTCAGCGCGAACGCAAAGATCGCCAGATTCTTGAACAGCTGCCCTTCCTTGCTCGGCATCAGCAGCAGGAACGAATAGGACAACAGAAACGCCAGCACGCCGACGATCGACTGCGATGCGATGAAGTAGGCAATACCACTGTCGAAGTAGCGATACGCCTGCGCAAAATCCAGGCCCATCCAGGACTCGAATGACAGGTTGTTCATCGAATATACGGTGAAGAATATCCGCCCCATCGTGTTGTCCTGATAGGCGGTGATCCCGGTGATCCACACCAGCAACCACGCGGTCATGATCACCACCAGAAACACCAGGAACGCCAGTCGCTGATCCAGGCGTTTCAATAGCGGCGACAGCAACACCATCAGCACACAGGTGCCCGCCGCGAGCCGTCCATCGGAGGCAACGATCATGAAACCGATCAAGCCGACCGATAGAATCAGCATCGACGGCCGCATCCAACGCCAGAACACCAACACGATTGCGGTGAAGAAGCAGATGTAATTGCCCATCGTCACCGGCTCGATGAACATCGAGGAGGCGCGCGGCAGGTTGGAGCCCGGCAGGAAGTTACGTTCGCCCGGCCGCGTGGCGCTGACGAACAGATTGCTGTCTTCGTTCCAGAAGCCTTCCGCGCTCATGCCACGCGCATTGACGAAGAAGCTCTTCGGATTGACCAGATCGCCGTAGGCGCTTGGCATCGCCAGCTCAAAGGCGGCAACCAGCGAGACGATGATCGTCATGCGCACGAACAGCTTGGGCACCGACCCGGTATAGGCCGAACCCAGCACGACAAACGCAAATACCACCAGGGCATCGCGGAAAAATTTGGGATCGATCTGCCAGTTCACCAAAAAGCGCACGAACATCAAGGTGACGATCAGCCCCAATCCGCTGATGATCAACGCGATGCGCTTGCGGCTCATCGAACCCAGGCCAAGCAGGAAGCACGCGGCGTAGATGATGAACTCGACTGCATAGGTGATCACCGGACGCACCGTGAACACGTTCGCGTTGATCAGCGCCAGCACCAGGTTGTACCCCACGCCGACCAACAGCGTCAGTTCGATCAGCAGGTTATGCCAGCGAACGCGGGTCTCCTCGCTCATTTGGATCAGCATGCAGACGCCTGCTTGAAAGGGGCGGCTGCGATGCAGCCGCCCGCGGCGCTGGATGCGCCAGGTCGCACACTACCCACCATCATCAGTACGCGGTCTTCTGTCCGAACACACGCACCGCAGTCAGCACGATGATGCGGATATCCAGCCACAGCGACCAACGACGGATGTAGTCGAGGTCGTACTGGATACGCTTCTTCATCGTGCGCAGTTCCGGGGTTTCGCCGCGGAAACCGTTCACCTGCGCCCAACCGGTGATGCCCGGCTTAACGTAGTGCCGCTGCATGTAATGGTTGATCAGCTTTTCGTAGTGCGTGTTGTGCTGCGCGGCGTGCGGACGCGGGCCCACGATCGACATGCTGCCGCCCAGCACGTTGAAGATCTGCGGCAACTCATCCAGGCTGCTGCGACGCAGGAACGAACCGAAGCGCGTGATGCGGGTGTCGTTCTTGGTCGCCTGCTGGATGGTGGTGCCGTGGTCGTCATGCACGCGCATCGAGCGGAACTTGAACATGTAGAACTCGCGACCACCCAGGCCGTGACGACGCTGACGGAAGAACACCGGGCCCGGCGAACTCATCTTGACGCCCACCGCAATCGCCGCCATCAACGGCCACAGGCCCATCAGCGCGATCACGGCCAGGATCTTGTCCTGCAGCGCCTTGGCGACCACGAAGTAATTGTCGCGATCCACACCGCCCTGACGCAGATTGATCACCGGCACATTGCCGATCTGCTCGCCAGACTGATTCAACAGACCGAAGTCGAACAGATCCGGCACCAGCTTCACGTTGATCGGATAACGATCCAGACGCTGCAGCAACTGCTTGATGTGATCGCGCTCGCCCAGCGGCAGCGAGATCCATACCTGCTCGACCTGGTTGTCCTTCAGATACTCGATCAACGCGTCCGGGTCGCCCAGGCACGGCAACGACTGCCGCTGCTCGGTCACGGCGATGTCGTACGGCGTACGAAAGTAGCCGACCAGATTCATGCCCACCCAGGGATTGCGGCTGAGGTAGTGATTGATCTTCATCACCGGATGGCGCAGACCCACCACCACCACACGCTGCACATCCACGCCTTGCGTACGCAAATGGTTCAGGAAGCCGCGCAGTACCGTGCGTGCCGCCACCAGCGAAGCCAGACCGCCCACGAACCATAGGCCGATCCAGCCGCGCGACACCTGCTCGCCCACCTGCACGATCAGCGCGTGCACCGCGAACAACGCGAACACACCACCGAACGCACCACCCAGGACCAACAACTCGCTCAACAACCCGCGACCGCGCCAGCTGCGATACAGCGGAAACAGCGCAAAGCAGATCACCGAATACAGCAAGGTGGTGGCGATCGCGACCCGATACGGCGCCGCCGGCACCCAGGAGCCGAACACGATGCGATACGCAATCAGTCCGGAGACCACGACCATGGTCAGGTCGAAGACGCGCAGAACCAGGTCGGCTGCAGCCGAATACTTGGACAACAATCGCGGCGAGGATGTGGTGTAGGTCGCGCTACTCAAGTCTGCCAAAAGCATGGGGATGTCCTCCAAACTCGATACGGCGCATGCGGGGGAACATACGAAACGCACGCGAGCTTTCAATCATCTCCGTCGAACGATCACCGCGGTAATACCTACCGACCCCAGATCGCACGACAGCCCTTTGTTTCAACAGAGACAAACTTTCAAACGAGGGATCTCGAAACTTACGGGATCCGACTTTTTCCACGCTGAATCAGTTGTCACTTAAATTAACCACCGTTTTGCAACATCACGATGTCAGTTCAACCGGGTCTCTGGCCCATTGCCTCGCAGGAAGTAGCGCACGAGGGCCACAGCCACACCAAGGAATACGCCAAAGATGAAGCCTAAGGCGAGGTTCAATTTGAGTTTCGGTGAAGTCTTCGACGTAGGCACGTCTGCGGTATCGACGATGGTCACGTTGTTGGCGCCCACGTTGCTCGCAACACCGATCTCTTTATAGCGCTGCAGGAGCGCATCGTAGAGCTGACGGTTGGTATCGACGTCGCGCTTGAGCATGTTGTACTGGATGCTGCGACTCTGCAGATCCAGCTCGTTATTACGCAGACCGGCGATGCGCTCGTTGAGCAAACGCTCCTGCTGAACCGACGCGTCGTAGGCGGCCTTCAACGATTGACGGATATTGATGACCTCGCCATTGATCTGACGGCGCGACTCTTCGATCTGCGCCTTCAGCCGCTGCATTTCCGGGTAATCCGGCTTGAAAGTCGACAGCTTCTGCTGGTACTCGGTGTTCAAGCGGATCTGCTCACCGCGCAGGCTCTGGATCAACGGATTGCCCAGCACCTGCGGCAACGACATGCTGTCGCCGGTGCTGACCTGACGCCATGCCGCCTCGGCCTTGATGCGCGTGTCCTGTGCAGAGGCAAGCATCGCGTTGAGATCGCCCAGGTTCTGCGCCGCAAGCGATGGCTTGTCATCGCCCATCGACACGATCTGCTCGTCGGTCGAATACGCGACCAGTGTCTTTTCCGAATCTTCGACCTTGCCGCGCAACTGCTCCAGACGTTCGGACAGGAACTTGGTCGCGAACGAGGACGCGTTCATCCGCCGCTCTTGCGTGCTGACGATGAAGACCTTGGTATAGGTATTGGCGATCTTGGCGGCCAGCACCGGGTCCGGCGAGTCGTAGTTGACGTAGACCAGGCGCGAATTGAGGATCGGCTCGACCACCAATCCGGCCAGCAGAGTGTCGGTCAAGGTGCGCTCGACGATCGCCTGGCGCGAATCGACCGACTTGCCGGCTTCCGGATTCTTGGCCGCAGCCTTCTCCAGTGCCTCGTCGACCTGCGCCTTGAACGCCGGCTCCTGATCCAGCTTGGCTTCGCGGATCACTGCACGCGCCAACGAACGGCTCTGCAGCAACTGGTACTGGGTCTGGTAGAAATCGCGATCCTGCGGCGATTCCACCGGCATCAGATTGTCGACGTTCACCACGTTGAGCGAATCACGCTCGATCTGCAGCGTGCTGGTGGCGCGGTACTTCTCCGGCATCAACAGCGTGATGCCGAAGGCCAGCAGCACTGCGAACAGCGTGACCCCGATGATCAACCAGCGCTGCGAGACCAGCGCACGCCAGTAGTCGAGCAAACCCACATCCGCCAGCTCGAGATGGCCGTGACGATGAGAAGAAGAGGAACGATTTTCGGAATTCATACTCATCGGTAAGCGCGCCACACCATTACCAAGGGGGTCAGTTCAAGCATGGTGCGCAGCCAGATGCGTGCGTCCGAGCGATACACCACAACGATGTCGCCGCCGTAGATCTCGGGGTCGGGATTGGCACCCTTCTCGATCTCGGTCAGGTCGAATCTAGCGATCATTTTTTGCCCATTGACGATGCGGAAGACAATGACATTGCCGCGACTGGCCACCGTACTGACACCCTTTGCCTGCGCAATCGCTTGCTGCAAGGTCAGGTTGGAGCCGATCACCGGGTAAATCCCGGGCGCGTCCACCGCACCAGTGACCGTGACCCGGCGGCCGTTGGATTCCTCCACGAACACCGACACTTGCGGCTGTTGCAGATATCCGGCGGCGTAGCGTTCTGCGACCAGTTTTTCCAGCTCGCCGACGCCCAGGCCGGTGGCCTTGACATCGCCGATCAGTGGCAGCGAGATATGGCCGTTCTGATCGATGCGGACCTGCCGCTCCAGATCATCGACTTGAAATACCTTGACCAACAGCAAGTCGCCCGGCGCCAGTCGATACTCTGGCTGCACTGCGGACATCGCAAGCGGATCCGGGAGCGGCAGAGAGTCCGCCATCTTCGGACCGGTGCTGCAAGCGCCCAGTGTCATCGAGCAGATCAACGCCAGGCTGAGGCCTTGGCAGAATCGTTCGATCAGTCTTTTCATGCGTGTAGCTGGCTGCCTTGATTGGTGGGACAGGAACCCGCGCAGCATTCAACCGGCCAACACGCCAGCACGAACGTACGACAGAGAAATTCATCCCGTATGACATCGGGATCACGACAGGTGTGACGTGTTGCACTGCACTATGGCATAGAAAGAAAACATCGCAAGACGCTGCACGCCATTTTTTTGACGGCGTTGGCCTATTGATTCAAGTTCGTCGTTGTGACGTTAAAAAAACGTGATCCAGTTACTAATCACGCGCTAATGATTTGGAGGATTTTCGGATACTTAGCACCGCTCTGTGATCCAGGTCCACAGCAGGCGGGACCGTGTAAAGCGGGCTCTTCGGCCCTTTTCCTGCTGCAGCGCACTATGCCGTTCTGCATATGCAGCGCCTTTCCCCGAAGCCCGAATCCACATGCTGCGATGCAACAAAAAAGCCCATGTCAGTGAAGACATGGGCTTTGTGTTTGGTCGGGGTAGCCGGATTTGAACCGACGACCACTAGTCCCCCAGACTAGTGCGCTACCAGGCTGCGCTATACCCCGAAGATGCTGCACCCCGTCGCGAGGACGGCCTGCGATTATAGCGGCTTTGCGACACAATTTCCTAGCGGCGCAGCAGCTGCAACACTTCTTCCAGCTCCATGCGCACCTGCTTGATGATCTGGTTGCTCAACGCCGACTCGCTCTTGGCGCCATTGCCTTCCAGGCGCAGACGTGCGCCACCGATGGTGTAGCCCTGTTCGTACAGCAGGCCGCGGATCTGCCGCACCATCAGCACGTCATGGCGCTGGTAGTAGCGCCGGTTGCCGCGCCGCTTGACCGGCTCCAGGCTCGGAAATTCGGTTTCCCAATAGCGCAGCACATGCGGTTTGACATCGCACAACTCGCTGACCTCGCCGATGGTGAAGTAGCGCTTGGCCGGGATCGGCGGTAGCTCGCGATTACTGCCCGGATCCAGCATAAGCCTCCACCCGCTCCTTGAGCTTCTGGCCCGGACGGAAGGTCACCACCGTGCGGGCCGAAATCGGAATTTCCTCGCCAGTCTTGGGATTGCGACCGGGCCGTTGATTCTTGCGCCGCAGATCGAAGTTGCCGAAACCGGACAACTTCACCTGACGGCCCTGCTCCAGCGCATCGCGCAGCACATCGAAGAAGGCGTCGACAAATTCCTTTGCCTCGCGCTTGTTCAGACCGACCTCGTCGAACAGACGTTCGGCCATCTCCGCTTTCGTCAATGCCATGCCAATCCCCTGGTTACCGCCTCAACTCCGAATCCGGGCGCGGTGCTCGCGCTCGATCACGGCCACCACATCGGCAACGACTGCGTCGACGTCCCGGTCGGTGAGAGTGCGCGAGTTATCCTGCAAAATCAAGCCCATAGCCAGACTCTTGAAACCTGGCTCGACCCCCTGCCCGACATAGCGATCGAACAGCTGCACCTCGCGCAACAACGGGCCAACCGTGGTGCGCACACTGGCAGACAACGCCGCCCAGCTCACCTCTTCCGGCACCAGGAAGGCCAGATCGCGACGCACCGAGGGGAACCGCGACAGCTCGCCGGCACGCGGCAGCGCACGCTGCACCAGCGGCGCCAGCTGCAGCTCGAACGCGATCACGTCCACGTCAATCTCCAAGTGCTTGGCCAGACGCGGATGCACCTGCCCGATCCAGCCGATGCGCACGCCATCGCGATGGATATCGGCCGACCGACCCGGATGCCCGAATGCCTGCGTGGAAGGCTGGAAATCCAGCACCGCGCCACTGGCCGCAGCCAGCGCCACCAGATCGCCCTTCAGATCGTGGAAATCCACTTTGCGTGCAGACTCGCCCCACTGCAGCGCCAAGGCATCGCCACAGACTGCTGCGGCGACGTGCTGCGCTTCCTGCGGCGCGGCACCGGTCTCGGCAGACGCTGTGAATACCTTGCCCAGCTCGAACAGGCGCACCCGCCCGGCCTGGCGGGCGGCGTTGCGGCCCAGCGTCGCCACCAGACCCGGCAACAAGCGCGGACGCATGATTGCAAGTTCCGCACTGAGCGGATTCGCCAGCGGCACCAGGCCATCGGTCAGCTGCCAGCGCTCCAACAGGTTCGCATCGACAAAAGCGTAATTGATGGTTTCCTGCAGCTCGCGCGCCACCAGCTGGCGACGCACGCTGAGTTCGTCCAGCTGGGTTTCGCTCGGCATCGCGATCCGGCTTGCGCCACCGGGCAGCGTGGTCGGCACACGGTCATAGCCGTGGATACGCGCCAGCTCTTCGATCAGATCTTCTTCGATGGCGATGTCGAAGCGACGGCTCGGCGCCATCACCTGCCAACCTTCGGCCACCGCATCTAGATGCATGCCGAGCGCAGTGAGAATGCGCACAACCTCGGCATCGTCGATCTGGATGCCCAGCACGCGCGCGATCCGCGCACGCCGCAGCAGGATGCGCGCAGGCTGCGGCAGATGCTGCGGCAATTGCGCATGTACGACCGGGCCCGGCGTCCCACCGGCCAGCTCCAGCACCAGCCGCGTCGCCACTTCGATCGCCTGTGGCGGCAACGCCGGATCCACACCACGCTCGAAGCGATGACCGGCATCGGTATGCAACCCGAGCTTGCGGCCACGTCCCATGATCGCGGCCGGATCGAAATACGCCGATTCCAGAAATACGTTGCGCGTGGCCTCGGTGACGCGCGTCTCCAAACCACCCATCAGACCGGCCAGCGCAACCGGCCGGCCTGCATCGGTGATGGTCAGAAAGCTATCGTCCAAGGTGACCTGACGCCCATCCAACAGCGCGAGCTGCTCGCCACTGCGCGAACGCCGCACACCGATCGGCCCCTGCAGCGTGTCCAGGTCGAACGCATGCATCGGCTGGCCGAGCTCCAGCATCACGTACTGGGTGATATCCACCAGCAGCGACACCGGCCGCACGCCACAGCGACGCAGGCGCTCGGCCAACCACACCGGCGTTTTTGCCGCCGGGTCGATGCCTTCGATCACGCGACCGCAGTAACGCGGCGCCTCGTTGCCGGCCTCCAGCTCCACCGACAAGGTACGCGTCGACACCGGCGCCACCGCGCCCGCATCGAAGGCCACCACTTCGCTGGCGCAGGCTGCGGCCACATCGAAGGCGATGCCACGCACGCTGAAGCAATCGGCGCGATTGGGCGTGAGCTTGATCTCGATGCTGGCATCTGGCAGCCCCAGATACTCGGCTAAGGCCTGACCCACTGGCGCATCGTCCGGCAGCTCGAACAGGCCGGACGCGTCGCTGTCCAGACCCAGCTCCTTGGCCGAACACAACATGCCGTTAGACGCCACACCGCGCAGCTTGGTCGCGGTGATGGTCAGCGCACCGATCTGCGCACCGACCAGCGCCAACGGCGCCACCAGACCGGCACGCGCATTGGGCGCGCCACACACGATCTGCAGCAACTCGCCCTGCCCTGCATCGACGCTGCAGACCTGCAGACGATCGGCCTCCGGGTGACGCACCGCCTCGACGATGCGCGCCACCACCACCTGACCCAGGGCCTCACCCAACGGCGTGACCTCTTCGACCTCCAGACCGATCGCCGTCAGCGTCGCGGCAAGCTCGTCGCGGCTCGCCTGGATGGGAACGTGGCTGCGCAGCCAATTTTCAGAGAATTTCATGAGGGGCCGGGATTGGGGATTCGGGATTGGGGATTAGCTAAAACGCGTCGACGGAGTCTGGGGCGGACCGGGGCGCCGTTGCGAATCCCCAATCCCAAATCCCCAATCCCCGCCGTCAGGCGAACTGCCTGAGGAAGCGCACATCGTTCTCGAAGAACGCGCGCAGGTCGTTGACGCCGTAGCGCAGCATCGCAAAGCGCTCCACGCCCAGGCCAAACGCGAAGCCGGTGTAGCGCTCCGGGTCGATGCCCACGCTGCGCAGCACGTTCGGATGCACCATGCCGCAGCCCAGCACTTCCAACCAACGCGTGCTGCCATCGGGCTGCTGCCAGGCGATATCCACTTCCGCACCCGGCTCCACGAACGGGAAATAGCTGGGGCGGAAGCGCATTTCGAAATCGCGCTCGAAGAACGCACGCACGAACTCGGACAAGGTGCCCTTGAGGTCGGCGAAGTTGGAATGCTCGTCCACCAGCAGGCCTTCGACCTGATGGAACATCGGCGAATGGGTCTGGTCCGAATCGGAGCGATACACCTTGCCGGCCGCGATCATGCGCAGCGGCGGCTTGTGTGCATCCATGTAACGCACCTGCACACCGGAGGTATGAGTGCGCAACAGGCGGCCATCGCCGAAATAGAACGTGTCGTGCATCGCGCGCGCCGGATGGTGCGGCGGAAAGTTCAGGGCTTCGAAGTTGTGCCAGTCGTCCTCGATCTCCGGACCATCGGACAACTCATAGCCCAGGCGCGCAAAGATCTCGACGATGCGCTCAAGCGTGCGCGTGACCGGGTGCAGTCCACCGCGTTCGCTGCGGCGCCCCGGCAAGGTGACATCGATCCGCTCCCCGGCCAGACGTGCGTCCAGTGCGGCGTTTTCCAGCGTGTGCTTGCGCTCGGACAGCGCAGCGGTCAGCGCGTCGCGCGACAGGTTAATCGCTTCGCCAGCGGCCTTGCGCTGATCGGCTGGCAGCGTGCCGAGCTGCTTGAGCTGGGCAGTGATGCTGCCGCTCTTGCCCAGCAATGCAACGCGCAGCGCTTCCAGTTGGTCCGGCGTCTTTGCGGCGGCCACATCGGCCAGCGCGCGCTCGGTCAGGGATTGAATCTCACTCATTGCACTCGCGCCTCAACTGCTCAGCCGAACGGTGTTTCCGGATGCACCGGAACGCATTACCACATGACTCTTGCCAACCATCCAAATCTAGAGATGCCGGCTATTTAAAACGCAAAAGGGGAAGGACTCGCGCCCTTCCCCCTGCATATCTGCGTTTCATCACCAAAAGCAGGCACACGAGTGTGCGGCTGCTCGAGATGATCTACCCCTTCAACAGTCCGCACATGGATGTGCGGGCTCTTGCGAAGGACTCGCACCAACGACGTGCGGGCTCCTGCGAGGGACCTGCATTTACGCCGCCAGCGCGCCCTTTGCCTTCTCAGCCAGCGCGGCAAAGCCGGCGGCGTCGTGCACGGCGATATCAGCCAGTACCTTGCGGTCCAGGGTAATACCAGCCTTGAGCATGCCGTTCATGAAACGGCTGTAGCTCAGACCATTGATGCGGGCAGCCGCATTGATGCGGGTGATCCAAAGCGCACGGAACACGCGCTTCTTCTGCTTACGGCCAATGTAAGCGTACTGCTGTGCCTTGATGACCGCCTGCTTGGCAACGCGGAAGACCTTACGACGAGCGTTGTAGTAGCCCTTCGCCAGATTCAGAATTTTCTTGTGGCGGCGGCGCGCCTGCACACCACGCTTTACTCGTGCCATGGTTCAGTCCTCAGAGATAGGGAAGCATACGATCGAGACGGCCTGCGTCCTCGGGACGGACGTGGTTCGTCTGCCGCAAGTTGCGCTTCCGCTTGGTCGCTTTCTTCGTGAGGATATGGCTACGGTTTGCGTGGCCGCACTTGTACTTGCCGGAGGCGGTCTTGCGGAAACGCTTGGCCGCCGCCCGGTTGGTCTTGATCTTGGGCATTGCAATGTCCTTGATGGTGTTTTGTCACTGACCCGGGCGGCAGTCTTGCGACCACGCTTTCCATCCTTGCCCTTGCCTGCTTGTAAGTCCTTGATCGAACACGATCCGGACAGGTCCTGTACCGCTTACGCGGCGCCACGGTAAAACCGGGCCGCGCAGTATGCCCGTTGCCGGGAATTCTTGCAAATCGCTGCTGTCTGCACTGCGACCGACCCCGCCGGGGCCGGCCGCAACGCGGGATCAGATCTTCTTCTTGGGCGCGATCATCATGACCATCTGCCGCCCTTCCAGGCGCGGACGCGACTCGATGACGATGTCGTCGCCAAGATCGGCCTCGATCCGGGACGCCATTTCGCGACCCAGCTCCTGGTGGCTCATTTCGCGGCCACGGAAGCGGATGTTGACCTTGACCTTGTCGCCCTCTTCCAGGAAGCGACGCATGTTGCGCAGCTTGATCTGGTAGTCGCCCTCGTCCGTGACCGGACGGAACTTGAGTTCCTTGATCTCAACCTGCTTGGTCTTCTTCTTGGCCTCGTTGGCCTTTTTTTGCTGCTCGAACTTGAACTTGCCGAAATCCATGATCTTGCAGACCGGCGGATCGGCCTGCGGCTGGATTTCGACCAGATCCAGGCCTTCTTCCTCGGCCTTGGCGAGCGCTTCGTCGCGCGACAACACGCCGACCATCTCTCCGTCACTGCCGATCACGCGGACGCGCGGCACGCGGATTTCTTGGTTCTTGCGGTTCTGTTTGTTGTCAGGGGTACTGATATTGCAATCTCCCAGGGGAATCGAACCGGCGCATCCGGATCATCCAGACCGGCCGGGGTTGGCTCACGCTGCCTGCTCTGCCTGCAGACGCTCGACGAAGGCCGAGACCGTCATGGTCCCGAGGTCTTCTCCCGAACGTGTCCGCACGGCGACGGCGCCGTTTTCCTTCTCGCGGTCACCGACCACGAGCAGATAGGGCACGCGTTGCAGCGTATGCTCGCGAATCTTATATCCGATCTTCTCGTTACGCAAATCGGCGTTTACACGGAAGCCTTGATTTGCAAGGGTTTTCCGAACCGAGTCCACATAGTCTGCCTGGGCATCGGTGATATTTGCGACAACGACCTGGACCGGGGCGAGCCAGGAGGGGAAGGCGCCGGCGTGGTGTTCGATCAAAATGCCGATGAAACGCTCCATCGACCCGACGATCGCCCGGTGCAGCATGACCGGATGCTTTTTCTGGCTGTGCTCATCCACGTACTCGGCGCCAAGGCGGCCGGGCATCATGAAATCGACCTGCATGGTGCCCAGCTGCCAGGTGCGGCCAATGGCGTCCTTGAGGTGATATTCGATCTTGGGGCCGTAGAAGGCGCCCTCGCCCGGCAGCTCCTGCCACTCCACCCCGCACACGCCCAGCGCGCTGCGCAGCGCTGCTTCGGCCTTGTCCCAGGTGACGTCGTCGCCCAGGCGCTTTTCCGGACGCAGCGCGATCTTGATCTCGATGTCGTCGAAGCCGAACGCGGTGTAGACCGCCAGGGCCTGCTGATGGAAGGCGGTGACTTCGGATTCGATCTGCGATTCCAGGCAGAACACGTGCCCGTCGTCCTGGGTGAAGCCGCGCACGCGCAGGATGCCGTGCAGCGCGCCGGAGGGCTCGTTGCGGTGGCACGCACCGAACTCGCCGTAGCGGATCGGCAGGTCGCGGTAGCTGTGCAGGCCCTGATTGAACACCTGCACGTGGCCAGGGCAGTTCATCGGCTTGACCGCATAGGTGCGCTTCTCCGACTCGGTGAAGAACATCGCGTCCTGGTAGTTGTCCCAGTGGCCGGATTTCTGCCATAGCGACACGTCCAGGATCTGCGGGCAACGTACTTCGCCGTAGCCGCTGTCGCGATAGACCTTGCGCATGTATTGCTCGACCACCTGCCACAGCGACCAGCCCTTGGGATGCCAGAACACCAGGCCGGGCGCCTCTTCCTGCAGATGGAACAGGTCCTGCTGTTTGCCGATGCGGCGATGGTCGCGCTTGTCGGCTTCTTCCATACGCAGGATGTAGGCGTCCAGCTGTTTCTTGTCGGCCCAGGCGGTGCCGTAGATGCGCTGCAGCTGCTCGTTCTTGGCATCGCCGCGCCAGTAGGCGCCGGAAATGCGGGTCAGCTTGAACGCCTTGAGGAAGCGCGTATTGGGCACGTGCGGGCCACGGCACATGTCCACGTATTCCTGGTGGTAGTACAGGCCCATCGCGGTAATGTCGGCGGACATGTCCTCGATCAGGCGCAGCTTGTACTCCTCGCCGCGCTGCGCGAACAGCTCGATCACCTCGGCGCGCGGGGTGACTTTCTTGATCACCTCGTAGTCCTGCGCGATCAATTCCTGCATGCGCTGCTCGATCGCGGCCATGTCGTCCGGCGTGAACGGGCGTTCGCTGTAGATGTCGTAATAGAAGCCTTCGGCGATGACCGGGCCGATTACCATCTTGACCTCCGGGTACAGCTGCTTGACCGCATGCCCGACCAGATGCGCGCAGGAGTGGCGGATGATCTCCACGCCTTCGGCGTCCTTGGCGGTGATGATGCGCAAGCTGGCGTCATGGTCGATGACGTCACTGGCATCGACCAGTTGGCCGTCCACCTGGCCGGCGATGGTGGCCTTGGCCAGGCCGGCGCCGATCGACTGGGCGACCTGCATCACCGAGACGGGGGATTCGAATTCGCGGCGGCTGCCGTCGGGGAGCGTGATGTTGATCATGGGCAAGAATGAGGTCTGTGCTGGCTGCAGCGCGACGGCTGCAAGGGAGATCTGCCCACTGCGGGACAGGCTCGGATAGGGATGCGGCGAGAGGTGATGCAGAAAGAACGCCGTGCGGGCGCCGTGCGAACTGGCGCGGCCGGAATCAGCAGTGGGCGGTGGTAGTGCTCATGTCGCACGCTGGGCCGGCGCGGGGCGCGGGCCACCTTCTCGCAAGGGGTCTTGGAGGCGAATGGTAAACCAATCAGCCCGGCGTTGCGCGTTGCGGCACGGGGCCGGCGGGCGCGTGGCAGGATGTCGGAGACCTATAGTTATGGCTGGAACAATTTTACGGGAGGCTGACAGTCAATATCCATCATCGCCTTCAGCGCCAGCAGCTTGTTGGTGTTGCTCTCCAACTCACCGATCTTCTGGTCGCCGATCTTCTTGCGCTCTTCCTCGATCGTGCGCAAGCGTTCAAGGCGCTTGGTACTGATCTCGTACATGGCCACCACGTAGTTGTACTGCGAGTTCAGCGTGCGCTGAATCAACTCGCACGATTCTTTCTGCGAGTCGGCCACAGGCGTTCCCTTCGTTGAGGCCGCACACGCCGCAACACCCTGGTCGTCGGGAATCTTTTCGATCTTTTCCTTGGGCTTTTCCACTTCCTTGCCGCTGGATTCTTTACCATCGCCATTCTTAATGGTCTGGTTCTTGCGAATTGCTTCGGCTTTTTCGTTCAACGTCTTATCGACCACCTCCCACTGCGCACAGGCCGCGCCCGCCATGCAGAGCAGCACCAGTCCCGTCACTACCCAAGAAAAATGTCTGAACTTGGTTGTCATGGTGTTCTTCGCCTCCTGTGATACAGATGGATATGTTGCCGGGTGAATTCCTTGATGAATGTTGGAGTTACGCATCTTCGACCTCCTTGTCCTTGACAGACTTGCGCTTCCCAGAGCCCTTGCGGTTGGCATAGAAGTCTTCCAGCCACTGCTCCGGCGTCAGCTGATCGACGGTGACGCCAAGCTTGCTGGCCTTGCCGGCCAGGATCTGATGCATGATCTCGATGTTGTCGGTCGAGGACGAAATCACCGACAGCGCATCGTCCATCCCGCGCAGGTTGAGCTGGCACACCGCCGAGGCATGGCCTTGCTTGACCAGGAAGCAGCGCGAGCGCTCGTCCAGCGAGACCACTACCTGGTACTCAGCATCGGTCAGCTTGAGGCCTTCGATGTAATCGTCGCGACTGGCGTTGGGGTTGGGCAGCAGCACCATCGTGGCGGTCTGTTCGATCAGCGCCGCAGCGATATCGCTGGCCAATGCATCTTCCGGGCTTTGCGTGGCGAAGATGCCCAGGCCGTTCTGTTTACGGATGGTCTTCTGCTTGTTCTTGGCGAATTCCTTCAGCCCCCCCTTGCCATCGAGGATCTTCCAGAACTCGTCCATTACGTAGATCAGCGGCCGGCCGTCGATCAACGCTTCCAGGCGGTGCAGCAGGTAATTGATCACCGGCACCCGCACTTCGGCGTTGTCGATCACGTCGGTGTAGTCGAAGCCGATGATCGAGGCGCGCGTCAGGTCGATGGTATCGACCGGGTTGTCGAACACCCAGCCCAGCGAGTTACCAGTAGTCCAGCGGCGCAGGCGCGCATACAACCCGTCGTCGCCCATGTTGGGCAGGCTCTTGCGGAAGTTGCTCATGCTGCGCAGGTGCATGGGCGTATCCAGCATGCCTTCCACCGCGCGGTAGATGTCTTCTTCCTCACGGGCGCTGTACTCGGCCTTGCCGCCCAACACCTTGATCAATTCGGCGAGAAACTGCGTGTTGGCTTCATTGCGCTCGCACTGGAACGGGTTGAAGCCGGTCGGCACGCCATTTTCCAGCGCCAGATAATTGCCGCCGCACGCACGCACGAAGATCTCCGCGCCGCGGTCCTTGTCGAAGAGGAGGATGCGTGGCGCACCTGCACGCAAAAAAATGGCCCCGGCAATGCCAGGGCCATCCATCGAACGTTATCTACCTTTACAGGCTGGGGCCGCTGCGCGTCTCGGCGTGTTGCTGCGCCTGGTGCGCATTTTGCTGGACTTGGCGCTGGCTTTCCTCGGCCGCCTGACGGCTGCTTTGCTCCAACGGCTGATTCTGCGCTTGGTTGCGATCCACAAAAACCCGCTGCATTGCCGGGTCGGTCATCTCGCCCTGCACTGCGAAGAAGCCGTCGCCGCTTTTGTTGGGCACCACATGGTCGATGCGTTGCAAACCGCTGACCTTGGACTCGAACACGATTTGCCCGGCTGCCTGCTCAAGCTCTTTGCGGTTGGCAAATCCGCCACGTTCCCCCAGCGCTTCGAGCTTGCTCACTGCGCCTTTGTACATCGCGTTGTCGGGATGGCGAGGGTCAGACAACAAGGGGCTGGATGCTGCCTGTGCCGGCGCAGCAGGCGCGGCCGTGTGCTCTGGTTGCTTGGGTGTCGCCTGGGTCAACGCCTTGGATAAAGCGGCCTGAGTCTGCTGACCTGCGACGCCATCTATCTGCAAGCCGTGCTCGCGCTGGAATTGCTCGACCGCATATTTTGTGTTGCCGCCGAAATCACCATCCGCGTGCAGCGGTTTGCCATCGCGACCAACGGCGCCAAGCTGAGCAAGCTGGCCTTGGAGATGCTTCACCTGCTCGCCGCGCTCGCCTTGTTCTAGTTTGCCGTCATTGGCTGAAGGCGCACTAAGATGCTTACTTGACGAATGCTGCGTGGGTAGCCGGCCTTCCGCCAATTCAATGAGGTCTTTTTTCTCAGTAAGCGCACGGTTACGCAAAGAGTCCCATTGGGTTGGAGAACTTTTGAAAAGCCTCTCGGTATGTGAGTATTTATAATCCTGCACAGCTTCTACGATTTGCTTATCTGACAACTCGGACAACTTGTAGTCGTCGCCAAACTTCTCGGCAAGACCTTTTCTGAATATCGCCGGCGTCAATGCTCTATACTGTACAGACGTACTCCACAGAGCATCTTGAACTGCGGGACCACGACCAGTTAAATCGATACCGCTAGACTTCAAAGAAGAAACCTGCGCACCATAGTGACTTACTTCAATAAAATCGTGCTGATCTCTGGCAAAAGCCGGATCCGAGTTTGCGAGTTTCGTCCATTTTTCATTGAACGCTGGGGTTGCTGGTGTCAGCCCAGAGAATTCAGCCCCATAACGTGATTGACCCAAATACTCACGCAACGTCCCAGAATTCAAAGATAGCTGGTAGACGCCATATGAAACGCCGCCGTGGTCTCCTCTGCCAGTAGAAATGGTTGCAGCCCCTCGCCCGCCGCTTTCATGTCGCGCGGAAGTCATTCCCAAGTGCCATCCATCCATAGTTGCCATTATTGAACCCTCGTAGTTGGCCAATTAATTTCCAACAGCGCCTTGAATCACAGCTTATCGGCTTCAGCGATTCTCCAACTCATCTGCGCGCTTCGCTGTTGCGTTCAACATGCATGAACTATCCTCAAGCTCTTCAGCCTGCCCCCCACCAAGAACTTCATTCGACTGGCAAAGTATGTCTCGCTCTTTAATCCAGTCACGCTCTGCTTGCTTTAGTGCAGCCTTGTCCTGCACAGTCAGTTTAGCCATCAAACGCTGATAAGCCTTATTAAGACGAGCATCCTGATACTGATACTCTTCGCTATTACAGCTCATCATCGAAGGATGGACAGCTTCTGATTTTTCTATGCACTGACCGTAGGACGGTCGAAGCTGGACAGATTTTGCAAGCTCCCCCCGCTTATTTTGAGTATTACTATCGAGCGCATTTTCAAGCAACTTATCTTGTTCGTCAGCGAGTGCTTTCTGTTTACGCTTTACTTCGCTTACATCTTCACGACTAGTTCCGTTCGAGGAAATTTGCTGCTGCACGACAGGATTGACACCAGTTTCTAATGCCGACTCCTGCCCACATGAACAGAGAAGAAAAATTGAAGTATAAAACAAATTTAAAATTCTGCGGGTCCAAAATGTGAAAGCCGGCGCGCTCTGAATAGATTCAAAAATCATATCCCACTCTCGTTTCCCACCAGGGCGATCGCTCGAAAAATTAAAACCTTTAACACCACTCAAAGTGGAGTCATACATCATTATATTTATGATATATACCATAACCAGATCAGGGGCAAGGTCAAATAAAGATACCAGGTTAAATAAAAATCTAATCCACACCCGGCTATTTAATTAATATTTCTTGAAAAACGGATCTGAACATTCTGAAAAAATGACTTTACATGCCCCCCCTCCGCTACGCTCGCATATCCCAACTACTTGAGCAATTGCGGCCTCCTTGCTAGCGGACGCCTGAAAAAAAGTGCTGACTTGCGAGGCAGCTAGAGCGGCGCATTGATTTCGATAAACCAAGGTCACTTTGCAGTCCTTGGCACCATTGTTAGAACATTGTTGAACAGCTGAACTCTTCGCGTCACCTTGAGATAATTTCCCTTTAGTAGTACCTACATCCCCGGTGGATTTCGACATAGCAATCGCCCCCAGGTTTTGACCCATTCACCTGTGGGCGCAGGAGTGCCCTCTACTCCCCGCATCTCAGGCGTGTCGGGAATGCACTGCATACTTCCCATCTGAGTACCAATGGGGCATCGAGTTTGCCCCAAAGCAACATGAGAAAAAGCTAAACCGAGCAGAGCGAGTGAATATATCGAGAAACGAATCATAGCAACCACCTAAAGTGTTAATTACTTCTGTGCAATCCCACGAGCTCCTGCGGCTGTTTCTTGAGGCTGCGAATTTTCGGATTGTATCGACCTAGGGGTTGCATTTACTGTTTGACCCGTGGTGTTAACGGAATCTCTAGCCGGCGGAGGCATCTGGGCATTCGGCCCCTGCCTATTGGCATTAGACGCCGCATCGGACGAACCCAGCGAGCCAATCGCCGAATACGGGGCAAACTGGCCCAGCGTGCCTTGGAAAAACGCCGCAGCCATCGGTGGTGCGGTAAGTATCAAGGTAGTCAACACCAAGCCCACTCCTCCCTGCTGCAACGCCATGCTGCTGATGCCTTCACCATTGCCGCCGCTGACCGCCCACTTCGCAAGAAACGCCACACCCACCGCTCCAACCACCTTGGTCGCCAAGCTTACGGTAAAGGTCAGCACAGACAATGAAAACATGGTGCCTAGTCCATATAGCAGCCATTTGCTGAACAGCGACTTGGTCGCCTGGAACAACAGGCACAGGATGAACAGCGGGCCAAACCCCACCACCATCGCCATCGCAAGCTTGTTCAACAGCAGCATTGAGCCTGCCACCACCCCGGGGCCGGCCATGCCGATGCCGTAACCCAACGTGCGCGATTCTTGGAATCCTGGCTTTCTTCGTCGCCGCCCGTCTTGATCTGATCCAGACCTGCCAACGTCATCTGCATCAACATCAGGTTCTTGTCGATCGCCTCATAGGGACTCTCAGAGTCTCCCGTCACCGTCTGCGTGATCGCCGAACTGATCCCGTCGGTCAGCGTCCAGTACAACTGCGGAGAGCCTTTGGCCATGCTCGTGGCCAATCCTATAATCAATGCTGCCCGCAGTGCCGTCACTACCAGGCCCATCGCCGCCTCGCGCGATTGACCAGTCACGATGCGGTAGCCCTGGATAAAAATCCAAAGCGTCAGCATCACCATACCGAGCCAAGTAGCGGTCCGCTGCAACAACTCCCAATGAAAAATCGCGATCTCGTAGCGCAGGTCGCAGGAAATAGAGCCAAGGCGGACTTCCTGACCGCCTTGGCGATTTACCAGATTACTGAAGCGCAGCGACCAACACGCACGACTTACATGGACATCGAGCGCGAAGCAGTTTCCTGGGTCTGCACTTGGGTGGCCTGACGCTGGCTTTCCTCGGCCGCTTGCCGGCTGCTGTTTTCCAACGGCTGATTCTGCGCTTGGTTGCGATCCACAAAAACCCGCTGCATTGCCGGGTCTGTCATTTCGCCTTGCACTGCGAAGAAGCCGTCGCCGCTCTTATTGGGCACCACATGGTCGATGCGCTGGAGACCGCTGACCTTGGACTCGAACACGATTTGCCCGGCTGCCTGCTCGAGTTCTTTACGGTTGGCAAAACCGCCACGTTCACCCAGCGCTTCAAGCTTGCTCACTGCGCCGTTGTACATCGCGTTGTCGGGATGGCGCGGGTCAGACAACAAGGGGCTGGATGCTGCCTGTGCCGGCGCAGCAGGAGCGGGAGTGTGCTCAGCTTGCTTGGGTGTCGCCTGGGTCAACACCTTGGCCAAAGCGGCCTGAGTCTGTTGACCTGCGACGCCGTCTATCTGCAACCCGTGCTCGCGCTGGAATTGCTCGACCGCGTGCTTGGTGTTGCCGCCGAAGTCGCCGTCAGGCTTCAAGTGTTTGCCATCGCGACCAACGGCACCGAGTTGCGCAAGTTGGCCTTGCAACTGCTTCACTTGCTCGCCGCGCTCGCCTTCTTCGAGCTTGCCATCATTGGACTTCGAAACTTGATGGGATGTCGAACCAGACGTCACGCTGTGCTTAAGGTCGACACCATCGCGCTTGACGCTTTCTATCAAATCGGGAACGCGACGTTCCCAATTGCCCGCATACTCCTCGCATTCCTTGGCTGCCTTCACGCTCCAGGGTTTGCTAGGAGTAACTCCGTTGACAACGCGTCGCGCGTTGTAGACGTCGTGGCTATCATTATCGATGTAGCGATCAAGAGGCTTGCCTGTAAACAAGCCGTCACGCATACCTACAACTAGAACCTTTGCAGCGATTTCCGGTTGCTTGGCCATGTCCGGGTTGCGGACCATTTCACCGTTAAGGCCTAGCAACTTATCGAACTTCGCATAGTTGTAGTCGTGGGTAAGATGTACGTAACCACGGCCATAGAACTCCTCGCCGCCGCTATATCCAAGCTTGCGCGCTTGGCTGCGTCCGAAATCTTCTTCAGGCGCCTGAAAATTACGCGTCTCATGTTGAGCCGTCGCCACATGTACGATATTTGCTTTGGATCTGTCACACCGTTCTCAAGAGCGGTTTTGACGATCAACCTAACAGAAGACTCCCGATCCACACCAAAGCCTTCGGTGCTCCGACCACGTCCATCGCTCATAGTATTCTCCGTACGTGCATATCATTAGAATTTGTTGTTGCATCTATCGGCATTGCCGACCCGAAGATGCGTTGCATGTACTCACTACCAATTACCAATCACTTCCTAATTGGACACCTCCTTCATTTCACCGCCTTGAAGCCGCTCAATCTTTTTCTTCGGATTGGCCGGATCATTCGTGTCTTCGGTTAACCGCTCTATCAGCACTACCTCGTTATTCTTAAGCTCGTAGGTATCGAAGACGTGGATGCAACATCCATCACCAGAAGTAGACGTCAGCATATTTCCTTTCACAGAGAATAAGCCGTTGGCCATTACCGTAATATCGGATAGCGACTGATTGAAAACAAGGCTTTTCTGCGCAGCATCGAAAAGATAGACACTGTAAGAGGGACCACCATAATTACCCTCTTTTCCAGACCACACCACTACATCTTCGTACCCATCGCCATTGATATCGGCCAGAATGATTGAGTGGCGGTTTTTTTTGTAGGTGTCGTCTAGCGGACCATGATAGAACGTGGAATTACTATCCACGTACAATGCCTCAGGCTCCAGTGCAATCGGCTTGGCTCCGGGGAATGTCACCTCCACGACCGGCGAACGGTTACATAGCATGATCCCTGGACTATCTTCGCTACAGCCCTGCGCCTTGATTGAAACAGCAATGCCACTGATATCTGCGTTTATCTCGCCCTGATCGTTGAGCTTGGCATTGACAGTAGATGGCATTTTCAAGTCCTTTTGCGGCGAGGATTCAGGCTTTTTGCCAGTTTGATCTTGGGCGGATAATTTCGCTCCATCAGCCTCTGCAGACGGAGCATTGCCCGCACTGCACGCTGTGATAGAGGCGACGCAAGCTAAATATAGCGCCCTCACCACGACTCTTGCTAGCGCACGCCCCATCATAGAAAACCCCTTCGATGTAAATAAATATTTATTAATTATCGGATCCGAAAAACGAAATGCATTAATTTACAGGAGTTAAACCCACCACCACCTCACTCCACAATAAATTCCATCAGCACAAACCACCAAATAAACAAATAAACTATAAAAATTGAATTTCTAATTTCTTCAGGGATTAATTATTAATAAATATCGGCTTCGTGCACTCGGAATAAACAACTTTACATGAACCGCTATTGCTTGCTTTGCAGCTTTTTTTCGCCAGACTGGTTGCACGAATCTCAGTCGGAGAAGCTTGAAAAAAACTTTCGGAATCTGAAGACACTAGAGCAGAACACTGATTTTTATAAGTCAATTGAACTTTACAATCGCGGGCTCCACCGACAGCACATTGGCGGAGAGCGGCTCTCTCCGCCTCTTCTTCAGACAGTTTACCAACGGCACTCCCAGCCTCTCCAGTACTACTTGAGTTGGCGATCGCCCCCCATGTCTTAATCCATTCGCCTGTTGGTGCCGAACTAGGTGTTTGCGTTCCATTCATTTCAGGGGTGTCCGGAATGCACTGCATGCTGCCCATCTGAGTGCCAATGGGGCATCTAGTCTGTCCAGATGCGACCAGAGGAGCTGCAAGACAGGCTGAAATAGCAATTATCGAAATTAAACGATTCATTGGCATCACCTAAATAGTTAAATCTATTTCTGTGCCAGGCCACGGCTACCAGAGCTTGGTTCTGAAGGTGAAGACGACTCTCTATGCATGGTGGGGGTAGCTCCTTCCTTATTACGAACAGCGGTATCTCCAGAATCTCTAACCGGCGGAGGCATCTGGGCATTCGGCCCCTGCCTATTGGCATTAGACGCCGCATCGGACGAACCCAGCGAGCCAATCGCCGAATACGGGGCAAACTGGCCCAGCGTGCCTTGGAAGAACGCCGCCGCCATCGGTGGTGCGGTAAGTATCAAGGTAGTCAACACCAAGCCCACTCCTCCCTGCTGCAACGCCATGCTGCTAATGCCTTCACCATTACCGCCGCTGACCGCCCACTTCGCAAGAAACGCCACACCCACCGCTCCAACCACCTTGGTCGCCAAGCTTACGGTAAAGGTCAGCACAGACAATGAAAACATGGTGCCTAATCCGTATAGCAGCCATTTGCTGAACAACGACTTCGTGGCCTGGAACAGCAGGCACAGGATGAACAGAGGTCCAAAGCCTACCACCAGCGCCATCGCCAGCTTGTTCAGCAGCAGCATCGAGCCTGCAACCACTCCAGGGCCTGCCATGCCGATCCCAGTGAACCAGCGCGCCCGGTTCTTGGCGTCTTCGCTTTCTTTATCGCCGCCGGTCTTGATCTGATCCAACCCGGCCAACGCCATCTGCATCAGCATCAGGTTTTGGTCGATCGACTTGTAGGGGCTATCGGAGTCACCTGTGACTGTCTTGGTAATCGCTGAACTGATGCCGTCGGTCAGGGTCCAATACAGCTGGGGCGAGCCCTTGGCCATGCTCGTTGCCAACCCAATGATCAGCGCGGCGCGCAACGCCGTGACCACCAAGCCCATCGCCGCTTCGCGCGACTGGCCGGTGACGATGCGGTAGCCCTGGATGAAGATCCACAGCGTCAACACTGTTAGGGACACCATCCCCACCCAAGCCGTCGTTCGCTGCAACAATTCCCACTGGAAGATGGAAATTTCGTCGCGAAGGTAGTCGTTGATGAGACGAAAAAATTCGTAGTTAGCGATGTTCGTTAGGAAATCACTGATATTCATAAGTCACCACATCCACTGAGACGGCTACGCCGTGGGGCAACTGCTGCCCGATACTGAGTCCATTGCAATACACGTTTCCACCACAGTGTTTGCGTATCAATCCTTATCGATCATCAGGGGCTTGTAGCCATCAGGCTCCTTGCTCCTGATGGTCTCAAACGCACCTTTCATTGCCAAACCCGCAACGGCCGTCTTACCAAGGCTCATCAAATCGCCGGTAATCTGAGACCACCAGGAGGACTCGCCCTCGGGATCGGGCGGCTTGGTGCCGCTCATCGCCGCCAATGCCGCTCCCGTCTGTTTGTCCGTCAGATACGCGATGCGCTGGTCGTAGGCGAACATCGCCGACTCCATCTGCTGACGGTCAATATCCATCATCGCCTTCAGGGCGAGCAGCTTGTTGGTGTTGCTCTCTAGCTCGCCGATCTTCTGATCGCCGATCTTCTTGCGCTCTTCCTCGATCGTGCGTAGGCGCTCCAGACGCTTGGCGGTGATCTCGTTCATCGCCAGCATGTAGTTGTACTGCGCATTGCGTGTGCGTTGGGTCATCTCGCAGACCTGCTTTTGCACACTTGAGACGGGCGTCCCGGAGGTGGACGAAGAGCACGCGCTCACACCGAAGTCGTCGGCAAGCTTCGGCAGAGTCACCTTTGGCTTCTCGACCTCTTTGCCACTGGATTCCTTACCATCGCCATTTTTGATGGTCTGGTTCTTGCGAATCTGCTCCACCTTCTCATTCAACTTCTTGTCTTCCACTTCCCACTGCGCACTGGCGGCTCCGGCCATGCAGAGCAGCACCAGTCCCGTGAACACGCGAGAAAAATGCCTGAACTTGGTTGCCATGGTGTTTTTGCCTCCTGACACAGATGAAGTTGATGCGTGGAAAGTGTGCTGCCGATGATGAGGACTACGCATCTTCGGCCTCCTTGTCTTTGACGGCTTTGCGCTTACCCGACCCCTTGCGGTTGGCATAGAAATCGCTCAGCCACTGCTCCGGCGTCAGCTGATCGACGGTGACGCCCAACTTGCTGGCCTTGCCGGCCAGGATTTCATGCATGATCTCGATGTTGTCGGTCGAGGACGAAATGACCGACAGTGCGTCGTCCATCCCACGCAGGTTGAGCTGGCACACCGCAGAGGCATGGCCTTGCTTGACAAGGAAGCAGCGCGAGCGCTCATCGAGCGAGACGACCACCTGGTATTCGGCATCGGTGAGCTTGAGTCCTTCCATGTAATCGTCGCGACTGGCGTTGGGGTTGGGCAGCAGCACCATCGTGGCGGTCTGCTCGATCAGCGCCGCAGCGATGTCGCTGGCCAGGGCGTCTTCCGGGCTCTGCGTGGCGAAGATGCCCAGGCCGTTCTGTTTACGGATGGTCTTCTGCTTGTTCTTGGCGAACTCCTTCAGGCCACCCTTGCCATCGAGGATTTTCCAGAATTCGTCCATCACGTAGATCAGCGGACGCCCGTCGATCAGCGCCTCCAGGCGATGCAGCAGATAGTTGATCACAGGCACGCGCACTTCCGCGTTGTCGATCACGTCGGTGTAGTCGAAGCCGATGATCGATGCGCGCGTCAGGTCGATGGTGTCCACCGGGTTATCGAACACCCAGCCCAGCGAATTGCCGGCGGTCCAACGACGCAGGCGCGCATACAGGCCGTCGTCGCCCATATTGGGCAGGCTCTTGCGGAAGTTGCTCATGCTGCGCAGATGCATCGGCGTGTCCAGCATGCCTTCCACCGCGCGGTAGATGTCTTCCTCCTCGCGCGAGCTGTACTCCGTCTTGCCGCCCAACACCTTGATCAGCTCGGCCAGGAACTGCGTGTTGGCCTCATTGCGCTCGCACTGGAACGGATTGAAGCCGGTCGGCACGCCATTTTCCAGCGCCAGATAATTGCCGCCGCAGGCGCGCACGAAGATCTCCGCGCCGCGGTCCTTGTCGAAGAAGAAAATGGTCGGGATCGGATCGAACTTCTGTACCTGGCTCAGCAGGAAGTTGATCAGCGCCGTCTTGCCGGTACCGGACTTGCCGATCACCATGGTATTGCCGATCGCCTTCTCGCCCAGGGAGTTTTCGGCCGGGTGGGTGGCGTGGAAATTGAAGTAATACGGCTGACCATTGGTGGTCTGCAAGGTGGTGACGCAATCGCCCCAGGGATTGTTGTGCTGCTTGCCCTGGGCAAAATTATGCAGCGGCGACAGTCCAAGGAAATTGAGCGAACTCAGGTTGGCGATGCGCGTGCGGAAGCGCCAGTTGCCCGGCAGCTGTGCGTAGAACGACGAGGCGATCGCCAGATCTTCCTTGGAGGACACGAAACCGGCATTGGACAATTCGGCGCGTGTCGTGGCGATCTGCCTGGCCAACTTCTCCTGACTGTCGGCATAGACCGCCAAGGTAAAGTGATATTCGCCCAATACGAAGTTGCCGGAGGCCACGTCGTCCATCGCTAGGTCCAGGTCGCGGATCTGGCTGGACGACTTGTCGCCCGACGAAATCATCATTCCCTTAGTGCGTTCTAACACCTTCAAGGCATCGTGGCGCCCGACCGGGCTGAACGAATGCGTCATCACGTATTCGAAATCAAGATACTTCAGGCCATTGAGAATGCCGGGATAGGTTCCGTCCGCATATTCCTTGACGTTGAGGATCGCACCGAAATGATTGATGCCATCCGGCGTGCGAATGACAAAATCGCCGGTCTTGTTGGCGAACATGTGCTTGCTGACAGGCAGATACGCCGGCACCGGCGCCTGCAGCACCGGGACAGGCTCGTCGATTCGGTTGAGCAAGTAGCCGAGAAACTCCAGTGTCTCGGAAAACACGACACCATTCTTGGCTTCATACATGCCAAGACGGTAAGGCGAATAATCCTTCAGCACCGCTTCAACGTTCGTGGCTAACTCGATGATCTTGGAGATGGCCTGCTCTTCCTCAGCCCTTATCTTGTCTGGATTGACAGACTTTTCGACCAGACGTCGTCCGGTAACGACAGGACGATAGATCATGCTGAAGTATAACTCGTTTTGCATGATTTTTTGCGAGGATAGCGCCGCGTAATACTCGTCGGACAGCGCCTGATTGAACGATTGCTTGAAGCGCCCGTCGGTACCGATCCTACGACGACGGCGAACGTCGTGAACCCAGAACGCGATATTGGCGAAATCCGGTGCACGCAAGGTTTGCAACAACCGATTAAACGTGTTGTGCCGCTGTTCGAGTTCGAACTCGTCACGCCCAACGAAGGGCAAGCCAGCCAGATGCCAGATCAACAGATAGTCGCCACCAGTCGTCTTGACGACGGATGGTGCGACATGTGTCGAAATGGAAACAAATTCGCCGATCGGACTGTCTGGACTGAACATGGTCTTACCGATTTAAGAAGGGAGCATCACACCAAGAATTACGATCTAAAACGCCAACCCCACGCGAGCTGCACGCGTGGGGCTGGTTAAACGATTCACGTGCTCATCGCGATTTACCCGGGGGACCCTTACGGTATTCGTTAGGAGTGAATACCCACATTCCGGAATACCGCTGGAGGTTGCGAGCACGCATTCGGAATAGCCAACGTAATCCAAGCAACCTGAAGATCATTTCGTCCCGTTTGGCCATTTGCTGCATGCCAAAGATGATGACGGGAATCGTCAGCAGATACCAAAGATTGATGTACATTCCCAACAGCAAGCCACCGCCCGCACCAATGAAGAAGGGAATGTACGGCACCCCCAAAAACATTGCCGGACGAGTGCAGCCGCGGAAGAGCACGTCTTTATGCATAGTACTGAGCGACCTGCATCAACGAACTTGTGATCGTGGAGCAGTCGCCTGCATCCGAGCCATTGTTTTGCAGAATCATGTTGGCGATCTGACCAGCCGCGCCGATCAACACACCACCGATGAGAATCGGGGAAACCTCAGAGATGCGTTTGTGTGCAAAGGCAATCTGGTAACCAGCCACGATGACCGCAATGGTAACCACGGCGATCGAACCCATATTCAGCAACTTGGTTACATTGTTCAGAAAGCCACAGACGCGGGTGTCAGTCTCCGCAAGATCATTGCTGCCTGCCGCTGCACCACCAGCCACCATCAGCAGCGAAATGAACACCAGTGCTTTCAGTGCCTGAGTGCCAACCATCTTGGCATCTGTCATTGTCTTCTTGTCGATTTCAAACTTCATGTCTAACTCCTTGGGAACAGAGGGGGTCCAGCAGCCATATCCTTGGCGATTTTCCATCCTAAAAAACAAATGCGCTATCTACTTGCGGAGCCGCCTGTGGTGCACGCGGCATTGAGACGGGATTTGCGGGTAGATCAGTCTGCGTCGAGGCCTGAGGTGCGACGGCGGGCAACGCCACCCCACGCCCCTGGCCTGTCGGCTTTATCACATACAACTCGTTCTCCGCCGCAGGAGCCACAGGGGTGGCCCGGCTCGGCAGAGAGTAAGGTGCTGACGGTGCCGATAGCATAGGCCCAGACGGTGAAGCCACCGTGTTGCCCGCCCCGGATAGATCCTGAATACGACGCGCGACGATCGCATCTGCCAATTCGGCGGCCGCCTGCTTGAGCGGATTGGCAGGCCGCAACTGCACCTGGCGGGTCGGCACGACCGCAATGGGCTCGGGTCCAGAGGATGCTACCGACTGACGAATGGATGCATAGATCTTTTGGACATAACCATGTTTGAAACCGGTCTCGAAGTTGCCGGAGTAGTAACAGCTGAACGACTTGCCCCAATTAGCGCCTGAACGCGAATGGCACTCCGCTAAAATCCTTGAAGCAGCGACAAGATTGGGGCATTTGTCGAATGCCATCTCGTAACTGGTCAGCCCGTACTTCTGCAGGTTGTAGCGATTGACTTGGCCTAGCCCCAGGGAGAAGTTATAGCCCTTCTGCTCCAGCATCTTGGCAGTGGCGACTGCCTCAGCCAACCCCCGTGGCTCACGCACCAAGCGCCCGCCAACCACACCGATGGCATACGGATTGCGCGACGACTCGACACGGACAACGTGCTGCATTACCTCGCCAGGAACAGCAAGTCCAGTGCACCCCATCAGTTCCATGCCAGGCAACATGTCATTACTCCTTGCAAAACCAAACCAGCCCCAACGAAAAAATTTACCTCTCAACCGCCGCGCAAGGTTCTCAGAGGATCGAAGTCGATGCCTGTGATGAACCGCCGTCCCGCGTGCGCCTTGATATGAACCACGATGTCGATGGTCATTCTCAGCAAACGCTTGATCACCTCGAACTCCAGACCAGAGCCTTCGCTGGATGCTTTCACCATCAAGGCCAACTGGTCCCAGGTCTGCTCGACACTACCGGCGTGGCAACTGGTGATGGAACCCGGATGTCCCGAAGCGCAGTTACGGATGAAGTAGAACGACTCATCACCGCGCAACTCGGCCAGGATGATGCGATCCGGCTTCATGCGCAGGCACGCCTCCATGCAACTCTTGGCAGTCACGTTGCTGGCGCTCTGCCCGCCCTTCGAGTACAGCAGGTGCACGGAATTAGGCTGACTGATGAACAGCTCTCTAGCGTCCTCGATGGTCACCAGGCGCTCTTGGTTCGGAATATGATTGACCAACGCCTTCATGAAGGTGGTCTTGCCGCTGCCGGTCGCTCCAGCAACGACGACGTTCTTCTTGTACAACACGCACTTTTTGAAGAACTCGGCATAGTCACGCTTGCGTCGTAACTCCAGCAACTCCTGATCATGATCGCTGACATCCGCAGACTGTTCCAGCACCTCGTCGAAGAAACCGTCGTGTTTGTACTGCTCCAGCGACTTGGTGTGCTTGGAAGGAAGCCGGATAGTGATGGATACCTTGCCGGCATCACATGCCGGCGGCATCACGAACTGCGCGCGCTGCCCGGTCGGAAAAGTCAGTGACACCACCGGGTCAGCGTCAGTAATACGTTGTCCGGTATTGCTCTCGTTGACGACCGCCGTACAAAACTGCCGAGCCCGATCGTAGGTGAGGGACGGCACATCAACCCGCTGCCACCCATGAATGGTCTCAAGATACAACTCACCCGGACGATTGATGCAAATTTCGGTCACGTCAGGCGAATTCAGGTAATCCAGGATTCCCAACACTGAGTACTGGTAATCCAGGAAGTCGTTCGAAATGCGCGCTGTCGGGGAATCATCGATCGTCATGGCAGCCATGTCATTCACTTCGGCAGGACCGCCGAGAAATCGACGTCCTTGGCAACATAAACGTTCAACACGGTGCCCTGATTGATCGTCAAGGTTGCCGGACGGCGCCCAGACTTTTCAACAGCCTGCTCGGCAAGCTGCTGCATGCTGCGGGCGGTATTACTTTCAAAAGGCTGCTGAGTGACGATCCCGCTGCCGACACCGATCGTGGTCGTTTCTGGACCATATTCGGCAGCCGCATATTTGAAGGCATCGCTCAGCAGACTGATGAACAGCGCCGATGCAATCTTGTTGCCCCAATGGGCGTTGTAGTTGCCTGGATGGCCAGCGCTGCCCAACGTATCAATACCAGGCCCCACGAGCGTGACATCCAGCCCGGTCGGCGTGGTAACCCGATCCCAGACCACCTGCAGGCGCCGTGTCGTTGGCTCTCCGGCGCCATACTGACCAAGCATCTTGGAACCCTTCGGCAGCAGCAGGTTATGCCCGTTGATGGAGTACACCGGCTCAGTCACGATGCAAGATGTATAGCCACCGAAATCGGAAATGATCCGGGTCTCAAGAATGCAGCGAATGTACGTACCACGCACCAACAATCCGTCCGGGTTGCTAATCGGCTTTGCCAGTGTGACAGCAGTGTCTTCCTCTCCAGGTGCAGCTGGCGGACCAGGTTGACCGGGCATGCCTGCGCCATTCGCAGCGGATTCGGCGAGGATTCGGCGCTCCAACAATGTAGGACCGCGCTGACGTTCCGGCGCAGAACCGGCCTCTTCGCTATCAACAGTGGGCATCGGCGGCAGTGGCGGCAGACTCGGCTGCTGCGCGAGAGGCACGGGTGCCTCTTCGACGGGCGCAGTCATATTTTGCGGTAGCGCAGGCGCCACAACAGTCTCAGCTCGCGGCTTCGGCGGTGCCGAATCGTCCCCACTTTGCGTTGCTAGCCAGAAGATAACGAGAATCAGCAGAGCAGCAATGGCAGCCAGAAACACGAGCGCCTTACGATTCAGCCGCTTGATGTCGCTGGAGCGCAGCACCGGCTCATTAGCATCCAGGTCAGGCGTGGCAACTGCCTGTTGACGTGCAAAGTACGGGTTGTTGCGCTCATCGTACTCGCCGTTTCGCGGTTCTTCCCCGCGGTTTGCCGGGGAGCGATCATCTGGGCTGTTTGGAATATTCGAGTTCACTTTTGCTTGTTCCTTCGCAGACCGAGGACGTTATCGCCGTGGCGAACCACCAGGAAAGGATAGGTCCCATGCACAATCAGGGTGTTGCCTTCCACCGTCGTATTGACGAGAAAATCCTCGGCGTGTTCTTTCTCTCGAGCGAATACCGCCGGGAAATTCCCAGTCGGAAACCGCGTCAAATCCATGTTGATGTAAGTGAACTTGCCATCATCGTACACCCGGCTTGGAATCAACCAGGATTTCTTGGTACGCGTGGAGTAATCATAATCATAGTAGTAACGACGATCCTTTAGGATCTTTGCGTTCAACAGTGGACCTTTCTTCGATGTGTCTGCATCTTCCACGTTATTGAAGCTCGTGTCTTTCGGGTAGGTAAACACAACCTTGTATTGAACACCCGCCTGCTTCGCCTGCTCAAGGCGCTGCCAATCTGTTGCAACCACCTTAAGCTCAAGAATGTAGGAATGCGTCGCCGTACGAATCATCATGTTCGTGTCGACGTCGACGTTTTTGGGTTTCAGATAAAATACATTCTCACGCCGAGTGAGTTCCCAGCCACCAGTGAACCCGGTGCTGTAGTCCAGGATTTTTTCATTCGGGCTTAGCTCGACCTGAGTGGTAATCCCCAGACCCGTACGCACCTGATAGATACGATCAGGCGCATATTCGTATTCCTGAACCACCTGCGCCGCTGCTGAAAAAGCACATAGTGCAAGTGGCAGTGCTGAAAATAACGCAGCCCTGTACCGATTAAAGAGTTTCATCGACCGCTTGCTCCATTGACATTATTCGGCGTCCCTTGGGATTGAATCGCAGGCTGACCCGGTGGCTGCATCTGATCGGGAAACGCTGGCTGTGCTTGCTGTTGCGGCACGCCACCCTGCGGCAAGGCTCCTTGCTGGAGCGGAACGCCGCCTTGCGGGACTGCACCAGAGACATTTGCCGCATTCGGATCGACAACGCCCGTGCCAGGCTGCTGTGCAGCTGCTTGAGGTTGCGCGTTGATGACGGCACCAGCCGCAGGCGCTGCTGGCAGCGAGGAGTAGTCGTTATCAACCCGATAATCTGTCACCCGAAATCCAAGGGGATTTTCGACACGCAGGCTATCACTCATCTCCAGATTGTCCTGATAGACGAATCCCATGGTCGCAATTTTGTTATCGAGCAGCGTGGAGAGCGTTGAATTCTTGTCATATACGGTTCGCTGGAAGCGCACTGTCGCACCTTTGTAAGGCTGGCCTTTCCCACCAATCAGCGTGATACTCAGGATATTGACGCGAACTGCACGAAGCTTGCCGTATGTATTCAGCGGCCGTAGCGGATTGTTTGATGAATGCAATGCACGATATTCGTTCACAACATTTGTCGTGCCCATTGCTGACACGGTATTCCAGTCACGTTGACCGATGATCGACAAGTCGAACGATTCGCGGGCAATGATGAAGCGTGCGATATTGCTGCGCGCCAAGGCCTCACTCGTAGTAATCGTCCGCCCACCAAAATTCGCTTCAAGCTTGGCGATAGTGCTTGTACCCGAATAGGCGTCTGCCATGACCAGATAGGGCACTTTCTCCTTCAACGGCAACATGTAGTAATAGCCGCCCGCAGTCATGACCGTCACGACCATCGACAAGGTCGCCACAATCCACGCACGCTTTTCACTGCGGCGCGCAAGATCAGCGATGCTCACCTCGTAATTAACCGCCTTCTGGACGGCTGCACCGACTTGGGCAGATCCATCTTTCTCACTGACCTTCTTACGCAACATGTCTAGATCCGTCACCGTGGGGCCTTGTCAGGCCTGAAACTGTTGCCGCGATGGGTTGCGGGCATCTGGGAGGCATGGACGTCCTTGTAAATGTGATGCCACAGGTGCATCGCATCAGTCGACGCGTCCTTAAAGCTTGGATCCGGTTGATACCGCTACGGGCTGCACGAGCAGCTTGTTGGCAGACACTGATACCGAGACTCCTTGCGCCGCGTACACAGCACTGAGCTCAGTGGCGGCCTGCTGCACGCTGGTGGTGCTGATATTCGAAACTGGTGCGATCAGGGTGTAGTCCGACGGCAAGTTGTAGGACAACTGCATGTTGGAGTCTGCGGCCCAACGCTCAAGCATCGTCTTCAGCGTGCCATCCATCGGCGTGGCCTGATACGTGTAGGAGGTGTAGAGCGGAATTTCGGTCGGGGCCTCGTCAAAGTGATTGACGTGCTTCCAGCGCCCGCCAAAGTCAGGAGCAGGCTTGGTCGCGCAGGCGCCAGCCAACATGGCAGCCGCTAACACCAATGACAGCTTGGACACATACATCGGATTCACTCTGACTTCTCCAACTCAGGAAATTTCGGGCTTGATGATGGACAGCACTGCGGCCCCGCGCACCTAACAGTGGCGGAGCTATGAGGGCTCTGAGAAACCGGTTGGAAACGCGAGGCGCACATGACCCGCCCAAGCGGGCGAAGCAGTGCAGCGCATACGCGTAGACGAAGATGAGCACACAGAAGAACCATCCATAGCCTTACTCCTATACGACCCCGTCCGGCGCCGCCCCTTAACAAAAAATCAACAATGCAAGAATTTCGGGTAACTTTGCCCTTAACGGACACATGAGTCAAGAATTACCCATCCACATATGCACCCAAAACGTGATGGATATCACACTCTAATGGAAAGCGTTTTCACGCCCGTCTTGGGCAGCAGTCGCGCGGTGAAGTAACGATCTTCGTAGTAGCGGATCTTGTCGCACTTCACAGGATGCGGAATACCTTCATACAGGAACACTTCTTTCTCGTTGCCCATTGCCTTGAGCTCCTGGGGAAGCATCAGTGCACGCCGCTCTTCGGAAACACTACGGGTCGTCTCTCGGCCCCGGGTGATGTTTTTCTTCTTGATCGTCGTGTAACCCAGCATCTCCGAGTAGTCGTTCGCGTCCTGCTGCTCGCGCGGCGCGTACAGGATCTGCAATGCGTGGTTGGTGATGATCGTTCGCGATAGATCCTTGCCGTATGTCGCATCCAACTGCGCCATGCTCTGGATGATCGGCAACAGTCTGAGGTTGTACCCCGCCATGTACGCGACCGCGGTCGCGATGATGTCCACTTTGCCGATCGAGGTGAATTCGTCCATCAACAACAAGCACTGGTACTTCAGCTCCGGATTGGACTTCGGAAGCTCCCGCGTGTTGAGGTTGATGATCTGGCTGAAGAGCAGGTTGATGATGAGCCTGCTCTCGGCCAGCTTGTTGGGCTGGATGCCGATGTAGATGGTCATCTTCTTCTTGCGAAGATCGGTCAGCATGAAGTCGTCAGCACTGGTTGCCGCATCCAATACGGGGTTGATCCATGCGTTGAGCGGCTCTTTCAAGGTGCCCATGATCGATGCAAAGGTCTCATCGGCCTGTGACAGCATGTTGGCAAACGCCGAGCGTGCGTTGCTGCTAAGGAATCTGCGCTCGGAGAGCGACTTCAGATATTTCTTCAGGTCTGTGCCATCTCCGGACGACAGCCGATAAATGCCACCGAGCGTGGGCGCACCTGCGCCACCAGGGAAGCCAAGTGACAGTTCCTCATCCTGGTTTTCGAACAGGTACAGCGCGAACGCCATGAACGCGTTGCGCGCCTGGCTGACCCAGAACTTCTGGTCGTCCGACCCGTCCGGATACAACATCGCCGCAATGCTCATCAGATCCGAGACGCGGAACGCCGGATCATTGGAGACGTAGGTCAGCGGGTTCCAGCGATGCGTTCGGCGATCTTCAGCGAACGGATTGAACAGGAAGACCTCATGCCCCTGACTGGCGCGCCAGCCACTGGTCAGATCGAAGTTTTCCTGCTTGATGTCCAGGACAACGATCGATTCCTGATATTCGAGCAGATTGGGGATGACCACACCAACGCCCTTGCCGGAGCGCGTGGGCGCGGCAAGGATCACGAATTGCTGCCCGCTTAGTCGCACCAGCTTGCCGTTGAACTTGCCGACGACAATTCCATTACCACTCGGCTTGAACAACCCGTGCTTGGAAAGATCTGCGGCTCCGGCAAAGCGCGCGTCACCATGCAGCGCACGTGGCTTTGGCTTGAGCACAACCACAACCGTAATGGCCCAGACGATCCCCGGCAGACCAAAACCGAGGACACCCGACATCTTGATCTTGGTCGCGTAAGGCGCCACTTCCGGCAACCCCAATGCGCTGACGTAGCGGTAGTAGGTGTCCCAGGAATACAACCCGGTATCGAGTCGCAACAGCAGCAATGTCAGATACCCGGACAGGGCATATCCAACGAGCAACGTCACCGCAGTGGCGATTGCAATTATTTTAGCTTTGGACACGCGACCCTACTCCTTAGGCTTACATCTCGACGGCCGTCTAGCGACGGGCAACCGGCTTGTGATCGATCAGATCTGACTTGCGCCCGCCGCTTTCGCTCTCGACCAGCGAGTCGATCCAGACCCTGGCTTGATCCAGGGAGAGATCCGGCGTTATCCGGGTGCCGGCGTCTGTCACAACGGCATATGCCACCACCGTGTCAGGCGCGTAGATTTCTTCCCGGGTGATTGCCACCACACGGTATCCCCCTCTGGTCAGCACGGTGTGCTGATACTCGTCCATTGCCAGCCTTCCTTTCGTCAGCGCGGAAGCGATGCTAAAGCAAGACGTGTGATGGAGAAAGCGGTTTCAACAACGCTGACAGATCCGCAGACCAGCCTATGCACACGAAGCGTGCCAATGGCTATATTGGGATAACAGCAAGATGATCGTGTTCAAACCACTCAAGTCGCCGTGTATCCGGACTTGGAGTGGTGGGCGGTACAGGGTTCGAACCTGTGACCCCTACCATGTCAAGGTAGTGCTCTACCGCTGAGCTAACCGCCCGTTTCCTGCGTCAGCATTGCGCTGTGCAGGGCGCGCATTCTAGCGCAGGGTTTCGCGGGCCACAAGCCCTCCCTGCACGTGAGCACCCTGCCCCGCCCTACGCCAGGCTCGCCGCCTTCAATTTCTGGATCTGGTCGCGAATCTGCGCTGCGGCCTCGAACTCCAGATCCTTGGCGTGCTGGTACATCTTCTGCTCCAGGCTCTTGAGCTTGCCGGCGATCTGGGCCGGCCCCATCGCGCGGTAGTCGACAGTGTCTTCGGCGATCTGACGTGACTTCGAACGACCTTTGCCGGCTTTCTTCTCGGCGGCATCCTCGCGCGCGCCTTCCATGATGTCGGAGATCGGGCGCTGCACGGATTTCGGCGTGATGCCATGTTCGAGGTTGTACTCGACCTGCTTCTCGCGACGACGGTCGGTTTCGTCGATCGCCGCCTGCATCGAACGCGTCATCTTGTCGGCATACAGGATTGCCTTGCCACGCAGGTTGCGCGCGGCGCGCCCGATCGTCTGGATCAACGAACCAGTCGAACGCAGGAAGCCCTCCTTGTCGGCATCCAGGATCGCCACCAGCGACACTTCCGGCATGTCCAGACCTTCGCGCAGCAGATTGATGCCGACCAGCACGTCGAATTTGCCAAGGCGCAGATCGCGGATGATCTCAACCCGCTCAACAGTATCGATGTCCGAATGCAGGTAGCGCACGCGAATGCCGTGCTCGCCCAGGTATTCGGTGAGGTTCTCGGACATGCGCTTGGTTAGCGTGGTCACCAACACGCGATCGCCGAGCTTGATGCGCTCATGGATCTCGGACATCAAGTCGTCGACCTGCGTGCCGACCGGGCGGATCTCGACCACCGGGTCGATCAGGCCGGTCGGGCGCACCACCAGCTCGGTGATCTCGCCTGCAGACTCGCGCAGCTCATACGGACCTGGTGTGGCCGAGACATAGATGCTGCGTGGCGAACGCGCCTCCCACTCTTCGAAACGCAGCGGCCGGTTATCCAACGCGGACGGAAGACGGAAGCCGAATTCCACCAGCGTTTCCTTGCGCGAACGATCGCCTTTGTACATCGCGCCGATCTGCGGAATGGTCACATGCGACTCGTCGATGACCAGCAGCGCATCAGGCGGCAGGTAGTCGAACAAGGTCGGCGGCGGCTCGCCAGGCGCCTTGCCGGTGAGATGCCGCGAGTAGTTTTCGATACCGTTGCAGAAGCCGACCTCGGCCATCATTTCCAGGTCGAACTGGGTGCGCTGCGCCAGGCGCTGCGCTTCGACCAGCTTGTTCTGCGAATACAGCTGCTCCAATCGCTCCTTCAACTCGTCCTTGATCGTATCCACCGCACTGAGCGTGCGCTCGCGCGTGGTCGCGTAATGCGTCTTGGGATACACGGTGTAGCGCTGCAACTTGCGCAATGTTTCGCCGGTGAGCGGATCGAACAAGGTCAGCTGCTCGATGTCGCCGTCGAACAACTCGATACGCAATGCCTCGGTGTCCGACTCGGCCGGGAAGACATCGAGCACCTCGCCACGCACGCGGAACGCGCCGCGCGTCAGCTCGAATTCGTTGCGCGTGTACTGCAGATCGCTGAGATGACGGATCAACTTGCGCTGATCGATGTGCTCGCCCACCGACAGGATCAAGCGCAGCGACAAATAGTCTTCCGGCGCGCCCAGACCGTAGATCGCCGAGACCGTAGCCACCACCAACGAATCGCGACGCGACAGCAAGGTCTTGGTGGCGGACAACCGCATCTGCTCGATGTGCTCGTTGATCGAACTGTCCTTCTCGATGAAGGTATCCGACGACGGCACATAGGCCTCGGGCTGGTAGTAGTCGTAGTAGCTGACGAAGTACTCCACCGCGTTATTCGGAAAGAACGACTTGAACTCGCCGTACAACTGCGCCGCCAACGTCTTGTTCGGCGCCATCACCAGGGTCGGCTTCTGTACCTGCTCGATCACGTTGGCGATGGTGTAGGTCTTACCCGAGCCAGTCACGCCCAACAGGGTCTGCTTGGCCAGGCCGGCCTCGAAATTGGCCACCAACTTGTCAATGGCTGCCGGCTGATCGCCGGCTGGGGAGTACGGGGATACGAGCTGAAAACGGTCGGTCATGGAGCAGTGCCCTCACATCGACCGAATAGTATAGCGACAGCCGATGACGGCGATGTTCGTGCTTTTCCCACCCCAGTCCTGGCAATGCTCTGATCGTCGAGCCTGTCCGCTTGTTGGACGCTTCAAGCTGCACGCATGGAGCACAAACGAATGGAAAAGCTACTTCATCAGTCCGGAATCAGCCTGTTGGAAGTTGTGATTACCACGGCCGTGCTTGCTATGCTCGCTTCCATTGCGTGGCCATCCTTCACTGATTTGCGTCAGACGCAACATGTACGTGCAACGATTTTCGAGCTCACCGCTACCCTTGCGATGGCACGCTCGACCTCCATTTCGAGAGGCACTCCAGTTGCCCTGTGCCCAAGTTCGCCAGTGCAAGACTGCATCGAAAGCAACAATTGGACCGGGGGCTGGCTCGTCTATTCCGACCCGGATGGCAATCGAAGTCCGGATAGTGGGGACGATGTCATTTCGACAGCTGCCCTCAAGCCATCTTCACAGCTTCAGATCCGAACGACGTCAGGACGTAAGCAAGTGCGCTACGGCCCGCTCGGTCGAGCACTTGGCAGCAACCTGACATTTCATATCTGCAGCCAAGGCCTCCTTAGAGGAGAAGTCGTTGTTAACACGGCTGGACGTCCCCGATCCCGCCTGCTGGAAAAGTCCGAGCCCTGCCCGACCTGAAATTTCTCTAGTAGGGGGTTGCATAGCAGCCAGTCGCTCCCTATAATTTGGCTCCCCCGCCCGAATAGCTCAGCCGGTTAGAGCACTTGACTGTTAATCAGGGGGTCGTTGGTTCGAGTCCAACTTCGGGCGCCAAAAACATCAAGGGCTTGCGATCAATTCGCTAGCCCTTTTTTGTTGAACCGGGAAAATTGCCGGGAAAATTCGCGGCCCTCACGACTCTGAAGGCTTGACCCGGTCAACGAACGCCAACGCCCCTGCTATCGCCTCATCAGTGGGCAACGTTGGCGGTGCTATCACCTGCAACTCGTGATCGTAGCGGTGCGTCATCTGTGGCGTGATGTGGCCTGCAGCATCCTGCTTATGCGCCCGCGTACCACTTGTGTCAGTAATGCCGCGATGCTTGAGACCATGCAGCGTGAAGCGCGCCTCCTCCTCGATCACGCCGGCCTCGATCGCCGCGGTGATCAAGCGCTGCCAGGCAGTCTTCAATGTTGATCGCGCCAAGCGTGTGCCGGTCTGGGTGACCAACAGGCCACGCTGCTCGGGGCGCAGCGGAACCGGTCGTTTGTGTGCATGGATCCGTCGAGCACGGTAGTCCCGCAGCCAGATCCATGCCCATCGCAGATCATCGTTCCAGGCGGTGATGTTGTCGCGAGAACCTTTGCGGCGCGTGCAGCGCACTCCCTGGTGCAGCGCGTCCGCATCTGTTAGATCGGTCACTTCGACACCACGCAGACGTGCGTTGTAGGCCAGTACCATCACCGCCGGCATGTATGGCGGGATTGCTCCCTTCGCGTGTAGCGGTAAGGCAGCCCGTGCCTTGGCGAACTCAAGCACCGCCATAAACGATTGCGGATCAGGCATCTTTGCATCCGCGCGCTCTGTCGCACCGCGCACTCCGCTGGCCGGGTTGGTCTTGCAATGGCCGATGCGTATGCCCCAGGCAAAAAGCCGGTGTAGATACCGCAGCGTGTGATTGGCCTTGGACGGACGGGCAAGTAATGCGGGCTGCACGGCGCTTGCTTCCCGCCCCTTGGCGAGCGCTTCGACCAAGCGCTGCACCAGGGGAACGGACAGACGGTCCACCTGCAGGCTACCGAGCAAACTGCCGTCCTTCAGCACGTAGCCGCAGGCCACCTCGGCATGGTGATCGTAGTCATCGCGGGTGCTGCGAGAAAGGTCACGGTACTCGGTGGATAGCTTGAACGCGTTGGACAGGTATTGCAGGGAGCCGACCAGGCCGGCACCACGAGATGCTTCCCTGGCCGCGTGGAGGTCGGAAAGTCTCGCATCCGCATACGCAATCGTGCGCTTCCTTGTTGGGCCGCCTTCGGGGTGCGGCTCGATGATGTACCAGCGCCCATCGGCCCAGTAGACGCCCTTTGGGAGGGCGTCTTGGTCGATGTGCCTGGGGATATCCGGGTTGAACTTGCGCTTCCTGCCGCGTCCCATCAGATCAGCTCCATGTTGTGTAGCTCAGTGGCGTTCTGGGCCAGCCCCACTGCAGCGTTGAGCGCGTCCAGGGTTGTCCAGATTCCGCCTCTTCCGTCGTATTTGTAGAGAATTCCCTGCTCGCGCGCCCAGCGCACTACCGTGGATGCGCGTGGAGCAGGACCGACCGGCGCGCAGAGGCGACGCAGATCTTCGAACGTAATCACCGAGCTGCTCACGTCCCTTTCCCCCCGATCCACTCCCGTCTGTGCTGCCATTGCTCGCGCATTTCCTCGACGAGCAAGTCAGCAGCTGCGTAGCCGCGCTGAGCGGCAATGCGGAGCCGTAGTTCTTGCACCTTAGCCGCATCCACGTAGCCCAGCCGGATCCAGTGGCGCGCCTCGCAAGCCCTGCGAAACGCTTCCATATTCGCGCCATCAATCATCGCTGGCGCGTACCAGTGAAGCGCAGGCCAAGCTGCACGACGTTTGGCGCGCAGTGACGTGGCTGACGCGGTGCGCGTATCCGATGAGCTCGGCGCCATTCGATCATGGCCAACTCGTAGTTAGGGTGCTTCTGAGTGCGCCCACACACGCACTCGATGAAGTGCCCGCCGCCCGCCTCGGGGCGGCGGGCATCGAGCATGTGGCGAGCCAGGTGGCCGTTCGTGCAAGGCGGCAGAGGACTGTCGTGGTCGACCTGACGTTGTGTCACGGTACCTCCAGGCGCAGCACGCGCTCGGCGTCCCGAAGGTGTTGCACGGTGTCGGAGTCGATCCGGTCCAGCGCCTCGGCGATGGTGTAGTCCATCTCGGTCAGCCAATCGGCTCGATTCAGCACCAGAGCCGCAGTGAGCGCCTCTCCAGTGGACAAGTGGCCAGGCTCTCCCATGCGTGCTGCGGCGCGAGCAACCTCGATCGTTCGCTGCAGGTTCATGGCTGCGTCCTCCATGCGGCGCCGAGCCTGGCGCGTGCTTCCTCGACACGCATGAGGCGCAAGCCCCAACGCACCGACCAGGTGCGCGCCTGCTGCTCGTCGCAGGTCAGGATCAGTTGCCCGGAAGACTCCAGGCGATCAGCACGGAACGTGAACAACATTTCGTCCAGTTCGATGACCTCCTGCAGGCCGAGTTCCCGACATAGAGCCTCGGCGTTGAGAGATTTGCAGCTGCCCTGCGGACCCAGAAGGATGACCGACTCAGCCATGGGTAGCCTCCCGCCGTACAGCCATGCGGGTGCGGCGACGCAAGCGCTGCGGCACCTGTCCAACGGCCAGGCCTTTCTGGGTGAGGCGCGGGCGGCGCGACGCCCACAGTTTGTAGACCAGCGCGCCGCCGGCGGCCGGCGCCAGGACCATCGTCAGAGCGAGCAGCTCAACCATTGGCCACCTCCCGTGCGGCCTGTGCGACTGCTGCAGCTGCAGCTGCAGCTGCAGTCGGCCTGCGCGGCAGCATGTTGGCCAGGTCAAAGGGGAAGTCCAGGCCGTCCATGAACTCAGCCAACTCCGTGCTGATGCGGTCTTCCGCCGTCGTCCACAGGCGGGGCCCATCGATGAGTTTCCAGCCGGTGCCGGTGCCGCGCCGCCGCTCCCACGACTGGCGAGCCTCGCGAATCGGTCCCATGTTCAGGGTGGCAGTGACCACGACCGCACCATGCGTGACGTGCATGGTGATGGTTGCTGAGCAGTCGCCCATGTTGCGGTCGTAGGCGTCAACGGTCGGCGTGTTAGCCTCCGGACCGGGTCCGGTGCCCAAAGCCAGCAGACGTGTTGCCGTGGCTGGACGTGTTCCAGTTTGCTGTTGCATATCGACTCTCCTGAGTTGCGTTGGTGGAGGGCCTTGGGGCGGTGTTACAGCACCGCCCGCCGGCCCGCTGTTGCGGGGTTAGATCAGGTCGGCGCCAGATGGCGGAGTGCTGGGATCAAGCTCGCGCAGGCGCTGCGCGCCGCCGAGGACATCAAGCAGTTCGTGACGGATGTACTCGGCCACTGCCGCCGGTCCGTCGTGATTGATGCCTGCTTCGATCGCGATATCGTTGGTCAGCGCGGCAAGCAGCGAGGCCGCGTGGTAAGCACGCCAGAGTCGGAATTGTTCCTCTTCGCTGATCGAGAAATCAGCGTCCTCTGGCAGCCGGGTGTCTGCGTGAGTGGCGTCCATCAAGCCACCTCCAATGCGGGCATGCGCTCGATCACCCAGTCCTGCAGCGCGGCGGCCTCGGCCTCCGGCATGACCACGTGCAACGACCCGATGACCAGGCCAGTGCCGTCGTCGACCGGGAATAACTCACAAGGCTCTTCGATCGTGCTGCAGGCGAACATGACCGGTCGACGGTCATGCAGGCCATCTGCGTACAGTTCGGCAAGCACGTCGGTCGCCCGGATCTGCAGGAGCAGATAGACGCCGGGCGCGACGCGCAGCGCCTTGTGCAGGTCGCGGCGGCTCACTGGCGCACCTCGGCCAGGTCGGCATTGATGCTGGAAATGGCGGCCTCAACATCGGCCAAGGTCAGCGCCTCTGGCGCTTTGCTCATGGCCTGCAGCTTCGCCTGCAGGGCGAGCCAGGCGGTGTGATTCCAGTCGAGGGTGTCGGCGATCAGGCCGAAATAATGGGCGATCTGACGCGCGGCGTTGGCCGGCGCTTCTTGAGCGTCGTAGGACATGGTGGATTCCTTGAGTTGACTGGAATCCGCCGCCCCGACGCCAATCGGGGTGGCGGACGGTGCGGGTTGGCGTACCGGACTCAAGGAACCGGCGGGCCTTGCGGCCCCCACGCACCGCCCGCCATAGAACTGGCAGGCACGCGCCCGAGCGAACGCCGGGCGAGAAAAAAGCGCCTGGCATCGATCGATGGGCGCTGTTGCGCCTTGAGAAGTCGGGACGCCAATCCCGGTCGCCGATTTTGCGGCGACACGGTAATGGTTGCTCCGCTCCCGGGTAGAAGTCAACGAAAATTTCCCAAAATTTCTCACATGGGCGATCGCGCTCATTTGGCAAACACCCAGCACTTAACGGTGGTACCGGCGCCGCTGTGCTCGTCCTTGAGGACGGCGCTGTTGACGGCCACGTTCGCGCCGATGAATTTGTGCCGGCGCGAGTCCCCGAGCAGCGCACGCAGCACCTTGAGATCGGGCACGGCTTGGCTGAACTGCGCAGCCCGTGCAGCGAAGTGGTTGAGGTTGATCG
>NZ_JBEOLS010000023.1:0-68534 GCF_040279205.1 Xanthomonas hortorum
GCAGGCACTTACTTGATGATCTTGGCAACCACGCCGGCGCCGACGGTACGGCCACCTTCACGAATCGCGAAGCGCAGACCTTCGTCCATCGCGACCGGGTTGATCAGGGTCACGACCATCTTCACGTTGTCGCCCGGCATCACCATCTCCACGCCTTCCGGCAGCTGGCAGGCGCCAGTGATGTCGGTGGTGCGGAAGTAGAACTGCGGACGGTAGCCCTTGAAGAACGGGGTATGACGGCCACCCTCATCCTTGGACAGCACGTAGACTTCGGCTTCGAACTCGGTGTGCGGCTTGATCGAACCCGGCTTGCACAGCACCTGGCCGCGCTCCACGTCGTCACGCTTGGTGCCGCGCAGCAGCAGACCGGCGTTATCGCCTGCCTGACCCTGGTCCAGCAACTTGCGGAACATTTCCACGCCGGTGACGGTGGTCTTCTGCGTGTCGCGGATACCGACGATTTCGATTTCGTCGCCAACCTTGATGATGCCGCGCTCGATACGACCGGTCACCACGGTGCCACGACCCGAGATCGAGAACACGTCTTCGACCGGCATCAGGAACGGACGATCGACGTCGCGGGTCGGATCCGGGATGAAGGTATCCAGGGCTTCGACCAGCTTCAGGATCGCCGGCACACCGATTTCGCTCTGATCGCCGTCAAGCGCCAGACGGGCCGAACCGTGGATGATCGGAGTGTCGTCGCCCGGGAAGTCGTACTTGCTTAGGAGCTCACGCACTTCCATCTCGACCAGCTCAAGCAGCTCGGCGTCGTCGACCATGTCGGCCTTGTTCAGGAACACGACGATGTGCGGCACACCGACCTGACGCGAGAGCAGGATGTGCTCACGGGTCTGCGGCATCGGGCCGTCAGCAGCCGAACACACCAGGATCGCGCCGTCCATCTGCGCAGCACCGGTGATCATGTTCTTGACGTAGTCGGCGTGGCCGGGGCAATCGACGTGCGCGTAATGGCGCACTGCGGACTCATATTCAACGTGCGCGGTCGAGATCGTGATACCACGCGCCTTCTCTTCCGGCGCTGCGTCGATCGCGTCGTACGCCTTGAACTCGCCACCGAAACGCTCGGCACCGATCTTGGTCAGCGCAGCGGTCAACGTGGTCTTGCCATGGTCGACGTGACCAATGGTGCCGACGTTAACGTGCAGCTTTTCGCGAAGAAATTTAGCTTTTGCCATGACTCACTAACCTCTAATTGGAAAATTTTGTTTGAAGCGGCTGAGCGAACTCAGCCCTTCTTGGTGACAGCGTCGGCGATGTTGGTCGGCGCTTCTTCGTAATGGTCGAATTCCATCGAGAACGTTGCGCGACCCTGGCTCATCGAGCGCAGCGAAGTCGCGTAACCGAACATCTCACCCAGCGGAATCATCGCATTGATGATCTTGCCCGACGGGCTGTCGTCCTGACCCTGCAACACGCCACGACGGCGGCTCACGTCGCCCATCACGTCACCCAGGTAATCCTCCGGGCTGACGATCTCGACCTTCATGATCGGCTCAAGCAACACCGGGCTGGCTTTCGCAAAGCCCTGCTTGAACGCCATCGACGCGGCCAGCTTGAACGCCATTTCCGAGGAGTCGACGTCGTGGTACGAGCCGAACACCAGCTTGACCTTGACACCCACCACCGGGAAGCCGGCGATCGGACCACTGGTGATCGTTTCGCGCAGACCCTTTTCGACCGAGGGGATGAATTCCTTAGGAATGATGCCGCCGGTGATGTCGTTGATGAAGAGGAAATCGTCTTTGACGTTGTCGTTCTTGCGATCTTCTTCGGTCATCGGCGACAGCTCGATCACCACGTGACCGTACTGACCCTTACCACCAGACTGCTTGGCGTGCTTGTAGTCGGACTTGACGTCGGTCTTGCGGATCGTTTCGCGATACGCAACCTGCGGCTTGCCAACGTTGGCCTCGACATTGAACTCGCGACGCATGCGGTCGACGATGATGTCCAGGTGCAACTCGCCCATGCCGGAGATGATCGTCTGGCCGGATTCTTCGTCGGTCTTGACGCGGAACGAGGGATCTTCCTGCGCCAGACGACCCAGCGCCGTACCCATCTTTTCCTGGTCCGACTTGGTCTTTGGCTCCACCGCCATCGAGATCACCGGCTCCGGGAAAATCATGCGCTCCAGGGTGATGATCTTGTCCTGCGCACACAGCGTATCGCCGGTGGTGACGTCCTTCAGACCCACGGCTGCGGCGATGTCACCCGCGCGCACTTCCTTGATCTCTTCGCGATTGTTGGAGTGCATCTGCAGGATGCGGCCCACGCGCTCTTTCTTCGACTTGACCGGGTTATAGACCTGGTCGCCGGAGTTCAGCGTGCCCGAATAGACACGGAAGAACGTCAGCGAGCCCACGAACGGGTCGGTCATGATCTTGAACGCCAACGCCGAGAACGGCGCGGTATCGGTCGCCGGACGGGTATCTTCCTTCTCGTCTTCGTCGATGCCCTGGACCGGCGGACGGTCGGCCGGCGACGGCAACAGGTGCACGACGCCGTCGAGCATGGCCTGCACGCCCTTATTCTTGAACGCCGAGCCACAGAACACCGGCACGATCTCGACCTTCAGGGTGCGCTCGCGCAGACCCACCAGGATCTCTTCCTCGGTCAGGTCGCCTTCGTTGAGGTACTTGTCCATCAGGTCTTCGCTGGCTTCTGCAGCCGCTTCAACCATGAACGAACGTGCCTCGGTCGCAATCTCGACCAAATCGGCCGGAATATCACCGTATTCGAAGGTGGTGCCCTGCGAGGCAACATCCCAATGGATCGCCTTCATCTTCAGCAGGTCGACCACGCCCTCGAAACCGTCTTCAGCACCGATCGGCACCTGCATCGGCACGGCATAGGCACCCAGACGGGCCTTCAGCTGCTCGACGACCTTGTCGAAGTTGGCACCGGTACGGTCCATCTTGTTGACGAAGGCCATGCGCGGCACGGAATACTTGTTGGCCTGGCGCCACACGGTCTCGGACTGCGGCTGCACGCCACCCACGGCGCACAGCACGAACACCGCACCGTCAAGCACGCGCAAGGAGCGCTCCACTTCGATGGTGAAGTCGACGTGCCCGGGGGTGTCGATGATGTTGAGGCGATGCTGCGGCATGGACTTGTCCATACCCGACCAGAACGCGGTGGTGGCAGCGGAGGTGATGGTGATACCACGCTCCTGCTCCTGCTCCATCCAGTCCATCACCGCGGCGCCGTCATGGACTTCGCCGATCTTGTGACTGACGCCGGTGTAAAACAGGATGCGCTCGGAGGTGGTGGTCTTGCCGGCATCGATGTGAGCCATGATGCCGAAGTTGCGGTAACGCTCGATAGGGGTGGTGCGGGCCACGGGGAGCCTCTCAATTTCTTGGATTTCGGATGGCCGAACGCCGCCTTTCGGCGGCCTTCGGATTTAGATGCGACGCTAATCGCGCGTCGCAAACAGCACTCAGATGGTGCTGAAGGGCCCCGTTACCAAGGCCCACGAGGTCACCAGCGGTAGTGTGCGAACGCCTTGTTCGCCTCCGCCATACGGTGCGTCTCTTCGCGCTTCTTGATCGCGCCGCCACGGCTTTCCGAGGCGTCCAGCAGTTCTGCAGCCAGCTTGCGCGGCATGGTGTTCTCGCCACGCTTGCGCGCGGAATCGATCAACCAGCGCATTGCCAGCGCCGTGCGACGGGAGGAGCGCACTTCGACGGGCACCTGATAGGTAGCACCACCGACGCGACGCGATTTAACTTCGACAGCCGGGGCCACGTTGTCCAGTGCTTTCTGCACCAGCTCGACGGCATTCGGATTCTTTTCGCCAATGACGTCCATCGCGCCATAGACAATTTTCTCAGCAACCGACTTCTTGCCACTTTGCATCACCATATTGATGAAGCGGGCAATGGTTTCGCTGCCATGCTTTGGATCAGGCAGGACGGTGCGCTGCGGAGTAGAACCTTTACGGGACATTGGAGTATTTCCTTAGCTCTTCGGGCGCTTGGCGCCGTACTTGGAACGACCTTGACGGCGCTTTGCGACGCCGGCGGCGTCCAGCGAACCACGGACGGTGTGATAACGCACACCGGGAAGATCCTTGACGCGGCCACCACGAATCAGGACCACGGAGTGCTCCTGCAGGTTGTGACCTTCACCACCGATGTAGCTGATGATCTCTTCCTGGTTCGTCAGGCGCACTTTGGCAACCTTACGCAGGGCCGAGTTCGGCTTCTTCGGGGTAGTGGTGTAGACGCGTGTGCAGACGCCGCGGCGCTGCGGACACTTGTCCAGTGCCGGGGAGGCACTCTTGTAGGTGGTCGCTTGCCGAGGCTTGCGGACCAGCTGATTGATCGTCGTCATCAGTTGATTCTTCTGATTGAGAGGCCGAGACGGCCTTGCACGAAAACAAAGGCAGGCCGAGAACGGCCCACCGAGACAGAGAAGTATAGCTGGCAGGACGAAACTCCGTCAACTTCACGGAAATCTAACCCTGCTGGCCCATCCAAAGGCCGGAAAACGGAGGGCCTCCTGCCCTCCTTTTCGCTTGGCTTACGGCGATCTTGCGACCGCCGTCGGAGCGCTTACTCCTCGTCCGCGCCAGCGTCGGCCACCGTGGCGACCGGTTCGGCCACTGCCGGCTTGCCCGACAGCGTTTCCATTTCCGAGTCGGTCAGACCCGAAGACTTGCGACGTCCGGCATGGTAGGCCAGACCGGTACCGGCCGGGATCAGACGACCCACGATCACGTTTTCCTTCAGACCGCGCAGGTTGTCGCGGGTACCGCGCACGGCAGCCTCGGTCAACACGCGGGTGGTCTCCTGGAACGAAGCCGCCGAGATGAACGACTCGGTGGCCAGCGAGGCCTTGGTGATACCCAACAGCACCGGATCGTACTTGGCCGGCAGTTCGTTGCGCTTGACCAGGCGGACATTTTCCTCGATGACGCGCTGGCGCTCGACCTGCTCGCCGTTGAGGAACTTGCTGGTGCCCTGATCGGTGATCTCGACCTTACGCAACATCTGGCGAGTGATCACCTCGATGTGCTTGTCGTTGATCTTCACGCCCTGCAAGCGATACACGTCCTGGATTTCCTTGACCAGATACGCAGCCAGCGGCTCGACACCCAGCAGACGCAGGATGTCCTGCGGGCTCGGCTCGCCGTCCACCACGGTCTCGCCCTTGGTCACGTGTTCGCCTTCGAACACGATGATCTGGCGGTACTTCGGGATCAGCTCTTCGTGTTCCGAACCATCGGTGTCCTTGATGATCAGGCGCTGCTTGCCCTTGGTGTCCTTGCCGAAGCTGATGATGCCCGAACGCTCGGCCAGGATCGCCGGATCCTTCGGCTTGCGTGCTTCGAACAGATCGGCAACGCGCGGCAGACCACCGGTGATGTCGCGGGTCTTGGACGCTTCCTGCGGGATCTTGGCGACCACGTCGCCCACGCCGACGGCGGCGCCGTCCTGCAGGTTGACGATGGAGCGCGGCGGCAACAGGTACTGGGCCGGCAGATCCGTGTTCGGGATCGTCAGATCATTGCCTTTGCCATCGACGATGCGCACGATCGGGCGCAGTTCCTTGGCATGTGCACCGCGACGCTTCGGGTCGGTGATTTCGCGCGACGCCAGACCGGTCAGTTCGTCGGTCTTCTCGATGACGGTGACGCCGTCGACGAAGTCGATGAAGCGAATGAAACCGGCCACTTCCGACACGATCGGGTGGTTATGCGGATCCCAGTTGGCAACGCCCTGCCCAGCCTTGACCGCATCGCCGTCTTTGGCGGTGATGGTGGCGCCGTACGGCAGCTTGTAACGCTCGCGCTCGCGGCCATGGCCATCGAGCACGGACAGTTCGCCCGAACGCGAGACCGCAACCAACGCGCCGCTGGCGTGCGCCACCGACTTGAGGTTGTTGAACTTCACAGAACCGGTGGTCTTGACGGTGATGTTGTCCACCGCAGCCGCACGCGATGCCGCACCACCGATGTGGAACGTACGCATGGTCAGCTGGGTACCCGGCTCACCGATGGACTGTGCGGCAATGACGCCGACCGCTTCACCGATGTTGACCTGGTGACCGCGTGCAAGATCGCGACCGTAGCAACGTGCGCACACGCCGAACGAGGACTCGCAGCTGATGGTCGAACGCACCTTCACCGACTGCACGCTTGCCTCTTCCAACTTGGCAACCCAGGCTTCGTCGAGCAGCGTGTTGCGGGTGACGATCGGTTCTTCGTCATTGCCCGGCAGGTACACGTCCTCGGCCACCACACGGCCCAGCACGCGCTCCTTCAACGGCTCCACCACATCGCCGCCTTCCACGATCGGGGTCATGATCAACCCTTCGGTGGTGCCGCAGTCGACTTCGGTGATGACCACGTCCTGCGCCACGTCGACCAGACGACGGGTCAGGTAACCCGAGTTCGCCGTCTTCAGGGCGGTATCGGCCAGACCCTTACGGGCACCGTGGGTGGAGTTGAAGTACTCCTGCACGTTCAAGCCTTCGCGGAAGTTCGCCTTGATGGGCGTCTCGATGATCGAGCCATCCGGACGCGCCATCAAGCCGCGCATACCCGCAAGCTGACGAATCTGCGCCTGGCTACCACGCGCACCGGAGTCGGCCATGATGTACAGCGAGTTCATCGACTTCTGGTCGATGGTTTCGCCCTTGGCATTTTCGACCTTCTCGGTACCGATGGTGTCCATCATCGCCTTGGCGATGCGCTCGCTGGTGCGCGACCAGATGTCCACGACCTTGTTGTAACGCTCGCCGGCTGTGACCAGACCGGATTGGTACTGCTCCTGGATTTCCAGCACTTCGGCTTCTGCCTCGGTGAGGATGCCCTTCTTCTCGTCCGGGATCAGCATGTCGTCGATGCCGATCGACACGCCTGCACGGGTGGCGTAGGCATAGCCGGTGTACATCAGCTTGTCGGCGAACACGACGGTGTCCTTCAAGCCCAGCAGACGGTAGCTGGAGTTGATCAGACGCGAGATGTTCTTCTTGGTCATCTCGGTGTTGGCCAGCTGGAACGGCAGGCCTTCGGGCAGGATTTCGCTCAGCAGCGCACGACCGACCGTGGTATCCACGATCGAGGTACCGCTGGTGCGCTTGCCATCGACCGCGTCCACGTCCACCTGGGTGATACGGACCTTGACCTTGGCGTGCAGTTCCACCACGCGGTTGTCATAGGCGCGCTTCACTTCGCTGGTGTTGGCGAACACCATGCCCTCGCCCTTCTTGTTCTCCAGGGCGCGGCTCATGTAATACAGACCCAACACGACGTCCTGCGACGGCACGATGATCGGCTCGCCGTTGGCCGGCGACAGGATGTTGTTGGTGGACATCATCAGCGCACGCGCTTCCAGCTGGGCTTCCAGCGAGAGCGGCACGTGGACGGCCATCTGGTCACCGTCGAAGTCGGCGTTGAACGCAGTACAGACCAGCGGATGCAGCTGGATGGCCTTGCCTTCGATCAACACCGGCTCGAACGCCTGGATGCCCAGACGGTGCAGGGTCGGCGCACGGTTCAGCAGCACCGGATGCTCGCGGATCACTTCTTCCAGGATGTCCCAGACTTCGGCTTCTTCGCGCTCGACCAGCTTCTTGGCGGCCTTGATGGTGGTGGCCAGGCCGCGACGCTGCAGCTTGGCGAACACGAACGGCTTGAACAGCTCCAGCGCCATCTTCTTCGGCAGGCCGCACTGGTGCAGCTTGAGGTACGGACCGACGGTGATGACCGAACGACCGGAGTAGTCCACGCGCTTGCCGAGCAGGTTCTGACGGAACCGGCCCTGCTTGCCCTTGATCATGTCGGCCAGCGACTTCAGCGGGCGCTTGTTGGTGCCGGTGATGGCACGGCCGCGACGGCCGTTGTCCAGCAGCGCATCGACCGATTCCTGCAGCATGCGCTTCTCGTTGCGCACGATGATGTCCGGCGCATTGAGCTCGAGCAGACGACGCAGACGGTTGTTGCGGTTGATCACGCGGCGGTAAAGATCGTTCAGATCCGAGGTCGCGAAGCGGCCGCCATCCAGCGGCACCAGCGGACGCAGGTCCGGCGGCAACACGGGAAGCACGGTCATGACCATCCACTCCGGACGGTTGCCCGATTCCAGGAAGGCCTCGATCAGCTTGATGCGCTTGGTCAGACGCTTGAGCTTGGTTTCCGAACCGGTGCTGGCGATTTCTTCGCGCAGACGGGTCATTTCCGATTGCAGCTCGATCGTGCGCAGCAGTTCGTACACGGCCTCGGCGCCCATGGCGGCGTCGAAGTCGTCGTTGTACTCCTGGCGTGCGGTCAGGTACTGCTCTTCGGTCAGCAGCTGGCGGCGCTCAAGCGGGGTCAGGCCCGGCTCGGTGACCACGTAGGCTTCGAAGTACAGCACGCGCTCGATATCACGCAGGGTCATGTCCAGCATCAAACCGATGCGCGAGGGCAGCGACTTGAGGAACCAGATGTGCGCGACCGGCGACGCCAGGTCGATGTGACCCATACGCTCACGACGCACCTTGGCAAGGGTGACTTCGGTGCCGCACTTTTCGCAGACCACGCCGCGGTGCTTCATGCGCTTGTACTTGCCGCACAGGCATTCGTAGTCCTTGATCGGACCGAAGATGGCGGCGCAGAACAGGCCGTCACGCTCGGGCTTGAAGGTGCGGTAGTTGATGGTTTCGGGCTTCTTCACTTCGCCGTAGGACCACGAACGGATCAGGTCAGGCGAGGCCAGCGCGATCTTGATCGCGTCGAAATCCAGCGTCTGGCGCTGTTGATTGAAGAGGTTGAGCAGGTCTTTCATTGGATATCTCCGGGTCGGAGGAATTTCGTATCTGAGATGAAACCGAGGGCATTACGTTCCGGACCCAGGCACCGCGCTGCGGCACCTGGATCCAGCTCGATCACTCTTCCAGTTCCATGTTGATCGCCAGCGAGCGGATTTCCTTCACCAACACGTTGAAGGATTCCGGCATGCCCGCGACCATCTCGTGCTCACCATCGACGATGTTCTTGTACATCTGGTTGCGGCCCTGCACGTCGTCGGACTTCACCGTCAGCATTTCCTGCAGGGTGTAGGCCGCGCCGTAGGCTTCCAGCGCCCAGACTTCCATCTCACCGAAGCGCTGACCGCCGAACTGCGCCTTGCCGCCCAGCGGCTGCTGGGTGACGAGCGAGTACGGGCCAGTCGAACGTGCATGCATCTTGTCGTCGACCAAGTGGTTCAACTTCAGGTAGTGCATGTAGCCGACCGTGGTCTTGCGATCGAACGCTTCGCCGGTACGACCGTCGTACAACTGGGTCTGACCACTTTGCGGCAGCTCGGCCAGTTCCAGCATGCGCTTGATTTCCGCTTCGCTGGCGCCGTCGAACACCGGGGTGGCCATCGGCACGCCATCGATCAGGTTCTTGCCCAGGTTGAGCAATTCCTCATCGCTGAACTGCGACAGATCCACGCGCTGTGCATTGATCGCGCTGTCGTGGTTGTAGATGTCGTCCAGGAACTTGCGCAGCTCGCTGACTGCGGCCTGGGCTTCCAGCATGCGCTGGATCTTGCGACCCAGGCCCTTGGCGGCCCAGCCCAGATGCACTTCCAGAATCTGGCCGATGTTCATACGCGACGGCACGCCGAGCGGGTTCAGCACGATGTCGACCGGCTCGCCGGTGGCCATGTACGGCATGTCCTCGACCGGCACGACGTTGGAGACCACACCCTTGTTGCCGTGGCGGCCTGCCATCTTGTCGCCCGGCTGGATGCGGCGCTTCACTGCCAGGAACACCTTGACCATCTTCAGCACGCCCGGTGCGAGGTCGTCGCCCTGGGTGATCTTGCCGCGCTTGTCGGCGAAGCGTGCTTCGAATTCCTTCTCGTGCGCCTGGATCTGCTTCTGCGCGCGCTCGATGGCGTCGGCAGCGTCTTCGTCCTTCATGCGCAGCTGGAACCAATCGGACTTCTTCAGCCCGTCCAGATACGCGTCGGTGACGTTGTCGCCCTTCTTCAGGTTCGGACCGCCGTTGGCGACCTTGCCCACGATCTGCGAGCGCAGACGTGCGTAGATGGCCGCTTCCAGGATACGGAACTGGTCGTCGAAGTCCTTCTTGACGCGCTTGATTTCTGACTCTTCGATCTGACGCGCACGCTTGTCCTTCTCGATGCCGTCGCGGGTGAAGACCTGCACGTCGATGACGGTGCCGTCCATGCCCGGGGGCACGCGCAGCGAGCTGTCCTTCACGTCGGACGCCTTCTCACCGAAGATCGCACGCAGCAGCTTTTCTTCCGGAGTCAGCTGGCTTTCGCCCTTCGGCGTGACCTTGCCGACCATGATGTCGCCGGCACGCACTTCCGCACCGATGTACACCACGCCGCTTTCGTCCAGACGGTTCAGGGCCTGCTCGGACACGTTCGGGATGTCGGCGGAAATTTCCTCCGGCCCCAGCTTGGTGTCGCGCGCAACGCAGGTCAGTTCTTCGATGTGGATCGTGGTGTAACGATCTTCTTCCACCACGCGCTCGGAGAGCAGGATGGAGTCTTCGAAGTTGTAGCCGTTCCACGGCATGAAGGCGATCAGCATGTTCTGACCCAGCGCCAGCTCACCGATGTCGGTGGACGGGCCGTCGGCCAGCACGTCGCCGCGCGCGATCACGTCGCCCACGTTCACCAGCGGACGCTGGTTGATGCAGGTGTTCTGGTTGGAGCGGGTGTACTTGATCAGGTTGTAGATATCCACGCCGGCATCGGTGCCGCCGCCGATTTCCGCCTCGTTGACCTTGACCACGATACGGGCTGCATCGATCTGTTCGATCACGCCACCACGCAACGCATTCACGGTCACGCCCGAGTCGCGCGCAACCGCACGCTCGATACCGGTACCGACCAGCGGCTTTTGCGAACGCAGCGTCGGCACGGCCTGGCGCTGCATGTTGGCGCCCATCAGTGCACGGTTGGCGTCATCGTGTTCCAGGAACGGAACCAGCGCCGCGGCGACCGACACGGTCTGCATCGGCGAGACGTCCATGAAGTGCACTTCGGCCGGCGGCTTCAGCAGCGACTCGCCCTGGAACCGGCACGGCACGAACTGCTCGGTGAGCATGTTCTTGGCGTCGGTCAGCGCGTTCGCCTGGGCGATCACGTACTCGTTTTCTTCGATCGCCGACAGGTACTCGACATCGTCGGAGACCTTGCCGTCCAGCACCTTGCGGTACGGGGTTTCAAGGAAGCCGTACTGGTTGGTACGGGCAAACACGGCCAGCGAGTTGATCAGGCCGATGTTCGGGCCTTCCGGCGTTTCGATGGTGCAGACGCGGCCGTAATGGGTCGGATGCACGTCGCGCACTTCGAAGCCGGCGCGCTCGCGGGTCAGACCGCCCGGGCCCAGTGCGGAGACGCGACGCTTGTGCGTCACTTCCGACAGCGGGTTGTTCTGATCCATGAACTGCGACAGCTGCGAGGAGCCGAAGAATTCCTTGATCGCGGCAGCCACCGGCTTGGCGTTGATCAGTTCCTGCGGGGTCAGGCCTTCCGACTCCGCCATCGACAACCGCTCCTTGACCGCGCGCTCGACGCGGACCAGGCCTACGCGGAACACATTCTCGGCCATTTCGCCGACCGAACGCACGCGACGGTTGCCCAGGTGATCGATGTCATCGACCACGCCGCGACCGTTGCGGATCTCGGTGAGCACCTTGAGCACTTCCAGGATGTCGGAGGTGTCGGTGTGCTCGGCGACCAGGCGCTTGGACTCTTCGTCGTTACGCTCGGCAAAGTACTTCTTGTCGTACAGCACCGACTCGCCAAGAACTTCCTTGCGGCCGACGCGACGGTTGAACTTCATCCGGCCGACCGTGGACAGGTCGTAGCGCTCGAAGGTGAAGAACAGGTTGTGGAACAGGTTCTGTGCGGCTTCCTTGGTCGGCGGCTCGCCCGGACGCATCATGCGGTAGATCTCGACCAGCGCTTCCAGCTGGGTCTTGGTCGGATCGATACGCAGGGTGTTGGACAGGTACGGACCACGATCCAGATCGTTCACCCACAGGGTGCCGACCGCATCGACACCGGCCTTGCGGAACGCAGCCAGTTGGTCTTCGGTGATCTCGTCATTGGCATTGGCCAGCAGTTCGCCAGTCGAGCTATCGACCACGTCGTGCGACAGGATGCGCGTGACCAGATAATCGTCCGGCACGGCCAGCGCGGCGACGCCGGCGGCTTCGAGCTGCTTGACGTGACGCGCGGTGATGCGCTTGCCCGCTTCCACGATGACCTTGTCGCCATCGGCCAGGTCGAAGTTCAGCGTTTCGCCACGCAGACGCTCCGGCACCAGCTCCAGCTGCACGCCTTCGTCCGGATTGATGTGGAAGGTGTTGATCTCGAAGAACTCGGCCAACATCTCTTCGTTGTTGTAGCCAAGCGCACGCAGCAGGATCGACACCGGCAGCTTGCGACGACGGTCGATACGAGTGAACAGCGCATCCTTCGGGTCGAACTCGAAGTCCAGCCAGGAGCCGCGGTACGGAATGATGCGGGCGCTGTACAGCAGCTTGCCCGAGCTGTGGGTCTTGCCACGGTCGTGGTCGAAGAACACACCCGGCGAACGGTGCAGCTGCGAGACGATCACGCGCTCGGTGCCGTTGACGATGAAGGTACCGTTGTCGGTCATCAGCGGGATTTCGCCCAGATAGACCTCCTGCTCCTTCACGTACTTGATGGCCTTGGTCGACGACTCGCGGTCGTAGATCACCAGGCGCACGGTCACGCGCAGCGGCGCGCCGTAGCTCATGCCACGCTGACGGCATTCACGCTCGTCAAACACCGGCTGACCCAGCTTGTAACCGACGTATTCCAACGCGGCGTTGCCGCTGTAGCTGGAAATCGGGAACACCGACTTCAGCGCTGCGTGCAGACCGAGGTCCTTGCGCTTGTTCTGCTCCACGTCTTCCTGCAGGAATTCGCGGTAGGAGTCCACCTGGATCGCAAGCAGGAACGGCACTTCGAGAATCGAGCGCTGCTTACCGAAATCCTTGCGGATACGCTTTTTTTCGGTGAACGAATAAGACGTCATGAGGTCTTCCACCCTAGGTTGCGGGGGCAGCGTCGCCGCGGCCCTGAAATAACAAAATTGTCAGTTGGAAGTCGCTGGTATTGCCGGCACCAGCACGCCTTCTCTTGCTACTTCCAACTACCAACTCGGTGAAGCGGAGATTGGGATGACCAGATTGGGGATGGCGAAGATTGCCTTCGAATCCCGAATGCCGACTCTCAAATCCCGGCTTTCCATCAACGGCCAAAGGCCGGGAGCTTTACGCTCCCAGCCTTCAGTGCATCACCCTGAAACGCTGGCGATGCAAGATGCTGCTTACTTGACTTCGACGGTCGCGCCGGCTTCGGTCAGTTCCTTCTTGATCTTCTCGGCTTCGTCCTTGGTGGCGCCTTCCTTCAGGATGCCGCCGGCTTCGGTCAGATCCTTGGCTTCCTTCAGGCCCAGGCCGGTCACGGCGCGGACGGCCTTGATGACGCCGACCTTGTTGGCGCCGCAGTTGACCAGCACCACGTTGAACTCGGTCTGCTCTTCAACCACGGCAGCCGGGCCAGCTGCAGCAGCAGCGACCGGAGCGGCGGCGGAGACGCCGAACTTCTCTTCGATGGCCTTGACCAGCTCCATCACTTCCATCAGGGACTTCTCGGCGATGGCGTCGACGATCTGTTCGTTGGTAAGGGACATTGTGATTACCTTTAAATGATTTTCTGGATTGGGGTTCTAGCGAACGCTAGGACATCAAGCTTCGGCAGTCTCGGCGACCGGCGCGGCGGCTTCGTCGCCACCACCCTGCTTGTCGCCCACGGCCTTGACGGCACGGGCAAACATGGCAGCCGGTTCGGACAGCACGCGGGCCAGCATGGCCAGGGCCTGATCGCGGGTCGGCAACGAAGCCAACACGTCGACGTGGCCAGCCGGGAACAGTTCCCCGCCGATGGACACGACCTTGGCCTGCAACTTGTCGTTGCCCTTGGCGAATTCCTTGATCAGGCGACCGGCAGCGCCGGGCTCCTCCATCGAAAACGCATACAGCAAAGGACCGACCAGCTTGTCAGCGACGACAGCGAAATCAGTACCTTCAACGGCGCGCGCGGCCAGGGTGTTCTTGACAACTTTCAAGAACACACCGGTTTCGCGGGCCTGCTTGCGCATCGCGGTCATCTGGGAGACCGTGATGCCAGCGTATTCGGCGGCGATCAAGGAGTGGGCCTTGGCGGCGATGTCTGCCAGCTCGGCGACTACTTCTTGCTTCTGAGACAGATTGAGAGCCATTGCACTCCTCCGTTAAAGCAGTGATTCGGGATTAGCGATTCGGGATTCGCCAGAGCTGATGAAGCCGCTTCTGCCAATCCCCAATGCCGAATCCCTAATCCCCGCTTCAAACTACTCCGCTCGCGGCTCCTGCCGGTTGCGGTCCAGGGCAGCCTCCATCCTGGAAGCCGGGAACATCGACCGATGTTCCTTTGGTGGCCTTTCTAGACCTGGAGTGGGCTCGATCCGGGATGTCCCAGACGCGCGTAAACCAGAAAGCTCCAGAAGGGCGACACCATCTACGCCGGCCGGCTCATACGAACCTGATTAAGCGACCCCGCTGCATCGACGGCGACTCCTTGCCAATGTGAGCATCCCTGCCCGTCGTCGATCTGCGCTGACCGCGCCTGCGGTCTTTGACGGCTACCGCCGGACATGCCGGCGATCGCCTTCAAAATGTCCGTTACCCCAAAGGAGGGAACGGACTCCCAGCACACGGTGACCCGGGCCGGAAAAACAATGCTGTACTACATCGACGGGTCAGGCCCATGACAGGCCCGACCCATGAACTCACTTCAGCGCAAGGCTGGACTGATCAACCGTGACGCCAGGACCCATCGTCGAGCTGACCGACACCTTCTGCAGGTAGGTCCCCTTGGAGGTGGCCGGCTTGGCCTTGATCAGGTCCAGCAGCAGCGCCTGCAGGTTCGACTTCAGCGCTTCGTCATCGAAGCTGGCCTTGCCGATGGTGCAGTGGATGATGCCGGCCTTGTCGGTGCGGTAGCGCACCTGACCCGACTTGGCATTCTTGACGGCTTCACCCGGGTTGGCAGACACGGTGCCGACCTTGGGGTTCGGCATCAGGCCGCGCGGGCCCAGCAGCGTGCCGAGCTTACCGACGACGCGCATTGCGTCCGGGGTGGCGATGACCACGTCGTAGCTCAGATCGCCGGCCTGCATCTTCTCGGCCAGGTCATCCATGCCCACTGCCTCGGCGCCTGCAGCCAGGGCTTCGTCAGCCTTGGCGCCAGCCGGTGCGAACACTGCAACGCGCACGCTCTTGCCGGTACCGGCCGGCAGCACGGTCGAACCGCGCACCTGCTGGTCGGACTTCTTGGCGTCCACGCCCAGGCGCACAGCAACGTCGATCGACTCGACGAACTTGGCCTTGGTCACGGTCTTCAGGATCTTGATTGCGTCATCGAAGGCATAGGTCTTGCCCGGAACGACAGCGGCCGCAATGGCCTTAACGCGCTTGCTCTGTGCCATGTCTTAGCCCTCCACCGTCAAACCCATGCTGCGGGCAGAACCCGCAATCGTACGCACTGCCGCTTCCAGCTCGGCCGCCGTCAAATCGGCTTCCTTGACCTTGGCGATCTCTTCCAGCTGCTTGCGCGTCACCTTGCCCACCTTGTCGGTGTTGGGGCGCTTGGAGCCGGAGGTCACGCCTGCAGCCTTCTTGAGCAGCACGCTGGCCGGGGTGCTCTTGGTTACGAAGGTGAAGGTACGGTCGGAATACGCGGTGATGATCACCGGCGTCGGCAGACCCGGCTCCAGCTTGGAGGTCGCTGCATTGAACGCCTTGCAGAACTCCATGATGTTCAGACCGCGCTGACCCAGCGCAGGGCCCACCGGCGGCGCAGGGTTGGCCTGACCGGCCTTGACCTGCAACTTGATATACGAAAGTATTTTCTTAGCCATTTCGACACTCTCCGGGTGCTAGCGCCTTGACGACAGGCTCCCCATCGGACCGGGAAATCACGTGTCCCGGCTTCACGTTTCTGGTAACACGCAGATGGCTGCCATGCGGCAGCCATTATTTCCCGGCGGTTCGCCAGGTGAGCGAGCCGCGCACTATAGCAGCAATTGTTGCGGGTGCCTAGGCAGCACCCGATGGGTCAGCCCTTCTCGACCTGACCGAACTCGAGCTCGACCGGCGTGGAGCGACCAAAGATGAGTACGGCAACCCGCAGCCGGCTCTTCTCGTAATTGACTTCTTCAACAACTCCATTGAAGTCGTTGAACGGGCCATCGGTGACGCGCACCATCTGACCCGGCTCGAACAACACCTTCGGACGCGGCTTCTCGACACCGTCCTGCACACGCTGCAGGATTGCATCCGCCTCTTCGTCGCGAATCGGCAACGGGCGGTCGGCCGTGCCACCAATGAAACCCATCACCTTGGAAGTTTCCTTCACCAAGTGCCAGCTTTCATTGTCGATACGCGGGATACCGGCTTCTTCGTGCGTCTCGATCTGAACCAGCACATAGCCGGGGAAGAACTTGCGCTCAGACCGACGCTTCTGGCCGGCGCGCATCTCGATGACTTCTTCGGTCGGCACCAGCACATCACCGAAACGCTCATCCATCTCGGCGCGTACGATGCGGTCGCGCAAGGCCTGCGCAACAGATTTTTCAAAGCCTGAATAGGCGTGAACGACATACCAACGCTTCACTGCTTGATTCTCCTCAACGAGCCAGGAACCACTGCGTGAGCTTCTGGATGACGAAATCGAAGCCGCCCAACAGCAAACTCAGAATGATCACAACAACAATCACGACCCAGGTGGTACGGATGGCTTCCTGGCGCGTCGGCCAGACCACCTTGCGCAACTCGAACCTGGATTCGGACATGAATTCACGGGTTTCGCGGCCTTTGCCGGTCCCCAGAAACACAAACGTACCTGCCGCCAACCCAACGATCACAGCCAGCGCGCGCAATTGCGGCGTCCAGGCCCCAAACTGGGTTGCACGTTCAGGCGCAGAAAACCAGAACCACACAAACAACCCCGCGATCACCAGGAGCGCGGAGATGACGTATTTCACGATATCAGCGCTGGCAGCAGACGCGCTTTTGGAAGGCTCGATTTTGCTATTCATCCGGCTCTAGTTACCGATCTGACCCGAATTACTGGGCCGGAAAGAGGAGTGGCACGCCAGGAGGGACTCGAACCCCCAACCTGCGGTTTTGGAGACCGCTGCTCTGCCAATTGAGCTACTGGCGTATGTACTCGTTTACCGCAAACCCTAAGACAACGAAGGCGGACCGAGGTTCAGCCGGCCCGCCATTCGTTTGAATCCAGCCGCCGCGAGGCGACTGGATGCAGGCACTTACTTGATGATCTTGGCAACCACGCCGGCGCCGACGGTACGGCCACCTTCACGAATCGCGAAGCGCAGACCTTCGTCCATCGCGACCGGGTTGATCAGGGTCACGACCATCTTCACGTTGTCGCCCGGCATCACCATCTCCACGCCTTCCGGCAGCTGGCAGGCGCCAGTGATGTCGGTGGTGCGGAAGTAGAACTGCGGACGGTAGCCCTTGAAGAACGGGGTATGACGGCCACCCTCATCCTTGGACAGCACGTAGACTTCGGCTTCGAACTCGGTGTGCGGCTTGATCGAACCCGGCTTGCACAGCACCTGGCCGCGCTCCACGTCGTCACGCTTGGTGCCGCGCAGCAGCAGACCGGCGTTATCGCCTGCCTGACCCTGGTCCAGCAACTTGCGGAACATTTCCACGCCGGTGACGGTGGTCTTCTGCGTGTCGCGGATACCGACGATTTCGATTTCGTCGCCAACCTTGATGATGCCGCGCTCGATACGACCGGTCACCACGGTGCCACGACCCGAGATCGAGAACACGTCTTCGACCGGCATCAGGAACGGACGATCGACGTCGCGGGTCGGATCCGGGATGAAGGTATCCAGGGCTTCGACCAGCTTCAGGATCGCCGGCACACCGATTTCGCTCTGATCGCCGTCAAGCGCCAGGCGGGCCGAACCGTGGATGATCGGAGTGTCGTCGCCCGGGAAGTCGTACTTGCTCAGGAGCTCACGCACTTCCATCTCGACCAGCTCAAGCAGCTCGGCGTCGTCGACCATGTCGGCCTTGTTCAGGAACACGACGATGTGCGGCACACCGACCTGACGCGAGAGCAGGATGTGCTCACGGGTCTGCGGCATCGGGCCGTCGGCGGCCGAACACACCAGGATCGCACCGTCCATCTGCGCTGCACCGGTGATCATGTTCTTGACGTAGTCAGCGTGGCCGGGGCAATCGACGTGCGCGTAATGGCGCACTGCGGACTCATACTCAACGTGTGCGGTCGAGATCGTGATACCACGCGCCTTCTCTTCCGGCGCTGCGTCGATCGCGTCGTACGCCTTGAACTCGCCACCGAAACGCTCGGCACCGATCTTGGTCAGCGCAGCGGTCAACGTGGTCTTGCCATGGTCGACGTGACCGATGGTGCCAACGTTAACGTGCAGCTTTTCGCGAAGAAATTTAGCTTTTGCCATGGGTGCGTGTCTCGGTAATCGTTTGGAGTTGAAGACGATTGAGTAATGGTGCTCACGAAAGGAATCGAACCTTCGACCTCCTCCTTACCAAGGAGGTGCTCTACCGACTGAGCTACGTGAGCGAGTTTTGCATTATGCCATGCATTTACGTTCAATGGAGCGGGAGACGGGAATCGAACCCGCACCATCAGCTTGGAAGGCTGAGGTTCTACCGTTGAACTACTCCCGCGCCGGGAACTGCAAGACACAACATGAAACTGGTGGAGGGAGGTGGATTCGAACCACCGAAGGCGTAAGCCAGCAGATTTACAGTCTGCCCCCGTTGGCCGCTTGGGTATCCCTCCAGCTTTTACTACCGGACCGGGGCGCGATGAAGCGATTCGGTTCGGGGTGAAGCAGCCCGCTATTTTGTTGTGGGAGACAAGCAGTGTCAACAAAAATTTCGCACTATTTGTCACGCCTGAATGTGCGCAGCCATGCGGGCCGCGCGTACCCGCTCAGACGTTGAAGCGGAAGTGCAGCACATCGCCTTCCTTGACGCGATATTCCTTGCCTTCCAGCCGCAGACGACCGGCATCGCGCGCGCCGGTTTCGCCGCGGTACTTGATGAAGTCGTCGAAACCAATCGTCTCGGCGCGGATGAAGCCCTTCTCGAAATCGGTATGAATCACCGCTGCCGCCTGCGGCGCAGTGGAGCCGGCCTTGACCGTCCACGCGCGGACTTCCTTGACGCCTGCGGTGAAGTAGGTCTGCAGGCCAAGCAGTTTGTAGGCCGCGCGAATGACGCGATTCAAGCCAGGCTCGGCCAGGCCCAGGTCGGCCAGGAAGGTATCGCGATCTTCGTCGTCGAGCTGCGACAGTTCTTCTTCGATCGCTGCCGAGACCGGCACCACTTCGGCACCTTCGGTCACTGCATGCGCACGCACCGCATCCAGGTGCGGGTTGTTCTCGAAACCGTCTTCGAGCACGTTGGCGATGTACATCACCGGCTTGAGCGTGAGCAGGAACAGATCGCGCACCAGCGCTTTTTCTTCTTCGTCCAGACCGGCTGCGCGGCCGGCCTTGCCATCGGCCAACGCGGCCTGCAACTTGGCCAGCACCGGCTTGCGTGCCGCTGCATCCTTGTCGCCGCCCTTGGCACTGCGCTCGGCACGGTTGAGTGCCTTTTCCACGCTATCCAGATCGGCCAATGCCAGCTCGGTATCAATGGTTTCGATATCGGCGATCGGATCGACCTTGTTGTTCACATGGATGACGTCGTCGTTCTCGAAGCAACGCACCACGTGGGTGATCGCATCGACTTCGCGGATGTGCGCCAGGAACTTGTTGCCCAACCCCTCGCCGCTGGCCGCACCCGCCACCAGGCCGGCGATATCGACGAACTCGACCGCGGTCGGGATCAGCTTTTGCGGCTTGACGATCTCAGCCAGCTGGTTCAGCCGCAGATCCGGCACCGGCACGATGCCGACGTTCGGCTCGATGGTGCAGAACGGGAAATTGGCCGCAGCGATGCCGGCCTTGGTCAGCGCATTGAACAGGGTCGACTTGCCGACGTTGGGCAGGCCGACGATGCCGCATTTGATACCCATGGTGCACGTCCGGGATTTGGAATTCGGGATTGGAGATTCGCAATGCCGCATGGCCGCAAATCCCCAATCCCCAATCACGCGTCCTTACTGGTATGCAGCCGCTTCATCGCCTCGTTGAAATTCCCTTCCATTGCCAGCGGCAGCACATCGATGGCGGCGTCCACTGCAGTACCAATCGCCGCATCGTCGTCGCACCCTGCCCGTCCCAGCACCCATGGCACCACGCGATCCTTGTGACCGGGATGACCAATGCCGACACGCAAGCGGTGAAATTTGCCGTGCCCCAGCAGGCGGATGGTATCGCGCAGACCGTTCTGGCCGCCGTGGCCACCATCGAACTTGAGCCGCGCAGTGCCCGGCGCCAGATCCAGTTCGTCGTGTGCAACGAGCAGCTGTTCCGGCTCGACCTTCCAGAACCGCAACGCGGCGGTGATCGATTTGCCGCTGAGATTCATGAAGGTGGCCGGCTTGAGCAGCCAGACCGGTTGACCGGCGATCTCGACCTTTGCGGTCTCGCCGAACAACTTGGCATCCAGCCCCCAGCGCGCGCCATGGCGCTCGACGAGGGCGTCGACGAAACGAAACCCGGCGTTATGCCGGGTTTGCGCGTGTTCCGGACCGGGATTCCCGAGTCCCACAATCAGGCGGAGTGCAGACATGCCAGTCACCGCAGCCGATCCCCCGCGCAGTGCGAGGGATCGGCCGACGGATTACTTGGTCTCGGCGCCTTCGCTACCTTCTTCACCGGCAGCGTCTTCTTCTTCGATGCGCACGTGCTTGGCAGCAACCACCGCCACGTCGTGCTCCTTGCCCAGCTTCAGCTCCGGAATTTCCACACCGGCCGGCAGCTTGATCTCGGACAGATGGATCACGTTGCCAACTTCCAGGGCACCGAGGTCCACTTCGATGAACTCCGGCAGATCCTTCGGCAGGCAGACGACCTGAACTTCGTTCAGTTCGTGGGTCACGACCACTTCGCTGGACTTACCGGCCGGCGAGGTTGCTTCGTTGACGAAGTGCAGCGGCACAGCGGCACTGAGCTTCTCGTTGGCGCTGACGCGCTGGAAGTCGATGTGGATGATCAGCTGCTTGAACGGATGGCGCTGCATGTCACGCAGCAGGACCTGCTGCACGTCGCCATTGAGGTTCAGGTCGAGGATCGACGAGTAGAACCACTCGTTCTGCTGGGCAAGCCAGATCTGCTCGTGGTTGAGCTGGATGCTGACCGGCTCGAGTTCGCCACCGTAGACGATGGCCGGAATGACGCCAGCGTGACGTAGGCGGCGGCTCGCACCCTTCCCCTCGTTCGCGCGGCGCTCGACCTTGATTTCGTGTGTCTTTGCCATTTGATTTACTACCTGGTTTGGAATATCGCCTCGCGGCGATGAAGCGTCTCACCCGCGACCAGGTGAGACGTCGTGCAGGCACCCGGAGAACCGGGCACCGAATGAGAGGATCAGTCGACGTAGAGCGAGCTGACCGACTCGCCAAAGGCGATGCGGCGAATGGTCTCGGCCAGTAGTTCGGCCACGCTCAGCTGACGAATCTTGGCGCAGGTGCGCGCGGCTTCGTTCAACGGAATCGTGTCGGTGACCACCAGCTCGTCGAGCTGCGAATTGTTGATGTTGTCCACCGCCGGGCCGGACAGCACCGGGTGGGTGATGTAGGCCACGACCTTGAGCGCACCGCGCTGCTTCAGCGCTGCAGCGGCTGCACACAAGGTGCCGGCGGTATCGACCAGATCGTCCACCAGCACGCAGGTCTTGCCCTGCACGTCGCCGATGATGTTCATCACCGTGGCGACATTGGCGCGCGGACGGCGCTTGTCGATGATGGCCAGGTCCGCATCGTCCAGACGCTTGGCGACGGCGCGCGCGCGCACCACACCGCCCACGTCCGGCGAGACCACGATCAGGTTGTCGGTGCCGTAAGCGCGCCAGATGTCGGCCAGCAGCAGCGGCGAGGCGTAGACGTTGTCGACCGGCACATCGAAAAAGCCCTGGATCTGGTCGGCATGCAGATCGACCGTCAACACGCGGTCGGCCTCCATCGCGCAGATCATCTTGGCGGCGACCTTGGCGGTGATCGGCACGCGCGAGGAACGCATGCGGCGGTCCTGGCGCGAGTAACCGAAGTACGGAATCACCGCAGTCACCGACGCGGCGCTGGCGCGCTTGAGCGCGTCGATCAGCACCAGCAGCTCCATCAGGTTTTCGGCGCTTGGCGCGCAGGTCGGCTGGATGACGAACACTTCCTGCCGGCGCACGCTCTCTTCGATTTCGACCTGCACTTCACCATCGGAAAAGCGCGTGACCAGCGCCTTGCCCATGCGAACGCCAAGCTCCTTGCAGATGCTCTTGGCAAGCGGCTTGTTGGCATTGCCGGAGAACACCAGCAGATTACGTTGGTCTTGCATGAGATCTCTCGGGCGGCGGCGAAGAGCGTGCGGGTCGATGGTGGAGCGGGATGGAGCCGACCTGATGCCGGGCTTTTTCTTCAATCCCCGCACATGGATGTGCGGGCTGTTGCAGAGGGAACTGCATGTACGGCTGTTGCAGAGGGACCTGCATAAAATGGCAGGGGCGGTAGGATTCGAACCTACGAATGCCAGGATCAAAACCTGGTGCCTTGGGCCTCTTGGCGACGCCCCTGCATCAAACTTGTCTCGCGTCCAGTGCGTCGAGCAGTGGCGAGTGCGCTGCACCTTCCACGACCCACGCCCTCAGGTTGTCCGGCAACTGCGCCAAGGCCTGCTCTGCAGCAGCGCGCGTGGCGAATTCGACGAAACAACCGCTCCCTGACCCGGTCAAACGCGGCGTCCCGATCCTGGAAAGCGCCTGGAACACCGCCTCGATGGCGGGTTCACGGCGCCGGAGGACCGGCTCGAACGCATTGTCGAGCAGAGAACCCGAAGCGAAGTCCGCTATTTTCACGGGCGCAGCATCCCGCGTCAATTCCTGTGATCGAAATAAAACAGGTGTGGGCACGTGAATGCCTGGATCGACCAGCACATAGGAGGCTTTCGAGAGGCTGATCGGGGTCAGTTGTTCGCCGATGCCCTCGGCCCAGGCGTTGTGTCCGCGCACGAACACCGGCACGTCGGCGCCAAGGCGCAGGCCCAGCTCGGCCAGGGCATTGACCGGCAAACCCAGTCCCCACAAGGCATTGAGCGCGACCAGCACGGTGGCCGCATCCGACGACCCGCCGCCGAAACCGCCGCCGGCAGGGATGCGTTTGTCGACCCGGATGTCGGCGCCGGCCTGCGCGCCAGCGCTGGGCTGCAGCAGGCGCGCGGCGCGGATCACCAGGTCATCGTCCTCGGCCACGCCGGGCAGACTGTCGCCGATGCGCCGGATCAGGCCGTCGCTGCGCAGACAAAGATGAATGGTGTCCCCCCAGTCCAGCAGCCGGAACACGGTTTGCAGCAGGTGATAGCCATCGGCGCGACGGCCGACGATCTGCAAAAACAGATTGAGCTTGGCCGGCGCAGGCCACGCCGACCAGCCCGCTTCCAACGCTGACATCAGGGCGAGACCGTCCATTGGTCGACCAGCAGGCGCACCTTGGCTTCGCCGTTGCGGGCTTCGATGCGCTGCGGCAGCTCGGGCTGGCCGGCGCTGGCCGGCGCCCAGGCGAGAAAGTCGATCGTCCAACCGTCCTGCTGCACGGTGCGCGGGCGGGCGGCGGCATCCAGATCCACGCGCTCTGCGCCCGCATCGGCGATCCGCAGTGCGCGCACCCAATCGGGCATCTGGTTGACCGGGATGGTCCATCCGGTTGCTTCCAGCAATACCTGCTCGGCGTCGGCACCGCTGCGAGGGCCGCCTTCCAGGCCTTCCAAACGCCCGGCACTGGTGGTGGTGTCGCCGGTGAGCACCCAACTCTGCCGGGTCACCGGCGCGCTGAGCTGCACGCGATAGCGCGGGCCGTCCTGCTGCCAGTCGATGCGGCCGCTGCCGCCATTGCTGCCCTTGCTGATCGCCACGCGGCCCTGGAACGACCAGTTCGGGTGCGCCTGCAGCCAAGCCTGACGTGCGGCTTCGGCCTGACGCGCGCTATCGGAGACCTGCTCGACCACGGCCGCACCACTGCCCTGCCCGCGCGGCACGCTGACGCAGCCGGACAAGCCTGCAAGCACCAGCCCGCTCAGGGCCAGTGTGCGGACTACACCACCCCTCATAGCCCGAACTTTTCCACGGCGCGTTGCAGCGCGCGGTTGTCGGGATCGAGACGGCGCGCTTCATCGAAATAGCGCCGTGCCTCGTCCTGCTTGCCGCTGACCCACAGCACTTCGCCGACATGCGCGGCGATTTCCGGGTCCTTGACCAGCGCCCAGGCGCGGCGCAGCTGCACCAGGGCTTCCTTGAGGCGACCCATGCGGTACAGCACCCAGCCGTAGCTGTCGACGATAGCCGGGTTGTCCGGATCGGCAGTGCGGGCGCGGTCGATCAGCGCCAGCGCTTCCTTGTAACGGGTGGTGCGGTCGGCCAGGGTATAGCCCAGCGCGTTGAGGGCCCCGACATTTTCCGGCTCGGCGACCAGGATCTTGCGCAGATCGGCCTCGGCACGGGGGACGTCGTCGCGGCGTTCCCAGGCCAGGCCGCGGGCGTACAGCAGCGCGCCGTCGTCCGGGTATGCAGCCAGGCCGCGCTCGAAAGCATCCAGTTCCCCCGGTGCATCGCCGGCACGTTGGTGCAGCTCGGCTTCGAGCACATAGGCGTCGCGACGCGCATCATCGTCGGCGCTGGCATCGCCCTGCAGCGCGCGGGCTTCGGCAAGCGCCTCGGGCTTGCGGCCCAGTTCGTACAGTGCGCTGGCCGCGCGCAGACGCGCTTCGCTCAGCTGCGGGCCGCCGGGCACGCCGCGATACCACTCCACTGCTTCGTCGTAACGCTTGAGGAACTCGGCGATCTTGCCGAGCAGCAGGCGACGGTCCGGATCGGGCTTGGTGGCGTTGCGCTTGAGCTCGCCGTACAGCGCCTCCAGCGAGGTGCGGTCTTTTTCCTTGGCGAGCATGGAGGCACGCAGCCCGTAGGTCTGGGTGTCCTGCGGCCCGGTCGAGAGCACTCGTGCAGCCGCCTCGGTCTGGCCCATGGCGTCGTAGGCGAATGCCAGCGCACCACGCAGCTCGGAGTCCTTCACCGCCTGCGGCTCGATGTTCTTCAGCAGCGCCAGCGCTTCGTCGTTCTTGCCTTCCTGCTGCAGCTGAGTGGCGTGCAACAAGGCCACGCGCGGCTCTTCGGGGAAGCGGCGCACCACTTCGTCGACGATGCGCTTGGCCAGCGCCGGGCGCTCCATGCGCAGGGCGAGCCGGCCGAATTCCTGCCAGGCCTCGATCTGATTGGGAATGGCGCCGGCCTTAACCAGGTCTTCGAGCGCATCGGCAGAAGCTTCCGGCTCGCGTCCGCCATTGGCCAGGGCAATCAGGGCGAAGCGCCAGCCGCGTGGGTCGGGCTCCTTGAGCAGGCCAAGCAGATCGCGGCGTGCGGTGCGCAGGTCGTTGCGGCGCAGGGCCAGCGAGGCTTCGGTGCTGCGCATGGCCATCGACGACGGCGCACGCGCGCGCCACAGCGCCAGGGCTTCGACCGCCCGGGCATCGTCGTTGGCCAGCATGGCGATGCGGGCGGCGCGTTCGGCCAGCCCGGCGTCGCCGGCTTCGGCCTTGGCCGCGTCCAGATAGGCGCGGGCGGCATCGTCCAACTGCCCGGCCTGCAAGGCGAATTCACCAGCGAGCACGGGTTCCAGCGACGTGGTGCCGGCGCTGCTGGTCGGCGGCGTGGGCGGAGCTTTTTTGGGTGCTGCAATGGCGTTGGCGGAGACTGCTACCAGCAAAAGAACACTCAGGATGCGAATCGGTACAGGCATCGGGGGCAACCGGGCCGTAAAATGGGGCCCTGAATGGCCGCCAGCTTATCGCAAGCAACTGAACAATGACGTTGTGGGTGCTCGGACTGAATCACCAGACCGCACCTGTGGACCTGCGCGAACGCGCGGCGTTCGCAGGTGAGGCGCTGCCGCGCGCGCTCAAATCCTTGCGCGCGTTGCCGCAGGTGCGCGAGGCCGCGTTGCTGTCCACCTGCAACCGCACCGAGCTGTACGCGATGGCCGACGACCCGCACAGCCTGGTGACCTGGCTGGAGACGCATGCGCCGGGCTTGAGCGGTTATCTGTATCAGCATCAGGAAGAAGCGGCGGTGCGGCATCTGTTTCGCGTCGCCACCGGGCTGGATTCGATGGTGCTGGGCGAGCCGCAGATTCTGGGTCAGGTGAAGGACGCCTGGGCGGTGGCGCGTGCGCACGGCGCGCTGGGCAGCGGGCTGGACCGCCTGTTTCAGCAGACCTTCTCGGTGGCCAAGCGTGCGCGCACCGACACCCGTGTCGGCGCCAATCCGGTCTCGGTGGCCTCCACTGCGGTGCGGCTGGCGCAGGAGGCCTTCGCGCGGCTCAACGAATCCACCGTGCTGCTGATCGGCGCTGGCGAAACCATCGAGCTGGCCGCCAAACATCTGAGCGAAGGCCGCGTGCGCCGCTTGCTGATCGCCAACCGCACCCTTGCACATGCGCAGACGCTGGCGAGCCAGCACGGCGGCTATGCGTTGCCGCTGACCGATCTGGACCGCCATCTGGCCGAGGCCGACGTGGTGTTTTCGGCTACCGCCGCACGCGAGCCGATCGTGACCCGGGTGCAGGTGGAACAGGCGCTACGCGCGCGCAAACGCAAGCCGATGCTGTTGTTCGACCTGGCAGTGCCGCGCGATATCGAGGCCTCGGTGGCCAAGCTCGGCGACGCCTACCTGTACACAGTGGACGACCTGGAACGCGCGGTGGAAGACAACCGCCGCGGCCGCCGCGAGGCCGCCGACCAGGCCGAGGCGATCATCGATCTGCAGGTCGCGCGCTATGTCGAAACGGTGCAGGCCAACGCGCGCCAGGCGCCGCTCAAACGGCTGCGCGCGTTCGGCGACAGCACCCGCGACGAATTGCTGGCCAAGGCGCGCCAGCAATTGAATAACGGCAAGCCAGCCGATGAAGTCCTGGAACAACTGGCGCATGCGCTGACCAACCGCTTGCTGCATCCGCCAACTGCCGCATTACGCGATGCGGCGCTCAACAACGACCTGGAACTGACCAGCGCGGCCGACCGGCTGTTTCCGGAAAAACCCGGTTACCAACATCCCCCTGTAACTACCCCGATCGTGAGGACTGATGACGCCGACCCTGCGCCGTAAGCTCGAAGCGCTGGCCGAGCGCCGCGAAGAACTGCAGCACCTGCTCTCCGACCCCGAGGTAGTGAGCAACAACGACAAGTTCCGCACGCTGTCGCGCGAGCTGTCGCAACTGGAGCCGTTGGCCGTCGCCCTGGAAGACGAAGCGCGCGCCAAGGCCGATCTGAGCGCGGCCGAAGCCATGCGCAACGATCCGGAAATGCGCGAGCTGGCCGAAGAGGAAATCGCTGCCGCACAGGCACGCCTGGACGAGCTGGACGCGCAGCTGGCCCTGCTGCTGGTACCGCGCGACCCGCGCGACGAAGGCAATCTGTTTCTGGAAGTGCGCGCCGGCACCGGCGGCGACGAGGCGGCAATCTTTGCCGGCGATCTGTTCCGCATGTACGCGCGCTATGCCGAGCGTCAGGGCTGGAAGGTGGAAATCGAATCCGATAGTCCCGGCGAACACGGCGGCTACAAGGAAGTGGTGGCACGCGTGGTCGGGCGCGGTGCGTATTCGCGGCTGAAGTTCGAATCCGGCACGCACCGCGTGCAGCGCGTGCCGGCCACCGAATCGCAGGGCCGCATCCATACCTCGGCGGCGACGGTGGCGATCATCCCCGAAGCCGACGATGTGGAAGAGATCGTGATCAATCCGGCGGATTTGAAGGTCGATACCTTTCGCTCGTCCGGCGCAGGCGGCCAGCACGTCAACAAGACCGAATCGGCGATCCGCATCACCCATGTGCCCAGCGGCGTGGTGGTGGAATGCCAGACCGAGCGCAGCCAGCACGCCAATCGTGACAAGGCGATGAAGCGACTGAAGGCGCAATTGGTTGAAGCCGAACGCAGCAAGGCCGCAGCGGCCGAAGCGCAGACGCGCAAATTGCAGGTAGGTAGCGGCGACCGTAGCCAACGCATCCGCACCTATAGCTTCCCGCAGGGCCGCATCACCGACCACCGCGTGGAAGGCCTCACGTTGTACGACCTGCCCAACATCATCGAAGGCGATCTGGATGCCTTGATCGCACGCTTACTGCACGAACACCAGGCCGACGAACTGGCGCGGTTGAGCGACAGCCCGTGAGTGCACAGGTCCCGCGCGAGCTGCTTCAGCTGCGCGAGGCGGTGCGACACCAGCCCGGCGATTTCATCGCCTGGCTGATGCTGGCCGATGCCGAACTCGGCATGGGCGCGATCGCTGCCGGCGAAGCCGCGGTGCAACGTGCAATTGCACTGCATCCGGGCCATCCGGAAGCGGTGGCGCGGCTTGGACGGGTGCGCTGGGCGCAGCAACGGCATGCAGAAGCAGCGTCGTTGTTGCAGCAGGCATCGGACCTGGTGCCACAGCATCCGGGCATCGCATTGTGGCTTGGGCATGCATTGGAAGACGCGGGCCAGGCCGAAGCTGCGGCGGCCGCGTATACGCGTGCACATCACTTGCTGCCCGACGAGCCCTACATCACTGCGCAACTGCTCAACTGGCGCCGCCGCCTGTGCGATTGGCGCGAGCTGGATGCGCTGGCTGCGCAGGTGCGTGCCGCCGTGGCGCAGGGCGTTGCGGCGGTCGAACCGTTCGCCTTCCTGAGCGAGGACGCCAGCGCTGCCGAACAGCTCGGGTGTGCACGAACGCGCGCGCAGGCAATTGCTTCCGTCCTGCGCCCGCTACCACCGACTGCCGTGCGCCGCCAGGGCGCGTTGCGGGTCGGCTTCGTCTCCAATGGGTTTGGTGCACATCCCACCGGCTTGCTGACAGTGGCGTTATTCGAAGCGCTGCAGCGGCGTCAGCCGACCTTGCACCTGCATCTGTTTGCGACCAGCCATGATGACCGCAGCGAAATTCGCGCGCGCCTGGCGCAGGCCACGGCCTTGCACGATGTCACCGCGCTCGGGCATCTGGCCACTGCGCAGCACATCCGCGACCAGGGCATTGATCTGCTGTTCGATCTACGCGGCTGGGGCGGCGGCGGGCGACCGGAAGTGTTCGCGCTGCGGCCAGCGCCGGTGCAACTCAACTGGCTGGCGTATCCGGGCACCTCGGGCGCGCCGTGGATGGACTACGTGCTGGGCGATGCGTTTGCGCTACCGCCGTCGCTGGAGCCGTTTTACAGCGAGAAGGTGTTGCGCTTGCGAGGTGCATTTCAGCCATCGGACACCTCACGCGTAGTTGCCGAACCGCCTTCGCGTATGCAGTGCGGTCTACCCGAGCAGGGCGTGGTGCTTTGCTGCTTCAACAATAGCTACAAGCTCAATCCGCGCAGCATGATGCGCATGCTGGCGGTGCTGCGCGCGGTACCGAGCAGCGTGCTGTGGTTGTTGTCCGGGCCAGGTGAGGCCGACGCGCGTCTGCGTGCGGTGGCGCAGGCCCAAGGCGTGGATGCGCAACGCCTAGTATTCATGCCGAAGTTGCCGCATCCGCAGTATCTGGCGCGCTACCGGCATGCGGATTTATTTTTGGATACGCATCCTTACAACGCGCATACCACCGCATCGGATGCGTTATGGGCGGGTTGCCCGGTGTTGACGACGCCTGGGGAGACGTTTGCTGCGCGGGTCGCTGGCAGCTTGAATCATCATCTTGGGTTGGATGAGATGAATGTGGCGGACGATGCCGCGTTTGTTGCCAAGGCGGTGGCGTTGGCGAGTGATCCGGCGGCGCTGGATGCGTTGCGTGAGCGGGTGGATGTGCTGCGGCGGGAGTCTGGGGTGTTTGAGATGGACGGGTTTGCGGATGATTTTGGTGAGTTGTTGCAGGCACTCGCGCGGCGTCATGGTTGGTTGGGAATTTAGCGCGGGCTTTTTGCTTTCAAAATAGATAGCTTTCTTCCGCCGTACCCTCACCCCAACCCCTCTCCCAGCGGGAGAGGGGCTCTAGAGCGACTCGTCAGTAAGCTACTCAAAACTTTCTTTGCTCCACACTTTCCAAGCCACGGCAACAACGTAAGTCACAGCAATAACGCGCCGAGGCGGCAGCGTGGCCGGGGATTGGCGGAGAGCGGCACAGGGATGTGCCGCGGCGGCGAGTCAGACAGGATGTCTGACCGAGCCGAGGAGCCGATCCCCGGCCGCGCTGCTGCCTCTTGCCGAAGCTAGTACCGACCGAAGCCAGTACCGACAGGCATCGTGCTTCGCCGTACCCTCACCCCAACCCCTCTCCCTGAGGGAGAGGGGCGTCCAACCTTGCGGCGTGGGCGCTCGGCGGCACGCACACCAGTGGCGCGCAAGCTGTGCCTTCTCGCCCCCAGGGAGAGCGGCTTATCGATTTGCCACGAACTGTCAGTTGCTAACTGCCAGTATCAGCGGATCCTCTGCGACTGACTTTGTGCGGCTTCACGCCGTACTGCTGTACCCGGCCGTCCAGGCTCGCTAGGCTGGCGGCATGCCTTCCAATCTCGACTTCATTCCCTTGCACCTGTGCGTGCTGACGGTGTCCGACAGCCGCAGCCTGGCCGATGACCGCTCCGGCGATTATCTGGTCGAGGCCCTCACTCACGACGGTCACCTGCTGCACGAACGCGCGTTATGCCCGGACGATCGTTACCGCATGCGCGCGATCGTCTCGAACTGGATTGCCGATGCGCAGGTCGACGGCATCCTGATCACCGGCGGCACCGGCTTCACCGGCCGTGACAGCACGCCGGAGGCGATCACGCCGTTGCTGGACAAGACCATGCCCGGGTTCGGCGAATTGTTTCGCGCCATCAGCGTCGAGGAAATCGGCACCTCGTCATTGCAGTCGCGCGCATTCGCAGGCCTGGCCAATCACAGCTTCGTGTTCTGCCTGCCCGGCTCCACCTCGGCCTGCCGCACGGCGTGGGAAAAGATCGTGCGTGCACAACTGGATGCGCGCACCAAGCCCTGCAATCTGGCGACACTGCGTCCACGTCTGGGCGAATAGCCTGCGCGCTCCATCGCTGTTGGAACGCGCATGTCGCACCTGAAACGCAAGGACTACAAAAAACTGCTGGCACCGCTGCAGCTTGAACTGGTCAACATGGCGCGCTGGCTGCGGCATACCAACCAGCGCGCACTGGTGCTGGTGGAAGGCCGCGACACGGCCGGCAAGGGCGGTGTGATCCAGACCATCGCCAGCCACCTCAATCCGCGCCAATGCCGGGTGGTGGCGCTGCCGACACCCAACGATCGCGAAAGCACGCAGTGGTATTTCCAGCGCTATGTGGCGCATCTGCCGGCGGCCGGCGAATTGGTGCTGATGGATCGCAGCTGGTACAATCGCGCCGGCGTGGAACGGGTGATGGGCTACTGCACCGACGCCCAATACGAGGCGTTTCTTGAGCAGGCGCCGCGCTTAGAACAACTGCTGGTCGACGACGGCATTTTGCTGTTCAAGTATTGGCTGTGCGTGGATCAGGCCGAGCAGGAACAGCGCTTTGCCGAACGCCAGGAAGATCCGCTCAAGGGCTGGAAGCTGTCGCCGGTGGATCTGCAGTCACGCAGCAAGTACGACGACTACACCGCTGCGCGCGAGCGCATGCTCGAGGTGACGCATACGCCGGACGCGCCGTGGACGCTGGTGGATTTCAACGACCAGAAGCGCGGCCGTTTGAGCCTGATCCGCAATCTGCTGGATCGGCTCCCGGACACCGCGGTGCCCGATGACACGTTGCAGCTGCCGCCACTGGACGGCAAGCCGCACAAGGAACGTTACGGCGTGCTGGAACCGATCGACGATTACGCCGGCCAGTCCTGAGAGAGCTCGTCGCTGGCAGCGGTGGCACGCGGCAATGGGTACAGACCGGCTTGACGTTCGGCCTGCTCGGCCTGCAGCACCAACTGGCTCAGGCGCTGACTGAACAGCTGCATGAAACCGCGGTGCAGCGGGCGCATCGCTTCGATGTAATCGACGTCGTCTGCTTGCGCGCCGAGCGGGCTGCACGAGGACAGCAAGACCTCGTCCAGGCGTAGCGCGCTATCGGGCAACCGCACCAGTGCGGCGCGGCGCAGCCAGTCGCGCATGCCCTGGCGATACTCGGCGGCCAGGATGTAGGCCACTTCGACCTGATCCAGATCCACGTCCGGATTCCACGCCAACACCTGGATGATCTGCGAACGCTCGTCCAGCATGCGGCTTTCGGCGACCAGGCCATGCAGTTGCTGCAATAGACGCCATTGCACGCCGGCGGCCTCGCGCTGCGGGGTCGGCATGGTGTCGATGGCCAGCGCCAGGCGGCGTGCGAACAGCGCCGGCACCTCGGCCAGCACGATCGGGCCGGCGTCGGCGCCAAGCAGGAAGCGCTCGGTACGCAGCGTGGCGGTATCGGGCAGATAGCCGTCCTGCAGCGGGCGGGTGACGCCATGATCGAGCAGCGACAGCACCACATCCAGCCAGTAGCGACGCTCCTGCTGCAGCGCGCGGTTGGCGGTGGCGTTCTGCCAGGCCGGGCGCACATCGTCCAGACGGGCGATGCAGGTCTGCGCATCCAGGTTATCCCACGGCGCACGGGTAGCATCGTTGGGATCGAAGTTTTCCACGCTGAGCATGCCGCCGCCGAAGCGGTGCCAGGCTGCGCCACGCTGCGTGTCGGCCGGGTCGGGCCTGGGCGCGGCGAGCGGCGCGGCAGTGGCCGGACGCAACAAGGCGGCGTAGGCGTCTGTCCACGAATCGGGCAGACGTGCGGACAAGGGATAACTGGCCGAAGACGTCTGACCCAGACCGTCGCGTGCCAGCCGCAGGCTCCACAGCACCGCGCCGATCACGATGCCGCCGAAGGTCCAGGCCAGCAGCCAGCTGGTGGCCGCCTGCCCGGGTTGCAGCACGCGGGTCTGCGGCTGCTGGAACAACAGCCAGCCGCTGCCCAGCAACACGCCGAGATACAACCACGGCGCCAGCTGCGTCAGTTGACGATTGCGGCGGTGTGCAGGCAGAGCGTGCCTGTCATTGCGGTCTTGAGATGAAGCGGCCATACATTCCCCCTGCACGCTGTGATCGCGTTGAGAGGGTTATCGGCGAGGCCATGCAAGTCTGTTGCCCTGCTCCAACGGCGATTGCTCAGCCAGTTACAAATTCTTCAGTCGGCGGTGGTGCGCAGGGCGTGCGCGTCACCGCTGCGACCTCAGCCGCTGGCGGACCCTGCCAGAGCCAGCGTTCCAGCGCGTCCACTGCAGCAGCGGTGCCGACGGCGACCACTTCCACGCTGCCGTCCGCCTGATTGCGCGCATGTCCGCGCAGGCCCAGTGCAACCGCGCGCTCACGGGTGGAGGCGCGAAACCACACGCCCTGCACCACGCCGGTGACGACGAAGCACGCGGCCTGCATCAGCCGGCCTTGCCGGTGATGCCGACCGCCGTTTCGATGTCGCGTGCGGTCACCGGGCCGAGGAACTGCTTGGCGACCTTGCCGTCCGGGCCGATCAGATAGGTCATCGGCAAGCCGCGCGGCGTGGCGAAGTCCTGTGGCGGCTGGTAGGGGTCGAGGATGGCCACCGGATACGACACCGGGTGGTCCTTCAAAAACGCCTGCATGTCGGCGCTGCTGATGTCTTCGTAGGCCAGGCCCACCACTTCGATGCTGTCGCGCATGGTGTGCAGCGCCGACAGCTCGGGCATCTCCTTCAGGCAGGGTGCGCACCAGGTGGCCCAGAAGTTGACCACCACCCATTTGCCGCGATGTGCGGCCAGGTCGTAAGCCTCGCCGGTGACGGTGGGCAGCGACAGCTTGGGCATCTCGGCGGTCTGCTGCACCACCGACGTATCGGGCGCAGCTGCCGGGTCAGCGGCCGCAGCCGGCTTGTCCGGCGCCTGGGTGGTCGCTGCAGGCGCCCTACTGGTGTCGGCTGCGGGCGTGCTCTCGTTGGCAGGCTTGCAGGCGGTCATCAACAACAGCGGCAACAGCAGCGCACAGGCGCCGCGCACAAGGCGCAGGGTCATGGAAGATCTCCGGGAAGGTGGGTGTAGAGGTCGCCGACCGGTTGCGCCAGCACGCTGCGCAGCGGTTGACGCAATTGTTCCAGCGCAGCGGCGGCGGCCTGTCCGTAGGCATCGTCGCGACACGGCAACGGGCGGTCTTCGATCGGCACGCGCAGTTGGCAGCTTTCGTAGAGTTCGGCCAGCGGCACCACATCCAGATCGCGCGCCAGCAACCATTGGCCGCGCTCGTCGCGACGCAACAGGCGGATGCGTTTGAGCTCGCATAGCAGCTCCTGCATCAGCGTGTCGGTGAGCATGGGTTCCAGTGCCAGGATGCGGTCTTCGTCGAGCCCGTTGCCGTGGATACGCGCCTGCCGAAAACGGCCGAGCAAGCGCAACAAACCATAGATCTCGAAGCCCGGCGGCAGGCGCATGGCTTCGGGCTGATAACGAAACGCAGCCATCGAGGAGGCCAGCGAGGCGCCCAGCAGCACCGATACCCAGCTCAGGTAGATCCACAACAGCAGGATCGGCAGCGCCGACAGCGCGCCGTAGATGCGCTGATAGGTCTGGAAATTGCCCAGATAGAAGCCGAAGCCCCATTTGACGATCTCCATCAGGATCACCGCCAGTAGCGCGCCCGGCAGCGCATGCCGCAGGCGCACCCCATGCTGCGGCACCACGCGGTAGATCAGCACGATGCAGACGAACTCCACCGCCATCGGCGCCAGCCGCCAGGCGAATTCGGCCAGCCACTGGCCTTCGGTGGTGCGGAACAGCGGCAGCGCGAACACATACGCGGCCATTGCCATCGAGGCGGCGGCCAGCATCGTGCCCAGGGTCAGCACGGTCCAATAAATCAAAAAACGCGTCACCTTGGGCCGCGCGGCAGCCACGCGCCAGATGCTGTTGAAGGTCTGCTCGATGCTGTGCAGGGTGATCAGCAACGAGGCCACCAGCGCGACCATACCGGCCACGGTGAACTTGCCCAGATCTTCCAGCGAACGGTTGAGATAGTTCTGCACCGAGCGCGCCGCGCCGGGCACGAAGTTGTTGAAGATGAAGTCGGTCAGCGCGTCCTTCCATTCGTTGAAGGCTGGAAACGCCGACAGCACCCCGAACACCACGATCGCCAGCGGCACCAGCGCAAACACCGTGGTGTAGGCGAGCGAGGCGGCGGCCTGGAACAGGCGGTCATCGAGAAAGCGGCGCCACAGGAAGCGGCCGAAACTGACCGTCCGCGCGCGGTCGCGCAGACGTTCTTTCCATTGGTGGAGTTTGTTCACACGCGACATCGCACAAGGGTACCCGATGCGCCGTCATCGCGGCCTTGTCGCACCTGCGGCGTGCAGCCCGACCACGCCATCGCCGATACTGCGGCAACTCACACAAGCGGTAGATGCGCGATGGCGGAGATTCTGGTGCTGTATTACAGCCGTGGCGGTTCGGTGGCGCGGCTGGCGCGGCAGATCGCGCGCGGCATCGGCGAAGTGCCCGGCATGAGCGCGCGGCTGCGCACGGTGCCGCCGGTGGCGGCGGTGACCCAGACCAGCGCCCCGCCGGTGCCGGACGATGGCGCGCCGTATGTAGACAAGGCTGATCTGGCCGATTGCAGCGGCTTGCTGCTGGGCAGCCCGACCCGCTTCGGCAACATGGCCGCGCCGATGAAGCATTTTCTCGACAGCCTGGGCGCCGAGTGGGCCAGCGGCACCCTGGCCGGCAAGCCGGCAGGCGTGTTCACCTCCACCGCCTCGATGCACGGCGGCCAGGAATCGACGCTGTTGTCGATGCAGTTGCCGTTGTTGCATCACGGCTGCCTGATCGTTGGCATCCCGTTTACCGAAGCTGCGCTGAGCCACACCACCAGCGGCGGCACGCCTTATGGCGCCAGCCATGTCTCCGGCGCTGGCGGCGACCCGCAGCCCAGTGACGACGAAGCCCTGCTGGCGCGCGCGCTCGGCCGCCGGGTCGCCGATATCGCGCGGCGGCTGGCCAGCTCGTGAGCCTGCGCGCCCTGCATTGGCTGCTGACCGCCGCACTGCTGGCGCTGGCGGTGGTGTTCGTGGTCTGGTTTCACGACGACCGCCATCGCATCGCGGCGCTGCTGGTGTTCGCATTGCCGGCGGCATTGATGGCCGCGCTGGCGCTGCGCAGTGCGCGCACACGGTTCTGGGCAGGAGTGTTCGCGCTGGGCTGGTTCAGTCATGGCGTGATGGCGGCCTGGAGCCAGCCGCAAGCGCGTGGGCTGGCGTGGCTGGAATTGCTGCTGGCCCTGCTGGTGGTGGCGCTGGTCAGCGGCCCGGGCGTGGCGGCACGGTTCGGCAAGCGGCGCGCAGCGCGCTAGCCCAGCGTCCTGCAGCGCGCGCGCCGGGGTCGTATCATGGCGACCCTCGCGCGTTTTACACCGCGCCGATGCTGCGTCGCCCGGCTGCTTCATCGCAGCATGGGACGTCTCGTTTGCATCTCACACTGCATCACCCGCTTTAAGGATTCCCAGCAATGGAAGACCTCCTGATCGTCACCACCGGTGGCACGATCGACAAGATCTACTTCGACGACAAATCGGACTACCAGATCGGCGACCCGCAGATCGGCCAGATCCTCAAGGAACTGGGCGTGACATTCCGCTTCTCGGTGATCCCGATCATCCGCAAGGATTCGCTGCACATCAACGCTGCCGACCGCGAGCTGGTGCGCGCAACCATCGCCGCCCAGCCGACGCGCCATGTGCTGATCACCCACGGCACCGATTCGATGGTGGAAACCGGCAAGGTGCTGCAATCGATCGCCGACAAGACCATCGTGATGACCGGCGCGCTCAACCCGGCGCGCTTCCGCGGCTCGGATGCCGAATTCAATATCGGCTGCGCAGTCGGCGCGGTGCAGTCGCTGCCGGCCGGCGTGTATATCGCCATGAACGGGCGGATCTGGAATCCGGAAAAAGTGCGCAAGAACGTCGCCGCCAACCGTTTTGAGTCGCTCTGAAGCGATGAGCAAAGCGACCCGCGCGACCGCAGCATTGGACGCGGCCGGCGTGGCCTATGTGCTGCATCCCTACGCGTACCAGGCCGATGCCGACGCGAAGGGATTGAAAGCGGCCAACGCGCTGGGGCTGGCGCCGCATACGGTGCTGAAAACGCTGATGGCCTGGGTCGACGACCAGGCCGTGTGCGTGGTGATCCCATGCGATCGCCGGGTGTCGTTGAAGAAATTGGCCAGCGCATACGGCGGCAAGTCGGCGGGCATGATGGAGGTGGCCGATGCCGAACGTCGCACCGGTTACAAGGTCGGCGGCATCAGCCCGCTCGGGCAGCAACGTCAGACGCCGGTGCTGATCGAAGCCACCGCGCTGGATGCACCGTCGCTGTGGATCAACGCCGGGCAACGCGGTTTGCTGCTGGAATTGCCGGGCGACCAGCTGTTGCACGCACTGACTGGGCGCGCCTGCCTGCTGTGCGAGTGAGCGCATACACCACGATGCCGCGCGCGCCGGTCGATGCGCGCGTCCGACAGTGAGACTTCTGTGTGCATCGCAGTCGACCACTGCGACCTCTGACCGACGTCGCAGCGCACGTGCGCGTGCGCTGACCAGTGCTCGCGATCCAGAGGTTTCAGCATCTGCCCGGCGCGGCAACACCACCGCGCCGTGATCGCTCAATACGCCGCAGTGACGCTGACCGCAGAAAAGCCCAGCGTCGCCTTCAAGCGCACGTAATAGATGCCCGCTGCGGGCGCGGCCAGCGTGCAGCTGTCGCCATTGCCCGGCAGCATGCTGCGGCAGCTGTAGGCCGCATCGGTGGGCAGCGCGCCCGCCCGCACAGAGAGGTCGGCATTGCCGCTGCCACCGGCAAGCGTCACTTTGAGCGAGCGCGTGCCGGCCGGCACGTTGACCTGGTAATACAGCGAATCGGAGAGCGCCGCGCTCAGCCCGGTGCGTGCCACATTCCTGGTCAAGGTGGTCGAATCGATCACCGCCGTCACCGCGCCATCGGCATTTACCAGCCCTGCTCCGCAGCCCTGGGGGCAGGCGACCGGCAGTGGCCGTGCGCTGCTCTTGAGCAGGGCCTTCACCGTTGCCGGAGTAAGCGGATTCAGTGCCACCGACTGCATCAACGCCACCACGCCCGCCACATGCGGCGCCGCCATCGAGGTGCCGCTGTATACCGCGTACGCCGCGTTGCCCGGTACCGTGGTGCCGGTATTGAGCGTGGACACGATCGATTGCCCGGGCGCGGCGATATCCACGCCCTTACCGAAGTTGGAGAAGCTGGCCTTGGCGCCGGACGAGGTGGTGGCCGCCACCGCGATCACGTTCGGGCAATTGGCCGGTACGCTGGTGGAGACATCCATATTGCTGTTGCCGGCGGCCACCACCACCGCGCTGCCGCGCGTCACCGCAGCGGTGATGGCATTGCTCAACGTCGTCGAGCACGTGCCGGAGCCGCCCAGCGACAGATTGATCACCGTGGCCGGGTTCGGATTGTTCGGCACGCCGTTCACCTTGCCGCCCGACGCCCACACGATCGCATCGGCGATATCGGACATGTAGCCGCCGCATCGCCCCAGCACGCGCAGCGGCAGGATCTTGGCATTGAAGGCAGTGCCGACAACGCCCACCGCGTTGTTGCCCACCGCCGCCACGATGCCCGCCACATGCGTGCCATGCCAGCTGGAATTGGAGGCCGATGCGCCGGGCCCGCATTCGTTGGCCACCGCCCAGTCGCCCTGGTCGGCGGCAGTTGCATCGCGCGCATTGCCGTCGCGCGCGATTGCAGGGTCGATAATGAAGTCGTAGCCGGGCAACACGTTGGCCGTGAGGTCCGGATGGTTGGTGATGCCGGTGTCGATCACCGCCACCACGATGCCCTTGCCGGTGGAACGGTCCCAGGCCGGGCGCACGTTGAGGCTGGCGGCGGTCGCGCCCATCGCCCACTGCTGCGGTACGCCCGGGTCGTTGGGCACCAGCAACGGCCGCATCAGGATGTCTACTTCCACGCGTTTAACGGCCGGATCGGCGGCAAGACGCCGCATCAGGCTTTCCGAATCCACGCGGTCCAGCTTGCGGTCGGCCACCAGCAGCATCGGGCCGGTACTGAGCCGGCGCGTGGCCGACAGACCTAGCGCACGTCCGCGCGCTTCCGGCACGGCGCGCGCGATGTCGCGCCAGGGCGCAGACAGGCCGGTCGCCCGGCTGCTGCCGAGGCGGTCCTTGTAGCTGACGATGAAGCGCTGATGGGTGCTGCTGGAGCTCAACCCTTGCAGATTGACCTCGCCAGCGGCGGCATGAAACGTGCATGACAATGCGCAGACGAACGCCGCGCGGCGCAGTGCGCCAACTGAGTGATACGACATGAATCCATCCCTCCCCAAAGATCTGGCAACCCGGATGGCAACGCGCTAACGCCACTGCAATGCGCCCTGCCCCATGCGTGGGCATGCATACCGCCGTGCCTCACGTGGGGTGGCTATCGGCGTGCCGCACGCGGCACTGAAGCGGCCAACCTGCACTGGCGAACGCTTCGTTCAGCCATTGCCGTCGGCGCTGCCCCGCAGCCGGGCAATCGCCGATGCCCGAACGCACACTGCCCCGCCGAAGCGGGGCAGTGAAGGTTTCAAAACACCGACAGTGCAGTCGGGGCAGACCCGACGTGATGCCGGCAACAGCACCGGCATCGGCGTCGTCAGCGCAGCGTTACGGGGTCTGGCTAACCGCGCCAGCCGCGTTGACGATGCCCGCACCGCAGCCGCCCGAGCAGGCGCCCGGCAGCGGACGCGCGGTGTTCTTCAGCAAGGTCTCCACCGCCGCCGGGGTCAACGGACGGGTCGCTGCCGACTGCACCAGCGCCACCACGCCAGCCACATGCGGGGCCGCCATCGAGGTGCCGTTGTAGGACGCGTAGCTGGCGCTGCCCGGGGTGGTGGTGCCGCTATTGAGCGTGGACAGGATCGCCGAGCCCGGGCCGGAGATGTCGATGGTGGTGCCGAAGTTGGAGAAGCTGGAACGTGCGCCGGCCGAGGTGATTGAGGCCACCGAGATCACGTTGGCGCAGCTGGCCGGGGTGAAGTTGGCCACGTTGGCGTTGCTGTTGCCGGCCGCCACCACCACGGTGGTGCCGCGCGAGACCGCGCCGTTGATGGCGTTCTGGTAGGTGCTGGAACAGGTGCCGCTGCCGCCCAGCGACATGTTGATCACTTCAGCCGGATTGGCATTGGCCGGAACACCCGAGACCGTGCCGCCGGAAGCCCAGACGATCGCATCGGCGATGTCGGAGGTGGTGCCGCCACACAGGCCCAGCGCACGGATCGGCACGATGCGCGCGTTGAACGCGGTGCCGGCCACGCCGGTGCTGTTGTTGGTCACTGCAGCGATGGTGCCGGCCACGTGGGTGCCGTGCCAGCTGGAATTGGCTGCCGGCACGCCGGTCCCGCACTGATTGGCAGCGCGCCAGTCGCCCTGGTCGGCGGCATTGTTGTCACGGCCGTTGTTGTCGCGCGCCCGCGCCGCGTCGCTGATGAAGTCGTAACCCGGCAGCACGTTCGCGTTGAGGTCCGGATGGCTGGTGATGCCGGTGTCGATCACTGCGACCACCACGCCGGTACCGGTGGCGGTGTCCCAGGCCGGACGCACGTTGATGCTCGATGCGGTGGTGCCGAAGCCCCATTGCTCGGATAGACGCGTGTCGTTCGGGGTCAGCGTCGGATACATGATCTGGTCGACTTCAACGTACTACTCCACGCCCGGGTCGGCAGCAATCCGGCGCATCAGCGTCTCGGCTTCGGCGCGGTCCAGGCTACGGGTGGTCTTGAGCACTTCCGACCCCAGCGCGGTACGACGCACATGGTTCAGGCCCAGCGACCGGCCGGCGCGTGCCGGCACCGCACTGGCAACGGAATTGAGCGATGCGCGCATCGAGGTCGGGCTCACCGACGCACTGCTGCCATCCCGGTATTTGACGATGAAACGGTCCAGCGTGGGCTGCGAATCCAGCCCGGACAGATTCACCTGACCGGCGAACGCCGGCACGGCCAGCAGCGAGGTCAGCGCGGAAACACCCAGGACCACCAGCGCGCGCGTAGGCGCACGACGTTGCGACACATTGGACATCGATCGTTCCTTAATTATGAGAGGTGCCGCAGTTGCGGCGAGATGGCCAGACCCTCACTGCGCACTGCGGATCGGGTCGGGAATTGCACGGGCGCTTACACCCGCTGAGACGATTGGCCGATGTCCATTCCGGCCGAGCGGCAACACATTCCCTGCGCCTGCCGATATGGCAGACGTGGGCGATACATCGCTGATGGGGTAACGCGGCTACGGGGCGGCGGGCCGGCACTGCCCGAAACGGCCAGGCAGTGCCGACGCGGGCCTCAGTAACTGGCTCTCAGGGTCACACCGGAGAACGTGCTGTAAGCCTTGACGCGCACGTAGTAGGTGCCCGAGGGCGCGCTGATGGTGCAGGTCTCGGCATTGCCGCTGCGGTACGGGCGGCAGGTATAGGTGCTGTCGGTCGGTGCACTGCCGGCACGCACGTACAGGTCCGCATCGCCGCTGCCGCCGCTGATCGCCACGGTCAGCGTGCCGCTGCCGGCCGGAACCGCGATGGTGTAGTTGAGCTCCGCGCCGGTGGAAGCGCCCAGGCCGGTGACCGGGGTGCCGTTGGTCAGCGTGTTGCCGGTTCCGCCACCGCCACCACCGTTGCTGCCACTGATGGCTGCCGTCACTGCGGCATCGGCATTGACGATGCCGGCACCGCAACCGCCCGAGCAAGCGCCAGGCAGCGCGCGTGCGGTGTTCTTCAGCAAGGTTTCCACCGCCGCAGGCGTCAACGCAGTCGGTGCGACCGACTGCACCAGCGCGACCACGCCGGCCACGTGCGGGGCCGCCATCGAGGTGCCGTTATAAGAGGCGTAGCTGGCACTGCCCGGGGTGGTGGTACCGCTATTGAGCGTGGACAGGATCGCCTGACCCGGCCCCGACACATCGATGCCGGTACCGAAGTTGGAGAAGCTGGCCTTGGCACCGGCCGAGGTCGTGGCTGCCACCGCGATCACGTTGGCGCAGTTGGCCGGCAGCGAGCCGGAGACGTTGGCCGAACTGTTGCCGGCCGCCACCACCACAGTGGTGCCGCGCGAGACCGCGCCGTTGATCGCGTTCTGCAGGGTGGACGAACAGGCGCCGCCGCCGCCGAGCGACATGTTGATCACTTCGGCCGGATTGGCGTTGGCGGGTACGCCGCTGACCGTGCCGCCCGAGGCCCAGACGATGCCGTCGGAGATATCCGACAACGAGCCACCGCACTTGGCCAGCACCCGCACCGGCACGACTTTGGCGTTGTAGGCGGTACCGGCCACGCCGGTGCTGTTGTTGGTCACTGCCGCAACCGTGCCGGCCACATGGGTGCCATGCCAGCTGGAATTGGAGGCCGGAATGCCGGTGCCGCACTCGTTGGCGGCATACCAGTCGCCTTCGTCGGCCGGGTTGCTGTCGCGGCCATTGCCGTCACGCGCGGCGGTGGCGTCGCTGACGAAGTCGTAGCCGGGCAGGATGTTGGCGTTGAGGTCGGCATGGGTGGTGATGCCGGTATCGATCACCGCCACCACCACGCCGGTGCCGGTGGCCTTGTCCCAGGCCGGGCGGATGTTGAGGCCGGCGTTGGTGGTGCCGAAGCCCCACTGCTCGGACAGGCGGGTGTCGTTCGGGGTCAGCGTGGCATGCAGGATCTGGTCGACTTCCACGCTCTGCACGTTGGGGTCGGCGGCCAGCTGGCGCATCAGGGTTTCTGCTTCCTGACGGTCCAGCGCGCGGGTGGATTGGACCAGCTCCGGTCCCAGCGCCAGGCGGCGCACCGAGTTCAAGCCCAGTGCCTTGCCGGCCTTGGCCGGAACCGCGCGTGCAGCGTCTCGCAGCGAAGTGCTCAAGGCGGTGGGGCTGGCCAGCGCGTTGCTGCCGTCCTTGTAAGTCACGATGAATTTCTGATGCGTCTGTGCGGTGGCCAGGCCGTCTAGGTAAACCTCGCCTGCAAAGGCCGGCGTTGCCAGCAGCAGCGAGGTGAGTGCCGACACACCCAGGATGAGGAGCGCATGGTGACGCAGACGAAACGTCTCGTTGATCATTGAATTCCCTTCCAGTCAAGAGAACCGCCGAAGCGGTGTTTCCGGAAACGCCGCCTTGGCGAAGATCCGGAGTCCCGGATCGCCCCCCTGTTATCGATCCGTTCAGCGAACCTATACCAACTAAACCGAACTGGAAAATACACAATTGGTAATTTTATAAATAAAATTACGTTTCTGTGACATTAATCACAGGTAATTCATGCTGAATTCGACCCAATTCCTGTCGAAATCCTCCCTTTTTGTTGCCTCGCAAACAAAAAAGGGCCCCCGCACTGACATGCGGGGGCCCTTTTTGACGAAATGTGTCGGCTTACGACAAACGCATCAACCACCCATGGCGGTCCGGGACACGCCCGTACTGGATATCGGTCAGTTCCTGGCGCAGCGACATGGTCACCTCGCCGGCCGGCGCGGACAGATCGCCGACCGCAAAGCCATCGCCCTTCAGCTCGCCGATCGGGGTGACCACCGCCGCAGTGCCGCAGGCAAACACTTCGGTGATGTCGCCCGACGCTACGCCCTGCTTCCATTCGTCGATGGCGACCTTACGCTCGATCACCTGCATGCCGCGGTCGCGGGCCAGCTGCAGGATGCTGTCGCGGGTGATGCCTTCCAGGATGCTGCCGGACAATTCCGGCGTCACCAACGTGCCGTCCTTGTAGACCAGGAACACGTTCATGCCACCCAGTTCTTCGATGTATTTGCCTTCCACCGGGTCCAGGAACAGCACCTGCGAGCAGCCCTGTGCATAGGCTTTCTGCTGCGGCAGCAGCGAGGCGGCGTAGTTGCCGCCGCACTTGGCCGCACCGGTGCCGCCCTTGGCCGCACGCGCGTACTCGGTGGACAACCAGATCGACACCGGCGCCACACCCTTGGCGAAGTACGGGCCGGCGGGACTTGCGATGACGTAGTACGAGGCCTTGTGCGCCGCACGCACGCCCAGGAAGGCCTCATCGGCGATCATGAACGGGCGGAAATACAGGCTGGTTTCCGGCGCCGAGGGGACCCAGCTTGCATCCACCGCCACCAGCTGGCGCAGCGATTCGACAAACAGGTCGACCGGCAGTTCCGGCAGCGCCAGCCGGCGCGCCGAGCGCTGCAGACGTTCGCCATTGGACTGCGGGCGGAAGGTCCAGATCGAGCCGTCGGCATGCCGGTAGGCCTTGATGCCTTCGAAGATTTCCTGGCCGTAATGCAACACCGAGGCGGCCGGATCCAGCTGCAGCGGGCCATACGCGCGCACCTGCGCGTCATGCCAACCGAGCTCGTTGGTCCAGGAAATGGCGACCATGTGGTCGGTGAAGTGCAGCCCGAAGCCGGGGGCGGCCAGGATCACGGACAGCTCGTCGGCACTGCGCGGCGACGGGGAACGGGTGGAAGCGAAGGACACGGACACCGGAAGTTTCCTGTATGGCGGACGAAAGGACGCGCCATATGCTCGACATGGCGCCTGACGATCAGAGCATGCCGGTCTCGAGACGGGCCGCTTCGGACATCATATGCCGGCCCCACGGCGGGTCGAAGACCAGCTCGACATCGGCCTCGGCGATGGTCGGAATCATCTCGACCTTGCTACGCACGTCGTCGACCAGGATCTCGCCCATGCCGCAACCGGGCGCGGTAAGGGTCATCTTGACGTCCACCCGGCGCTGATCGTCCTCTTCGCGATGGCTGATCACCGCCTCGTAGACCAGGCCCAGATCGACGATATTGAACGGAATTTCCGGGTCGAAGCAGGTGCGCAGCTGCTGCCACACCAGCGCTTCCACCTCTTCATCGCTGGCGTTGGCGGGCAATTCCAGCCCCGGCGGGGCCTCCTTGCCGATCGCATCGCCATCCTTGCCGGCAATGCGAAACAGATTGCCTTCGACAAAGACGGTATAGCTGCCGCCCAGCGCCTGGGTGATATAGCCGTAACTGCCTGCGGGCAGGGTCACCGAATCGCCCTGCGGCACCATGACGGCATCGCAATCGCGTTCGAACTGGACGGGTTCGCTGCTACGGGAATACATGGGCTGGATATGGGGCCGCGGCGGATGCGCGCAAGTCGGCCATTCTAGCCGACCACGGCGATACCGCTGCCGGTCGTGCCGCCGACGCTGCATTCCATCTGAAACACAGTCATCTGCAGCCACCGTGGCTCACACCGGCAGTGCAGCGCAAAACGCGCCACGCGCTCTATCATGTGCGCACTGTCAGGAGCTCCAATGCCGCCCACCACCGCGTCCGCCAGAACCGCCCACTGGCTCTGGCCCCCGCTCCTGCTGCTGGGATGCGTCACCGCCCTCATCGCCTGGATGCTCATCGCCCTTGCGCTTGGTCATCAGGCCGGCTGGATGGCGCTGCTGGTCGCGCTGGAAGTGGCCTGGATGCTGCGCCTGGGCACGTTGCGCGCCGGCAGTGTGCGCATCGGCGTCACCTTGGTGGCCACGGTTCTGGTGATCGTCGGTGCCAACTGGGGCATTGCGTCCGCACAGCTTGGCGGCTCGCTGGGACTGGACCCGTGGACCTCGGCACAGAAGATGGGCGCCGGCCTGGCCTGGACCTTGTTGCAGCTGGCCAATAGCGGTTTCGACCTGGCCTGTTATCTTGCGGCGCTGGTGCTGGGCTGGTGGGCGGCGCGCTGAGCAGCTGAGATCAGTTGGTCTTGACTGCCGGATCGACGGCAGCGCTCGCCAGCGGCGACGAGGTGGCCGATCTCCGCCCGTGCCGCCACCGCCGGTGAAAGAAAGCACACGGCTGATCGCCTCTGCGCATCGTCTGGAGCACGGCGTGCGCACGGCCGCCCATCCGCGCGGCGACAGCGCGCAGGCGTGTCAACCGAATCCACCCTCGCCCGTTGACGTTGTATCGTCTCTGCGGAAGCTACGCTGTGCTGGTGGGAACCCCTTTCGATCCGCAGCTCTCTCCACCGGCCGTCACTGCGCCCGTGTCGCTGGACGCCTTTCTGGCCGGCATCGGTCCGCGTGCGTTCCGTTTTGCCGAGGCCGGCCTGCGTCACCGCGAAGACGCGCTGGATGCGGTGCAGGACGCCATGGTGAAGCTGCTTGGTTACCGCGAGCGCCCGGCCGCCGAATGGACGCCGCTGTTCTGGAGCATCCTGCGTAGCCGCATCATCGACCTGCAGCGGCGGCGCACCTTCCGCCTGAAATTCTGGGCGCCGGCCGAACGTTCCGACGACGAAGGCACCATCGACTGGGCCGACCCCGGCACCGGTCCGGTCGACCAACAGCAACACCAACAGGCCTACCAGCGCCTGGTCGAGGCCCTGCGCAGCCTGCCGGCGCGCCAGCGCGAAGCGTTCACGCTGCGCGTGCTGGAAGAGCTGGACGTGGCCACCACCGCCAAGGCGATGGGCTGCTCCGAAGGCTCGGTCAAAACCCACCTGTCGCGTGCGCGCGACGCGTTGCAAAAACAGTTCGAGGATTTCCTGTGAACCGCTCCCACGATCCGGCCCGGTTCGACGCGCAGCTGCGTCAACTGCACACCGCCGCGCTCACCAGCCTGCCGCCGCAGACCCTTGCACGTCTGCGCCAGGCACGTCACGCAACTGCGCCCTCGCGTAACCGTCGCGGTTACTGGTTATTGGCGACCGCGTGTTCGGGGTTGCTGGCGATCGGCATCGGCCTGCAACTGCGGCCGGGCGAATCGGCACCCTCAGGCACCGCTGGGACCCAGGCGATCGCCAGCACCACCACCGATACCGACGACATGCTGACCCAGAACCCGGACCTGTACGTCTGGCTCGGGTCCGACACCGCCTTGGCCATGGAATAAGCACGATGACCCGCACCACCCGCCTGCTATTGACCCTGCTGCTGTGCGCCGGGCCCTGCGCGTCGCTGTTGGCCCAGGCACCTCCGCCGGGCCCGCCGGGGCCGCCACCCTCCGATGGCCCCGGCCCGCGTGGTCCGGGACCGCGCGAGGCGGAGACGCCAATGCCCGAGTGGGAAAAACTGACCCAGCAGCAGCGCCAGGTGCTGATCGATGCGCTGCGCGAACGCTGGAACGAGGTGCCCGAAGAGCGCCCGCGCATGTATCGCCACGCACGCCGCTGGCTGGACATGACCCCTGAACAGCGCAAGCAGGCCAAGGCCGGCATGGACCGTTTCCGCAACATGAGTCCCGAGCAGCGCCGCGAAGCCAAGGCCTTGTTCGAACGCATGCGCACGCTCAACCAGCAAGAACGCAACGCGCTGCAGCAACGCTGGCAGAAGATGAGCCCGGCCGAACGCAGCGCCTGGCTGCGCGAGCATCCGCCGGTAGACGATTGAGCGACAGCTGACGATTGAGCGATATCGCAGGCCATCCCGCGTGCTGTCGTGCGAACTGATTCACGTATCAGGCAGCAAAGCGGATCGACGATGCGATCCGGGCATGACAGCGCTCATCGTGCGCAATCAGGGCATCAACACCGCTTGCAGCAGCGGGGCCAACACCTGTTCGGGCGCAAATGCGAGCAGCCCGGCGTGCTTGCGGTCGATCGCCAGCGAGGCATACCCATGCACCGCGCTCCAGGCCAGCAGCGTGCGTTGCTCCAGCACTTCCGCACTCGGGGCGCTGCCGTGCCGCGCGATCCACTGCATCCGCAGCGTCTCGCGCAGGCAGGCCATCGCCGCTTCACTGGCATGCAACAGTCTGGGCAAGCTGCGCGAGCGCAGATCCAGCCCCAGCATCAGCCGGAAGTGCTGCGGAAACGCGCTGGCGAAGCGGATATAGCCCAGCCCGCATCCCAATAGCGGATCGGCCAGTTCCTGCTGGGTCGCGAGGATCTGATCGAGCATGCGCTCGTAGCCATCGGCGGCCAGTTCCGACAGCAGCCCGTCGAGCGAGCCGAAATGATGCGCCGGCGCGGCATGCGAGACACCGGCGCGGCGCGCGCACTCGCGCAAGGTCAACCCGCGCGCACCAGCCTCGCCCAACAGCTCCCACCCTGCGCGCCGCAACGCAGCCGGCAGATCGCCATGGTGATACGCAGCAGGCAGGGATGATTGCGACATGGGCAACTTCGTTTGCAGAGACCTCAGTGGAGCAGATCATCTTGACGCTGACAAGATGGACTGGGCAGACTCATCTACATCTTGTCGACGACAAGATCCGATACGACGTCGCCCACTCCAAGGATCTCGCCATGTCCTCGTCCATCGCCAAATTGCGTGCGCGCCTGCTGCGCGGCGTGCTGGCCAGCGCCAGTCGGCTGGCCCCCGGCCCGACCGGTCGGTTTCTGGCTCGCCGCTTCGTGACCCCGGCAGCGGCCGGGCGCCGGCAGGCCGCCGGACTCGCCGCCCAGTTGCCCGATGCGCATCGCCAGAATCTGCGCATCGATGGCGTCGACATTGCCGTTTACCGGTGGGGCGACCCGGCGCAGCAGCCGTATGTGCTGCTGTCGCATGGCTGGGCCAGTTACGGGCTGCGCTTTGCGGCATGGGTGCCGCAGCTGCGGGCGCTCGGCTATGCGGTGGTGGCGTTCGATCAGGCCGCACATGGCTTGAGCGGCGGAAGGATCAGCAACATGCCGCATTTCGTGCAGATTTTGCGCGACATCGGCGGCCGCCACGGTCGCCCGGCTGTCTTGATCGGCCATTCCCTGGGCGCGGCAGCGGCGGTCTTTGCCGATGACCCCGCGTGGCGGCCGGCACGCTATGTCCTGATCGCCCCGCTGCTGGCACCTGCGCAGAGTGCGCAGCGCCAGTTCCGCGCATTCGGCATCGCACCCGGCACGTTCGCACCGTTTGAAAATTGGTTGCATCAGCTGACCGGGAAGCGCTTCGCCGATTTCGACGCAACGCCGCGCCTGCCGCACTTCGGTGACCGCCCGGCGCTGATCATTCACGACCGCCGCGACCGCGAAACCCCCTGGGAAGAAGGCGCACGTTTTGCGGCGCTCTGGCCGGGCGCGCAACTGGTCAGTACCGAAGGACTGGGCCACAACCGCATGGTCGACCACGCTTCGGTGATCGATCAGGCGTTGCAGTTCATCGGCCCGGCATCGCCCTGATCCAGACCGCAAGGGCACGCACATCGCGAGCGTGCCGGCCTGTTTGAATTGACTGAACCACCTGGCGATCGGTCGCCAGCTGGATGCGGATGGAACGCTTGGAACCGCCGCGTACGGGCGGCCTTGCCGCATCGCGTAATGGCCGCGCGCACCTGGCGGCGCGCGCAGGTGCCTTGATCGCGGCTCTCAGTGCACGGTGCCGTTATGCAGCGGATCCAGGCGGTCGATCACGCCCTGCATAGCGCTGTCGAAGGCGCCGTCGTTGATGTGTTCGCGCAGGCGGCCCAGCCGCACCATCACCGCCAGTTCTTCCGGCGAGGCGACGCAAAAACGCACGCCGCGGCGGTTGACGAACAGCAGGCGTTGCGAGATCGGACTCACCCAGGACAGCTTGCCGGCCTGCACCTTGCCGTCCTTGTCGACAAAGTCCAGCCAGGTGCCGATATCCATCGCGCGAAAACGCGTGGCGTCGGCGCTGTCGATGCTCTGCGCCACCGCTTCGGCGCCCAGCACCACATTGATGCTCTCGGCGGCCGGCGGCGGCAGGTTGACCTGCGGCAAGTCGGGCAGCGACTTTTCCAGCTCAGGGCGCGCTTCGGCGATCGCCTGCAAGGTGTCGTGCAGCGCACTGATCGCCACCACCACCGCATCGCCATGCAGGCCGATGCTGGCAAACACGCGATACAGCGCCGGCTGCCAGACCTGCAGCCACGGCTTGCCGACGATATGGCGACGCGCCTCGGCCAGCTCTTCCAGCACGCCATCGGCCAGCGCCAGCGCTTCGACGGTGCCGGGACCCTCGTCGCCGTCGCGCAGGATCGCCATGGTCAGATGATGCAGCCAGGGCTGGCGCAGGAAATCTTCCACTGCCTTGGGCAATGGCGCGCCGGCCAGCACGCGTTGCTCCAGTTCGAACAACGCGCGGCTGCGTGCCAGTTCGAGTTTCTCCTGGCCACGCTGGGTTTCGGTGGCACGACGCTCGGCGATCTCCACCCGGCGCCGGTGCTGCGACAGGAAGTCGCGGAATTCTTCTTCCAGGGTCTGAAAGATCGCCAGGTTCTCGTTGAATTCGGCGACCAGGCGGTCGACGATTTCCTCGACCTTGCCCATCAGCACGCGTTCGGCCGCGCTGTCGCCGGTATTGCCTTCGCAGGCCTCGGCCAGCGAGTTGAGCAGGCGCCGCGCGGGATGGGTCTTCTGCACGAACATCTTGCGATCCAGCAGCGCGACCTTGACGAACGGCACCACCAGCCGGCCGATCATCTCGCGCGAGCGATTTTCCAGATCGCGCTCGTCCAGCATCACATCGAACAGCATGCCGACCAGATCGATCGCATCTTCGTCCATCGGGTCGAGTTTTGCGGTGGCCGGGTCCACGCCCAGCCGCGTGGCGCTGGACAGCACTTCGTTCTTCAATCGCTGCGCCAGCGATTCGTTGTCATCGCCCATGGACGCGCCCAGCGTCCCGCTCGGCGTGGCCTGCAGCAGCGACAGCACCGACATCATTTCGCGCTGGCTCAGGGGGCGTTGCTGGCCCACCGCCACCGTTGCCGCAGACGCGGCGCTGTCGCGCACGCTACGGGTCTGCTGCAGCAGTTCGTGCAGCGCTTCAAGCAACATGCCCTGGCTACCACCGGGATGATCGCCGTCGCCGTCCATCCCACCTGCGTTGCCGCCGCCATCGGTATGACCGCGCTGGGTGGCAGCCTGCATGCGGCCACGGCTATGCGCCCAGCGGTCCAGAAAACGGTTGGCCCAGGCCGGCGCGTATTGGTCGTTCTGATCGTCGCCGCCCATCTCGGCAGCCGCGCCCTGCCCCTGGCCATCGGGCCGCGCGCGCTCTTCGGGCGTCTCGCCGCGCGGCTGCGCGCGGGGCGACTGACGCTTGGGTGGCGACATTTCCGGCATGACGCCGGCCTTGAGCAGGGTTTCGTCCAGGCGCGCGTACAACTTGCCGATCGGCTCGGCCAGGTCGCGCTCGCAGAGCTTGATCAGCACCAGGCGCACTTCCGGCGCCAAGTCGCAGATGGCGAAGGCTTCGTGGATGGCCACGCCCAGGTGTTCCGGGCCGATCGGGTTGGTATCGGCCACCAGTTCCAGGCCGCCGGCGATCCAGCCCAGGCGGCGGTCCACCCGCGCCAGGACCTGTTTGAAGTCGCGCAGCAGCACGGTGGCCAGATTGCGCACTGCCAGCCGCGATTCCAGCACATGTTCGGGCACCAGGCTCAGCGGGCCGGCGCCGATTTCGCCAGCCAGCACCACTTCGGCCGACAGCGGCATGCCCAGTACCAACGCCTGCCAGCCGTCTTCGAGCTGTTGGCGGAAGCGGTCGGCCACGTCGTCGCGTTTGCGACGCAGCTCGCGCATGCCATCGAGAAACAGCAACTGCGAGGTGCCCGCAGATTCGGCGCGATCGAACAGCACATCGTCGAAATGTGCGACTGCAGCGGCAAATACCTGCGCAATTGCCGGCACGAACGCGGCATGCGCCTGTTCAAGCAAGCGTTGGTCACGGCCCGGGTGTCCCGACGGACTGGGCTGAAAAGTCATGCGCAAAGGCTCCCCGCCCCTGCAGGCGTGAAAATATTCAAACAAGAAAAAACGGACGCGGCCCCAAATTCCGCTATTGCATGGTAGGCGTTTCGCTCATCCATTAAATGTGATGAATCTCTCACTTTATTCGTGACCGCCCATGGTTTGCGTGTCAAGTGAACATCGTAGCTTGCAGCGCCGCTGTGGCGCTTGCCAAGCCCTTTATACGCTGGCGAGGGTTAAGCCTTGCGCTTGGCAAGCTCGCCCACGCCGTCGGCCCTGGCCCGGTTGCACCTGCAGGTGCCTGGCCGGGCACGATGCGGCGGGCGTTGGGAAGGGCCCGTCTATAATTGCCGTTTCGCTGCCTCGATCCGGAACTATGCACGCACCCTATTCGCTTAAGGCGCTGGACGCGCGCCGTTCGGTCCCCTCCAAACAGCTCGGCGAGCCCGGGCCGGATGAAGACACCCTGCTGCGCATGCTCACCTCGGCGGTGCGCGTGCCCGATCACGGCAAGCTGGTGCCGTTCCGCTTCCTGCGCATCAGCGGCGACGCGCGCCAGGCACTGGGCGATTTCCTGGCCGAACGCACCCAGGCAGCCGACCCGCTGGCATCGGCTGCGGCGATCGCGAAAGAACGCGGGCGCTTCAACGATGCGCCATTGGCGATCGTGGTGATCGCTTCGCTGCGCCCCGAACACAAGGTGCCCGAACAGGAACAATTGCTGACCGCCGGCTGCGTGTGCTTTGCACTGTTACAGGCGGCGCAGGCGCACGGTTTCGGCGCGCAGTGGCTGAGCGCATGGATGGCCTACGACCCGGCAGTGACCGGCTATCTGGGCCTGGAAGAAAACGAGCGGATCGCCGGCTTCATCCACGTCGGCACGCCACGCATGCAGGTCCCCGAACGCGAGCGCCCGGATCCGCGTGCGTTGCTGCGCGACTGGACGCCGTGACCTCGTACACCACCACGATCGACGGCGCGCCGCCCACCAGCGCGCGCCCGACCCCGCTGTATCTGGTCGACGCCAGCCTGTACGTGTTCCGCGCCTGGCATTCCATCCCGGACGAATTCCAGGATGCGCAGGGCTGGCCGACCAATGCAGTGCACGGCTTCGCGCGTTTTCTGCTCGACCTGCTCGAACGCGAAGACCCCGCGCACATCACCATCGCCTTCGACGAAGCGCTGGACAGTTGTTTTCGCCATGCGCTGTACCCCGCCTACAAGGGCAATCGCACCCCGGCACCGGACGCGCTGCGGCGCCAGTTCGCGCATTGCAAGGCGCTGTGCGCGGCATTGGGCTTGAGCGTGCTGGCCCACCGCGACTACGAAGCCGACGATCTGATCGGCAGCGCCTTACACAACGCGCGTGCGCAGGGCTTGCGCGGGGTGATCGTCTCGGCCGACAAGGATCTGTCGCAGCTGTTGTTCGAACACGACGAACAATGGGATTACGCACGCAACAAACGCTGGGACATGCACGGCGTCAAGGCCCGTTATGGCGTGCATGCGCACCAGATCGCCGATTATCTGGCGCTGTGCGGCGATGCCATCGACAACATTCCGGGTGTGACCGGCATCGGCGCCAAGTCCGCCGCAATATTGCTGGCACATTTCGGCAGTCTGGATGCCTTGCTGGAGCGCGTGGACGAACTCCCATTTTTGCGCCTGCGTGGCGCCGCGCAAATGGCGGTACGGCTGCGCGAACAACGCGAACATGCCTTGCTGTGGCGCCAGCTCAGCACCATTGCGCTCGATGCGCCGTTGGCGCTGACCGCAACAGGTTTCACGCGGGCGCAGGCCGACGCGGACATGCTGACCGGCTTGTGCGAGAGCCTGCGTTTCGGCCCGCTCACCCGGCGTCGGCTGCTGGCCGCGTGCACCGGCGCACCCGCAGCGCTTCCCACCGTTTCCCTGGAACAAGGTCTGCACCCATGAACCGACACGACACCCCGCCCACCGTGGTCTACGAAGGCAAGTACCAGCGCATGGTCGTGCGCGGCACCTGGGAATATTCCGAGCGCGTGCATGCCGGCGGCCTGGCCGCGATCATCGTGGCGGTGACGCCGGACGATGCGATGCTGTTCGTCGAACAATTCCGCGTACCGCTGCAGGCGCGCACCATCGAAATGCCGGCTGGCCTAGTCGGCGATGTGCATGCCGACGAGTCGATCGAGCTGTCGGCGATTCGCGAGCTGGAAGAGGAAACCGGCTGGACCGCCGAGCACGCCGAAGTGCTGATGATCGGCCCGACCTCGGCCGGCGCCAGCAGCGAGAAGATCGCCTTCGTGCGCGCCACCGGCCTGCGCAAGGTCGGCGAAGGCGGCGGCGATGCCAGCGAAGACATCACCGTGCACGAAATCCCGCGCGCACAGGTCGGCGCCTGGCTGGTGCAGAAGATGGCCGAGGGCTACCAGATGGATCCAAAGTTGTGGGCCGGGCTGTATCTGGTCGATCACGCACTGGACGGCACCCCGCGTGGTTGAAGCAACGACTGAAGTCACCCCTGCTCGCTTGCTGGGCGCCGACGATCCCGCAACGTTCACTGTGTTCAACGCGCACGCGGCATCGCCGTGGTTGCTGATCGCCGATCATGCCGGTCAGCGCGTGCCGGCGCGGCTGGCCAACCTGGGGTTGCCGCAGCATGAACTGGACCGCCATATCGGCTGGGATATCGGCATTGCCGAAGTCACCCGTTTGTTGGCCGATGCGCTGGATGCGTTCGCCGTTGCCCAGACCTATTCGCGGCTGGTGATCGACTGCAATCGCCCGCATGGTTCGGCCACGCTGATGCCCGAGGTCAGCGACGGCACATCGATTCCCGGCAATCTGCAGCTATCGGCCGACGCGCGGCGGCAACGCATCGACGAGATCTTCGCGCCATACCACGCGCGTATCGCTGCAGAACTCGATGCACGCCAGGCGCGCGGTCAGCCTACGCTGCTCGTGTCGATGCACAGCTTCACCCCGGCGATGGCCGGCAACGCACGGCCCTGGCATGCGGGTGTGCTGTACCACCGCGACACACGGCTGGCACACCGCTTGTTGCAAGCCTTGCGCAACGAGCCGGATCTGGTCGTCGGCGACAACCAGCCCTACGCGGTCAGCGATACCAGCGACTACGCGATTCCGGTCTACGGCGAAGGCCGCGGCCTGCTGCATGTGGAGCTGGAACTGCGCCAGGATTTGATCGCCGATGCGGCGGGGCAACGTGCTTGGGCAGATCGATTGGCGCGCATCCTGCCGCCACTGGCGGATGCGCTACTGCCGCGTTAAAACCGGCAATCACTGTAGGAGCGCGCTTGCGCGCGACGAGGTTTTACCGGTAACGCCTCATCGCGCGCGAGCGCGCTCCTACAGGTCATGCGCTGATTGCGTTAAGCGCAGCCTCGGCGACGATTGACGTCGTCGCTCAGGCAAACCCGTCAGTCGCACGCACCAGCGCATCGACATTTTCCGGCTCGAAGCCCGAATGGCCGGATGCCGGGCTGATCTGCAGTGTCGACTTCGGCCACACCTTATGCAGATCCCAGGCGCTTTGCAGCGGGCACACCACGTCGTAGCGGCCGTGCACGATCACGCCGGGGATATCGGCGATACGCTGCGCGTCGCGCAGCAGCTGATCTTCGACCTCGAAGAAACCGCCATTGACGAAGTAGTGGTTCTCGATGCGCGCAAACGCCAGTGCGAAATGCGCGTCCTCATGCCCCGTGACAAAATCCTCGTCCACATGCAGGAAGCTGGTGGCGCCTTCCCACACGCTCCACGCCTTGGCTGCGGCCAGGCGCGTGGCTTCGTCGTCGCTGGTGAGGCGGCGATGAAAAGCGGACATCAGATCGGCGCGTTCCACGGGCGGAATCGCATTGACGTAATGCTCCCAGGCATCCGGAAACAGCCGGCTGGCACCTTGCTGATAAAACCATTCCAGCTCGAAACGGCGCAGCAGAAAGATGCCGCGCAACACCAGCTCGGTGACCTGCTGCGGGTGGGTCTGCGCGTAGGCCAGCGCCAGCGTCGAGCCCCAACTGCCGCCGAACACCTGCCAGCGCGCAATGCCCAGGTGTTCGCGCAAGCGCTCGATATCGGCGACCAGATCCCAGGTGGTGTTGTCGACCAGATCGGCATGCGGGGTCGAGCGGCCCGCCCCGCGCTGATCGAACAGCACGATGCGGTACTTGGCCGGGTCGTGAAAGCGCCGCATCTTGGTGTTGCAGCCGCCGCCGGGGCCGCCGTGCAGCATCACCACCGGCTTGCCCTGCGGGTTGCCGCACTGCTCGAAATACAGCGTGTGGCGGTCGTCGACCTGGAGGGTGCCGTGGTCGTACGGCGTGATCTCGGGATAGAGCGTGCGCATGCGTCGGTCCTGCGGGAAACCGCTAGTGTATCGGCAGCCAGCGCGTACCCACGGCCAACCGACGACACGCGCAAAGCACTGGGCGCACGCTTAGCCCGCAGCGTGCGACCAGCGCCCCGACGTCACCCGGTCACGCTGCTCCAGGTCCTGATGCGTGGCCACCGCATCGAAACCACGCACCTGCAGCAGCCCGGCCACCGCCGCGCCCTGGTCCCAGCCGTGCTCGAGCAGCAGCCATCCGCCCGGCAACAGATGCATGGGCGCATCGGCGACGATCAGCCGGATGTCGTCCAGGCCATCGGGGCCGGAGGCGAGCGCGCTGGCCGGCTCGTGGCGTAGATCGCCTTCACTCAGATGCGGATCGTGCGCGGCGATATACGGCGGGTTGCTGGCGATCAGATCGAAGCGCTGGCCCCCCAGCGGTGCAAACCAGTGACCCAGCCGGCATTCGACGTTGCGTAGCTGATGACGGCTGACGTTTTGCTGGGCGATAGCAAGCGCTGCGGCACTGGCATCGGTGGCGATCACCTGGGCGTGTGGCCGCTCACTGGCGATGGCCAGCGCGATCGCGCCGCTCCCGGTGCCCAGATCGGCGGCGCAGCGGCCTGGCATGTTGTCGAGGCGCTCAAGGGCGAGTTCGACCAGCGCTTCGGTATCGGCGCGCGGGATGAGCGTGGCAGTCGAGACCGCCAGATCCAGCGTCCAGAATCCACGCGTGCCAGTCAGATACGCGACCGGTTCGCCGGCCTGACGCCGCTGCACCAACGCCTCGAACGCCTGGGCGACAGCATCCGCAACCGGATCGCGGCCATGCACAAACAACCAGGCGCGGTCGCGCCCCAGCGCATGCAGCAGCAACGGTTCGGCATCGCTGCGCTCGATCCGCTCGGCTGCCCGCCGCAGCAGCTGGTCGGCAGCAAGGCCGGCTGGGTCGTCGCTCATACGGATCATTCACTCCTGCGAAACATCAGCTGACCATTATCGGAGATGGAATGGCCCCCTGCAGCGGCAGAGACAGCCTGCAACGTCGATAGCCTCAGGCTATCTATGCAATCCCATTAATCGATTTGAGAAATCTATCGATCCTACCTACCATGGCGACTGTTCCATCCCCCGCCCCCTTTCATCGCTCGAGGAAACTCAATGTCTCTCATCAACACCCAGGTCAAGCCGTTCAAGGCGAATGCGTACCACAACGGCAATTTCATCGAAGTCACCGAAGCCAGCCTGAAGGGCAAGTGGTCGGTGCTGATCTTCATGCCGGCCGCCTTCACCTTCAATTGCCCGACCGAAGTGGAAGACGCCGCCGACAACTATCCCGCGTTTCAGAAGGCCGGCGCCGAGGTGTACATCGTCACCACCGACACGCACTTCTCGCACAAGGTGTGGCACGAGACCTCGCCGGCCGTCGGCAAGTCGCAGTTCCCGCTGATCGGCGACCCGACCCACCAGCTGACCCGCGCCTTCGGCGTGCACATCGAAGAAGAAGGCCTGGCCCTGCGCGGCACCTTCATCATCAACCCGGAAGGCGTGATCAAGACGCTGGAAATCCACGACAACTCGATCGCCCGCGACGTCACCGAGACGCTGCGCAAGCTGACCGCTGCCCAGTTCGTCGCCAACAACCCTGGCCAGGTCTGCCCGGCCAAGTGGAAGGAAGGCGCCAAGACCCTGGCTCCGTCGCTGGACCTGGTCGGCAAGATCTAAGTCGACGCATCCCTTCGGCCTGTCGCCAGGCCGAAGGGACATCTCCGGCCCAGCACTGGGCCGGGGGTGAACCGGAGCCGGTGCCGGGCTGCCCGCCAGCCATCGCCAGCACGCATTCCCGAGCATTGCGCCGGCTGCGGTTCATCCCCTCCTCCCCGGCGACCTGCCTCATCGCAGCGACGCCACGCCCTCCCCTTGCCCATTCCCAGGAGTTTTCCATGTTGGATGCCAACCTCAAGACCCAGCTGACCGCCTACCTGGAACGGGTCACGCGGCCGATTCAGATCAATGCCTCGATCGACGAGAGCGCCGGCTCGCGCGAGATGCTCGACCTGCTCGAAGATCTGGTGCTGCTGTCGGACAAGATCAGCCTGGACATCCACCGCGACGACAACCAGCGCAAGCCTTCGTTCGCGCTGACCACGCCCGGCCAGGACATCTCGCTGCGCTTCGCCGGCCTGCCAATGGGCCACGAGTTCACCTCGCTGGTGCTGGCGCTGCTGCAGGTCGGCGGTCACCCCTCCAAGGCCACCGCCGAGCTGATCGAGCAGGTGCAGCACCTGGATGGCGATTACCAGTTCGAAACCTACTTCTCGCTGTCGTGCCAGAACTGCCCGGACGTGGTGCAGGCGCTGAATCTTGCCGCCGTGCTCAACCCGCGCATCAAGCACGTTGCCATCGACGGCTCGCTGTTCCAGGAAGAAGTCGAAACCCGCCAGATCATGTCGGTGCCCACCGTCTACTTGAACGGCGAATTGTTCGACCAGGGCCGCATGACGCTGGAGCAGATCGTCGCCAAGCTCGACACCAACGCTGCAAAGCGCGACGCGGTCAAGATTGCGGCCAAGGACGCCTTCGACGTGCTGGTGATCGGCGGTGGCCCGGCCGGTTCGGCAGCGGCGGTGTATGCCGCACGCAAGGGCATCCGCACCGGCGTGGCCGCCGAGCGTTTCGGTGGCCAGGTGCTGGACACCATGTCGATCGAAAACTTCATCTCGGTTCCGGAAACCGAAGGCCCGAAAATGGCCGCCGCGCTCGAGCAGCACGTGCGCCAGTACGATGTGGACATCATGAATCTGCAGCGTGCCGAGCAGGTGATTCCGGCCGGTGCCGATGGCCTGATCGAAATCAAGCTGGCCAATGGCGCCTCGCTCAAGAGCAAGACCGTGATCCTGTCCACCGGCGCTCGCTGGAGGCAGATGAACGTGCCGGGCGAAGATCAGTACAAGAACAAGGGCGTGGCCTATTGCCCGCATTGTGATGGCCCGTTGTTCAAGGGCAAGCGCGTGGCGGTGATCGGTGGCGGCAATTCGGGCGTTGAAGCGGCGATCGACCTGGCCGGCATCGTGGCGCATGTCACGCTGGTGGAATACGACGACAAGCTGCGCGCCGACGAAGTGCTGCAACGCAAGCTGCGCAGCCTGCACAACGTGCGCATCATCACCAGCGCGCAGACCACCGAAGTGCTGGGCGATGGTCAGAAGGTCACCGGCCTGGTCTACAAGGACCGTACCGGCGGCGACATCCAGCATGTCGATCTGGAAGGCGTGTTCGTACAGATCGGCTTGCTGCCTAATACCGAGTTCCTCAAGGGTTCGGTGGCGTTGTCGCCGCGCGGCGAGATCATCGTCGACGACCGTGGCCAGACCAATCTCCCCGGCGTGTTCGCTGCCGGCGACGCCACCACGGTGCCGTACAAGCAGATCGTGATCGCGATGGGCGAAGGTTCCAAGGCTGCACTGAGCGCGTTCGATTACCTGATCCGCTCCAGTGCACCGGTCAGCGCCGAGGTTGTGGCTGAGGCCGCATAACCGCCGCACAACACAGCGCCCGGCACCGCCGGGCGCTAAGCTCGCCAAGTGCTCACGTCGTTTCCCGTCAACGCAACAAGGGCTGCTGCACATGAATCTGCGTGACCTGAAGTATCTGGTAGCCCTGGCCGACCACAAGCATTTTGGTCGTGCTGCAACGGCGTGTTTCGTCAGTCAGCCAACCCTGTCCACCCAGATCAAGAAACTCGAAGACGAACTCGGCGTCTCGTTGGTGGAGCGCGCGCCGCGGAAGGTGATGTTGACGCCTGCCGGCCGCGAAGCCGCGGTGCGCGCACGCAGCATCGTGGCCGAAGTGGAACAGATGAAGGAAGCCGCACGACGTAGTCAGGACCCGGAAGCGGGTACCGTGCGGCTGGGCATTTTTCCCACGCTTGCACCGTATCTGTTGCCGCATGTGGTGCCGGGCATTCGCCAGCGTTTTCCACGCCTGGAACTGCTGCTGATCGAAGAAAAAAGCGACCAGCTCATCCATCAGTTGCGCGAAGGGCGCCTGGATGCCGCGCTACTCGCACTGCCAGTGCAGGACGATCAGCTGCACGCAGAATTCCTGTTCGAAGAACCCTTCGTGCTGGCGGTGCCGGAAGGCCATCCGCTGACGCGTCACGACAGCATGACGCTGGACGACTTGTCCGAGCAGCGCCTGTTGTTGCTGGAAGATGGCCATTGCCTGCGCGAACAGGCCCTGGACGTGTGCCATCTGGCCGGCGCGTTGGAAAAATCCGAGTTCCAGGCCACCAGCCTGGAAACCCTGCGCCAGATGGTGGCCGCCAATGTGGGCGTCACCTTGTTGCCGCTGCTGGCAGTCAAACCGCCGGTGGCACGTTCGGAAAACATCCGCCTGATCCGCTTCCGCGAAGACAAGCAGCCCAGCCGGCGTATCGCAATGGTCTGGCGCCGCAGCTCGGCGATGACCGCGTTTTTGGAGCAACTGTCGCAGCTGTTCAAGGAATTGCCTGAAAGCCTGTTTGCCCTGGACCAGCCGACCACCGGCCCCAAGGCGGTCGCTGCCTGAGGATTTGGGATTTGGGATTTGGGAATCGGGAAAGCGTTTTACGGTAGCGGTTGCTTCGCGCAATGTCTTTTATCTGCTACCAAACATAAGCGACGCGCGAGCGTCGTTTTTTGTTTAGCTGTTGGTTACTGCGCGAGGCATCTCAAAACACACGGCGGCATCTATGTCATTGGCAAGCGACAGACTCCAATCCTCGCGCTTGCAGCTGCGTGCTGCCGCATTGCCAGCGCTTGCCAGCGCCTCTGGCCAATGCAGGCAACGCGCAACACCGCGCCCGCCTCACTCAACAAGCGCCATGTACTGCGCCATCTCGTCATGCATTGCGATCGACCAACGGCGCCCTCATCTTGTAGATGACGCTCACCGTGTTGGCGAGCCGTCGTCGTCAGGAGATTGCCATGCCTTCGCAACACCACAGCGGCTTGCCGCCGTCCATTCTTGTGTCCAGCCATGACCTCGCCCGTCTCGAGGCATTGCTCGATTCGCCCGCGTTCAACAAGCATCCCGCCGCCACTGCGCTGAGCGACGAACTGGGCCGTGCACGCGTTGTGCCAGCCGATCAGATTCCCGGCGATGTCGTCACCATGTACTCCCGCATCGACTGCGAAGATGAGCTGCATGGCGAACGACATACGCTCACCCTGGTGTATCCGCACGAGGCAGATGTACAGCACGGCCGCATTTCGGTGCTCGCGCCGGTTGGCAGTGCGCTGCTTGGCCTGTCGGTCGGCCAGAGCATCGACTGGCGCACGCCAGACGGACGCGACCTGCGCCTGCGTGTGACTGCCGTGCACGACCAACATGCATTGGCCGACGACTTACAACGCTGAGCGCGCTAACGTAACGCGCTGCGTCCTATCCACGACCCGTCCACGATTCGAGAGAACCCGCATGACTGCATCCCCCTCCAAGCTTGCTCAACTGCGTGAGCTGTCTGTCGTCGTTGCCGACACCGGCGACTATGACGCCATCAAGCGCCTGAAGCCGGTCGACTGCACCACCAACCCCACCCTGGTCAAGAAAGCGCTGGACCTGCCGGTCTATGCCGATCTGCTTGAGCGCGAACTGGCCTGGGGCCGCGAACACGGCGGTGAAGACCGCACCAGCACCGTCAATGAAGTGGCCGACCGCCTCACCATCGGCGTGGGCACCAAACTGTCCGAATTGGTGCCGGGCCGCGTCTCCACCGAGGTCGATGCCGACCTGGCGCACGACACCCAAGCCACCATCGCCAAGGCGTGCAAGTTCATCGCGATGTATGCCGAGCGCGGCGTGTCAAAAGACAAGATCCTGATCAAGATTGCAGCGACCTGGGAAGGCATCGAAGCGGCCCGCCAGCTGCAGCTGGAAGGCATCGACTGCAACCTCACGTTGATCTTCAACCGCTCGCAGGCGCTGGCCTGCGCAGAAGCCGGCGTGTTCCTGATTTCGCCGTTCGTTGGCCGCATCCTGGATTACTACGTCGCCCAGGGGCAGACCCCGGCCAGCATCGACGAAGATCCGGGCGTGGTGTTCGTGCGCACGGTGTACAACGAATTCAAACAGCGTGGCTCGTCCACGGTGGTGATGGGCGCTTCGTTCCGCTCCACCGCGCAGATCGAAGCGCTGGCCGGTTGCGATCGCCTGACCATCTCGCCGGAGCTGCTGGAAAAGCTCGACGCCGAACATGGTGAGTTGCCGCGCAAGCTCTCGCCTGCGCAAGCAGACAACGCACAGATCACCCCGATCGACAGCGACAGCTTCGCCAACGATCTAGCCGCCGACCCGATGGCCACCGACAAGCTGGCCAGCGGCATCGACACCTTCGCCAAGGATCTGCAGGCGCTGCGCAAGACCATCGCCGACAAACTCGCCGGCTGATTGCCTATCACGGTTGTGTGACGCCAACGCTCGCGGCTTTTTAGCCTGCGGGCGTTGTCGTTTCTGGCATTTAGTTCAGCGCCATCCTCCACACAACGCTTACAACCGCCGCGCGCGCACTGCCTAGAATCCGGATTCCTCAACTGGCGTAGCGGACAATGGCAAACATTGCAGTGGTGATGGTCGACGGCGTAGCCGATTGGGAAATCGGCGTCGTACTGCCGGCGGCGCGCGAGTGGTTCGGCGACCAGGTTGCCATCGCCAGTATCGATGGCCAGCCGGTGCAGTCGATTGGCGGCTTGCGCATCACACCGGACTTCGCGCTTTCCGATCTGGCACCGCTGGAGGCCGATCTCTGGATCCTGCCTGGCAGCGAACGTTGGCAGGCCGGCGAGATTCCCGGACTAAGCGGCCTGTTGGTAGAACGCGTGCAACAGCAGCGCCCGGTCGCTGCAATCTGCGGCGCCACCATTGCACTGGCCTATGCCGGTTTGCTCGACGACCGCCCTCACACCAGCAACGCACTGGCCTTCCTGCAGGAACACGTAGTGCCTTATGCAGGCGCTGCACACTATCGCCACGAAAAAGTCGTCGCTGCCGACGGCGTGATCACCGCGCCCGGCACCAGCCCGGTCGGGTTCGCGCTGGCCTGCATGCGACTGCTGCATCCGGAACGCACCGACATGCTCGCGCAATTGCGCGGCATGTTCGCCGGTGAGTTCGTCTGACCTGGAAGATGTGAGCCGGCGGATCCGAACCGGCGCAGCTGATTCGCTGCACGCATTGCATCGCTGCTCCGCCGCGGCGTCGCCGGCATCGCCTTGCGACCGCCACAAAAAAAGATGGCCACGTTGTCTCCAACGTAGCCATTCAAGTTGCCTGGCATGCACTCCCATGCGCTGCCTGATCGTGATAACGCTGCCGGTCACTGTTGGCCATCGGCACGTCACCACAATGGATGACAGCGCTCAATCCGACCCGCCTTTCCGTCAGGCATCCAGCCCGATCGGGCAGCTCACTCCCGTTCCGCCAAGCCCGCAATAACCATTGGGATGCTTGGCGAGATATTGCTGGTGATCGTCTTCGGCGTAATAGAACGTAGGTGCCGGGAAACGGATCTCCGTGGTGATTGCGCCATACCCTGCTGCGTCCAGTTGTTGCTGGTATGCATCGCGGCTGGCCAGCGCAGCGTCGTATTGCTGCTGTGTCGTGCAATAGATCGCCGAGCGGTACTGCGTGCCGACGTCGTTGCCTTGCTGCATGCCCTGGGTGGGGTCGTGGCTTTCCCAGAAGGTGCGCAGCAATTGAGCAAACGACACCGCCTGTGCGTCATAGACCACGAGCACCGCTTCGGTGTGGCCGGTCTGCCCGGAACACACTTCGCCGTAAGTGGCATTGGGCGTTTCGCCACCGGCGTAACCCACTGCCGTGCTGTACACCCCTGGCACGTTCCAGAACTTGCGTTCTGCGCCCCAGAAGCAGCCAAGCCCGAATTGCACCTGGGCCAAGCCGGTGAACTCCCCGCGCAACGGATGGCCGTTGATCAGGTGCGTGTTGTGCAGCGGCAGCGCTTGCTCGCGCCCCGGTAGTGCTTCGCCTGGACGTGGCATGCGTTGCTTGAAGGCGCCGATTCCCAGCATGGTGCAACTCCCGCGTGTGTAAGGGTTGCCTGCTGGATGGCGCCGGTCGTAGCGGCTTTCAAGCCGCTACGACCAATACGGCATTACTTCTTGGTCAACGAGGCAGTGGCGGTGTCCACTTCCGGCATCGCCGAGCTGTGGTGGTTGATGATCAGCCACTTGTCGTCACGCTTTTCGTACACGAAGGTGTAGCGCGCCTGCACCTTGCTCTTCTTGCCGTCCTTGTCGGTCAGCGTGAAGGTGTAGACACCGGCGTCCACCGCGCTGTCTTCATCGAGTACGCGCACGGTGCGGTAGTTGACGACGCCCTGCGGCTTCTTGGTCAGGAACATCTCGAAGTACTTTTCGATCTGCGCCCGCGAAGCGCGCACTTCATTGGAGACGGTCGGCAGCAGCACGCCGTCCGGTGCGTACAGATCGGCAACCTTGTGCGGGTTGCCGGTGGCCAGCGCCGCGTTCCAGGTGTCGAACAACGCCGCCACTTCGCGCTCTTCGCCATCGGCAGGCAGCTTGGCCTTGTCGGTGTAGTGCATCACGCCGCCAGCCAGCGCCGGGGTGGCAGCCAGAGCCAGAACCAGAGAGATAAAGGTGCGACGCATGGGGAATCTCCGTGTAGTTGATGGGGGTGCCTCATCGGGCAGGCTCAGTATCGAAATCGCCCGGCCTCGAAAATTCTGCCGAGTGGCATATACTCAAATATGCTGATCGGCCTAGAGGCGAGACATGGAAACCCCCACCAATGCTGGCGATTGGCGCCTTGCGCTACGGCGCGACGCCTCCGATAGCGCACGTTGGCAAGCGCTCTGGGAGACCGCTGTCGCGCTGCGGCAGGCACAGACCCCGGAGCAGGCCTGCGATGCGGTGCTGGGACGCGTGTTGCTGTTGCTGGGCCTGGAACACGGCGCGGTGCTGGCGCAACGCGGGCCGCGCGCGCAGGTACTCGCCAGCCGCGGCCGCGCACTGCCGCCCGGCGCCAGCGCTGCTGGCGACAGCCATGAAGCGAGCTGGTTGATGCCACCGCGCCCGGCCGATATGCGCGAAGCCAAGGTACAGATCCATGCGCTGGGTACCACCCACGGGATGCTGTGCGTTGCCTGGAACGACAGCCGCCCCGCACCCGGCAACGACGATGTGCAGGCGCTGCAAGCGTTCGCGCTATTGCTGCCGGCAATGGTGGCCGAACCGGCCAAACCGCTCGCCACGCGCCGGCGTAAACCGGTGCAGGACGATCGCCTCAGCGCGCTGAGCAAACGCGAGAAACAGGTGCTCTCGCTGCTCCCGCGCGGGCTCACCAACGCCACGCTCGCAGCTGAACTGGGGATTTCTCCCGGCACGGTAAAAGTGCATGTGGAGCGAATCCTGCAGAAACTTGAGGTAAAAGATCGCACCCAGGCCGCGGTGTACGCGGTCCATGCCGGACTCGCGCTATGAATGCTTTGGCAGTGCGTTGGAACGATTGGCCGATCACCCGCAAGAGCCTGGCGGTGGTGACCTTGCCGCTGCTGCTGCTGGCGGTCGCACTGATGGCGATCTACAGCGTGGAACGGCAGAACATCGCCGCCGAAAACGATGTGCGGCAGACCCTTGAAGTGCTGAGCGATCTCTACGAAGCGCACGCACTCTTGGCAGAAACCGCAGCCGGCGTGCGCGGTTATCGCCTGGTGCGCCGCGATGAATTCCTCACCCCGTATCGCGATGCCGAACCGCGTCTGCAACGCGTGGCAGAGCGGCTGTCGCAACGCATCACCGACCCGGGGCAAGCGCAGCGGTTTGCGCGCATCAAACCGTTATTTGCCGAAAAAATGCAGGGCTGGCGCCGTTTGCTGGCACCGGATCTGAGCCGCGAAGAAGAGATCCGCCAGCTCTGGGACGGCAAGTACAAACTCGACATCCTGCGCGCCGAATTGCGCGAACTGCGCAACTACGAAACCGCGCAGTTGCAGGTACGCACCGCCAAGGCGCAGGGGCTGCGCCAGCGCAATCTCATCATCACCTTGAGCGCGGCGATGCTCGGTGGCCTGGGCGCGGTCTTTGCGGTGGCGTGGTTCGCCTCGGCGTTGTCCGGGCGCTTGCGCACGTTGGCGGCCAATGCGGATCGGCTGGGCGAAGGCTTGCCGCTGGCACCGCAGCCGCGTGCAGGCGATGAACTGGGCCAGGTCGGTCAGCGCCTGGCGCAGGCCAGCGAACTGCTCGCCGCGCGCGCGGCCGAAGCGCAATTGGCACGTCGCGAGGCCGAAACCGCCAACCGCGCCAAGACCGAATTCCTGTCGCGCAGCAGCCACGAATTGCGCACGCCGCTCAATGCGATTCTGGGCTACGCGCAGGTGCTGGAAATGGATCTGCCCGAACCTGCGCATCGACGCCATCTGCAACACATTCTCGGTGCCGGCCGGCACTTGCTGGGGTTGATCACCGAGCTGCTGGATATCGCGCGTATCGAAGCCGATCAGCTGGATCTGAGCCCGGAACCGATCTCGGTGCGTGCCGCCGTGCACGAAGCCTTGGGCCTGATCGCCCCGGACGCGGACAAGTACGGCATCGCGCTGCCACCGGCCGCCATCGACGGGCCGTGGACAGTGCGCGCCGATGCGCAGCGGCTGCGTCAGGTGCTGCTCAATCTGCTGTCGAACGCGGTCAAGTTCAATCGCACCGGCGGCCAGGTGCAGGTGAGCGCGCAGCCGGATGGCGAGCAGGTGCGCATCACCGTTGCAGACCAGGGCGCGGGGCTGACGCCGGCGCAGATCGAGCGGCTGTTCACGCCGTTCGAGCGGCTGGGTGCGGAGCGTTCGGCGGTGGAAGGCACCGGCCTGGGCCTGGCGTTGAGCAAGCGCCTGATCGAGGCAATGGGCGGGCGCATCGGCGTGGACAGCAGCCGCGATGGCGCGCGCTTCTGGATCGCACTACCGCAGGGTGACCCGCAACGTAGCAAGCCGGCGAGCATAATCCTGCCGCCGAGCAACGCCGGCAGCGGTGTGTGTCGGTTGCTGAGCATCGAAGACAATCCGTCCAACCAGGCCTTGATCCGCACCCTCAGCGAGCGTCGCCCGCAGTGGCAGCTGCTCGAAGCGGCCAGTCTGGCGCAGGCGCGCGAGCTGCTGCAGCACGGCCTGCCGGATCTGATCCTGCTGGATCTGCATTTGAGCGATGGCAACGGCGAAGAATTGCTGCGCGAGTTGCAAAGCCAGCCGGCCACTGCGGAGGTGCCGGTGGTGGTGATCAGCGCCGATGCCACCACTGCCACATTGGCACGTGTGGGCAATCAGGGCGTACGCGCGTATCTGACCAAACCGCTCGATGTGGCGGAATTCTTCACTGTGATCGACGGGCTGCTGGCATGACACGCGACGAAATCCTGGGTTCCCGCATCCTCATCGTCGACGACGAGCCGGCCAATGTGCGGTTGCTCGAAGACCTGCTGCAGCGCGAAGGCTTCCAACAGGTGATCGCCACCACCGACCCATTGCGGGTGATGGGGCTGGTGTCTGCATTTGCGCCGGACCTGATTTTGCTGGATCTGAAAATGCCAGAGCTGGATGGCTACGCGCTGCTGGAACAACTGGCGCGGCTGTCCGACCCCGGCCACTTTTTGCCGGTGATCGTGCTCACCGCCGACCCCAGCCGCAGCGCACGCCACCGCGCGTTAGGCCTCGGCGCGAAGGATTTTTTGACCAAGCCCTTGGACACCTTCGAGGTCGCGCTGCGGGTCTGGAACGTGGCTGAAACCACGGTGCTGTTCAAGCGTCTGCGTGCACTCGCCGCGCCTGATGCTGCGCCGCCGGGGTGGCGTCAGCAGAGTTAAGCTTTTAGGGGGATGATCTGCGGCTTGGCTGTGGGGCCCTTGCCCGCCGACCGTCGCGGGACACGCCGCAAGTACGTCCTTGTAGTAGCGTCTGCGCGCCGGATGCTGCGACGCCGGGGGGGCGTCAGCAGAGTTAAGTTTTTAGAGCGGATGATCTGCGGCTTGGCTGCAGGGCCCTTGCCCGCCCACCATCGCAGGGCACGCCGCAAGTACGTTCTTGTAGCGTCTGCGCGCCCTCGCCGCGCAGGATGCCGCGCCGCCGGGGGGCATCAGCAGAGTTAAGTTTTTAGGGCGGATGATCTGCGGCTTGGCTGTGGGGCCCTTGCCCGCCCACCATCGCGGGACACGCTGCAAGTACGTCCTTGTAAGCTCTTACGCGGCATCCATGCCGCGTAAGGTCCCGCGACGGTGGGCGGGCAAGGACCAGTCGAGATGGTCGGTGT
>NZ_JBEOLS010000024.1:0-64898 GCF_040279205.1 Xanthomonas hortorum
TCCTGGTAATGCCCGTCGCGCCCGGGTGCGCTCCTACGATAGGTCGATATCAGATCGTTTGTTGCCTAGAACCACTTCTTCAAATCCATCCCCGCGTACAACGAAGCGACCTGATCCGCATAGCCGTTGAACGGCTTGGTCGCGATGCGCTCGGCGAACAGCTTGCTGGCGGTGCCGGCGATACGGCGCTCGGTCTTCTGGCTCCAGCGCGGATGGTCCACCGCCGGATTGACGTTGGAAAAGAATCCATATTCGGACGGCTGCAGATCGTGCCAGGCGGTCTCGGGCATCTTCTCGACAAAGCGGATCTCCACGATCGACTTGATGCTCTTGAAGCCGTATTTCCACGGCACCACCAGCCGCAACGGCGCGCCGTTCTGCTGCGGCAGCGGCTTGCCGTACAGGCCGGTGGCCAGCAGGGTCAGCGGATGCATCGCTTCATCGATGCGCAGGCCTTCGCGATACGGCCAGTTGATCGAGCGGTAGCGCACGCCGGGCATCTGCTGCGGGTCGGCCAACGTGGTGAACGCCACGTACTTGGCCTTGGAGGTCGGCGCAAAGCGCTTGAGCACCTCGCCCAGCGGTACGCCGGTCCACGGAATCACCATCGACCAGCCTTCCACGCAGCGCAGCCGGTAGATGCGTTCTTCGGCAGGGATGCCCTTGAGCAATTCGTCCAGTGACAGGCTGCCGGGCTTTTCGCACTCGCCGCTGACCTTCACCGACCACGGCGACAGCTTCAAGGTCTTGGCGGCCTTCGAAGGGTCGGTCTTGTCGGTGCCGAATTCGTAGAAATTGTTGTAGCTGGTGACGTCTTCCAGCCGGGTCAGTTCCTCGGCGGTACGGAAGCCGCTGCGCGCCTGCGCCGGGGTCACCACGGTCTTGGGCGGAGGCGGCGGGTCGGCCTCGGCGCACCCGGCCACCCCCAGCGCCGGGGTCAGCGCGAACAGCTGCAGCAGCCGGCGCCGGTCGCGGTAAACGGCCTCATCGGTGATCTCGCTGGACGGCGTCTTCAAGACATCGCGAAGGGACATGGCTCGCTCCTGACAGTGGCTGCAGATGAGAATAACGGACCACGGTGACGGTGCTGCCCATGGACGCTGCAACACCATACGTCGGCGTCGGTGAGAAGGATGCAGCTGCAACTTTTCTGCAACGCTGCCAAGGCCGATGCGCTGCGGCATACTAGAAGGCTAGCTCGACAAGGTGTGCCATGACACGCGCGTTCAATTTCAGTGCCGGCCCTGCGACATTGCCGGAATCGGTCCTGCGCCAGGCGCAGGCGGAGATGGTCGAGTGGAATGGCGTCGGCGCCTCGATCGTGGAAATCAGCCACCGCAGCGCCGATTTCATGGCCGTGGCGGCCGCGGCCGAAGCCGATCTGCGCACCCTGTTGTCGATTCCCGACGACTATGCGGTGCTGTTCACCGCCGGTGGCGCCACCACCATCCAGGCGCTGCTGCCGCTGAATTTCGCCGCGCCCGGTCAGGCCACCGACTACGTGATCAGTGGGCACTGGGGCAAGACCGCGATCAAGCAGGCCGCGCCTTATGTGGATGCACGGATCGCTGCCGACGGCCAGGCAGAAGGCTTCACCGATATCCCGCCGGTGGCCAGCTGGACCTTGTCGCCGCACTCGGCCTATGTGCACATCACCGCCAACGAGACCATCCATGGCGTGGAGTTTCGCGACACGCCGGATGTGGGCACGTTGCCGTTGTTCGCCGACTTCAGTTCGTCGATCGCCTCCGAGCCGCTGGACATCTCGCGCTACGGGTTGATCTACGCCGGTGCGCAGAAAAATCTTGGGCCGGTCGGCATCTCGGTGCTGATCGTGCGGCGCGACCTGCTCGAACGTGCCGGCCAGCCGCGCGCGGATATCTTCAACTACGCCTCGCACGCGGCCCGCGATTCGATGCTCAACACGCCGCCGACCTGGAACTGGTATCTGCTCGGCCTCAACGTGAAGTGGATGCTGGAGCAGGGCGGGGTGGCCGAGTTCGCGCGTCGCAATGCCGAGAAAGCCGCGCTGGTGTATGGCGCCATCGATGGCTCTGGCGGCTTCTATCGCAACCTGATCAAGCCCGCCGTGCGGTCGCGCATGAACATCCCGTTCTTTCTGCCCGATGAGCAGCTGGATGCATTGTTCGTCAGCGAATCCAAGGCGGCCGGCCTGTTGGCGTTGAAGGGGCACAAGGCCGTCGGTGGCTTGCGTGCCTCGCTCTACAACGCGATGCCGGTGGCAGGCGCGCAGGCGCTGGTGAGCTTCATGCATGACTTCCAGCAGCGGCACGGCTGAGTCTTCTCTTCGACCGCGGCAGCTGCCGCACAGGCGCATGCGCCGTTATTCAAGGAATGCCCAGCGATGGCTCCCAAGTCCAACAAGCCCACCACCGCGACTGGCGGCAAGACCAAGCCGGCGAGTAAATCGGTAGAGAAATCTGCGGAAAAAGTTGCTGGCAAGCTTGCAAAGCCGGCGGTCGCCGCGCCGGTGCTGGCCGATGTGCGCGCCAAGATCGACGAGATCGACCGCACCATCCAGGCGTTGATCGCCGAACGCGCCAACTTCGCCCATCAGGTCGGCAAGGCCAAGGGCAAGCTCGCCGCGGCGGTGGATTACTACCGGCCCGAGCGCGAGGCGCAGGTGCTGCGCATGGTGGTGGACCGCAACGAAGGCCCGCTCAGCGACGAAGTGCTGGTGCACGTGTATCGCGAAATCATGTCTGCGTGCCTGGCCCAGCAGGAACCGTTGAAGATCGGTTATCTCGGCCCGGAAGGCACCTTCAGCCAGCAGGCGGTGCTCAAGCATTTCGGTCGTTCGGCAGTGGGCCTGCCGATGGCGACCATCGAAGAAGTCTTCCAGGAAGTGGAAGCCGGCAACGCCGATTTCGGTGTGGTGCCGGTGGAAAATTCCGGGCAGGGCACCATCCAGGTCACGCTGGACATGTTCCTGACCTCCAACCTGAAAATCTGCGGCGAAGTCGAGCTGCGCGTGCATCAGTACCTGCTCTCGCGCAATGGCCGGCTGGAAGATATCGAGCGTATCTACGCGCACTCGCAATCGTTCGCGCAGACCGCCGGCTGGTTGCGTTCGCACCTGCCCAAGGTCGAGAAAATCGCCGTCTCCAGCAATGCCGAGGGCGCACGCCGCGCCCGCAATGCCGAAGATGCCGCGGCGATCGGTGGTGAAAGCGCAGCGCACGTGTATGGCTTGAAGAAAGTCATCATGAAGTCGATCGAAGACGACGACGACAACACCACGCGCTTTCTGGTGATTGGCCGGCAGATATTCCCCTCGTCCGGGCACGACCGCACCTCGGTGTTGGTGTTCATCCACGACAAGCCGGGCGCATTGTTCGACGTGCTCAGCCCGTTTGCGCGGCATGGCATCAGCATGAACCGCATCGAGTCGCGGCCCTCGCATCAGGCCAAATGGGAGTACGGCTTCTTCATCGATCTGGCCGGCCACGTGGAAGACGAGGCGATGAAGCAGGCGCTGGCCGAACTGGAAGCGCACTCGGCGCAGATCAAGGTGCTGGGCTCGTATCCGGTGGCGATTCCGTAAGCGCTTTTCCTCTAAGCCGGTAACAGCTGACGCGCCGCCATCTGCAAGGTGACGGCGCTACCACACCATTCTTCAAAGCGCATTGCCGTGCATGGCGATGCCGCAGCAATCGGATCACACGCATGAGCAGCAATACGCAACATTGGATCGCGCAGCAGGGCAGCGCACTGCAGGGCAGCCTGGCCATTCCCGGCGACAAATCGGTCTCGCATCGCGCGGTGATGTTCGCCGCCTTGGCCGACGGCATCTCGCAGATCGATGGCTTTCTCGAAGGCGAAGACACGCGCTCCACTGCGGCCATTTTCGCCAAGCTCGGCGTGCGCATCGAAACACCCTCGGCATCCCAACGCATCGTGCACGGCGTGGGTGTGGATGGCCTGCAGCCGCCGAATGAGGCGCTGGACTGCGGTAACGCCGGCACCGGCATGCGCCTGCTCGCCGGCCTGCTGGCCGCGCAGCGCTTCGACAGCGTGCTGGTGGGCGACGACTCCTTGTCCAAGCGCCCGATGCGGCGCGTGACCGGCCCGCTGGCGCAGATGGGCGCACGCATCGACACCGAAGAAGACGGCACGCCGCCGCTGCGCGTACATGGCGGGCAAGCCTTGCATGGCATCGACTTCGTCTCGCCGGTCGCCAGCGCTCAGGTCAAATCCGCCGTGTTGTTGGCAGGGTTGTATGCAAAGGGCGACACCTCTGTGACCGAGCCGCACCCAACGCGCGATTACACCGAACGCATGTTGTCCGCATTCGGCGTGGAAATCGATTTCTCGCCAGGCAAGGCGCGTCTGCGCGGTGGTCAGCGTTTGCGTGCGACCGATATCGCGGTGCCGGCGGATTTCTCCTCGGCAGCGTTTTTCATCGTGGCCGCCAGCATCATTCCAGGCTCGGACGTGGTGCTGCGTGCGGTGGGCTTGAATCCGCGTCGTACCGGGCTGCTCGCTGCATTGCGGCTGATGGGCGCGAATATCGTCGAAGAAAACCACGCCGAACATGGCGGCGAGCCAGTGGCCGATCTGCGCGTACGCTACGCACCGCTGCAGGGCGCGCAAATTCCCGAAGCGCTGGTGCCGGACATGATCGACGAATTCCCGGCCTTGTTCGTGGCCGCTGCGGCGGCGAACGGGCAGACGGTTGTGACTGGGGCTGCCGAATTGCGGGTCAAGGAATCCGATCGTCTGGCGGCCATGGCCACCGGGCTACGCACGCTTGGCGTGCAAGTCGACGAGACGCCTGATGGTGCGACCATTCACGGCGGCAGCATCGGTAGCGGCGTGATCGAAAGCCACGGCGATCACCGCATTGCGATGGCGTTCGCCATTGCCGGTCAGCTTTCGACCGGCACCGTGCAGGTGAACGATGTCGCCAATGTCGCGACCTCGTTTCCAGGTTTCGATAGCTTGGCGCAGGGCGCCGGGTTCGGGCTCAACGTTCGGAGGTAAATTCGACCGGCACCTGCACGCTGCTGACGACCGCGTGGCCGTCGCGCGTTGCAGGTTCAAAGCGCCACTGCCCCAGGCTCTCCATCACCGCAGCATCCAGACGCGGGTCGTCGCTGCCGCTGCGATCGACGATGGTGACATCGCTCACTTGGCCCTGCACATCCAGTTGCAGACGCGCGGTGCGGCTGCCCTCGATGCCGGCTTGCGCAATGTCGGCTGGATAGCGCGGCATCGCGTTGCCCGGCAGCGGCTTGGCTTCTTCGCTGCTGACCGGTGTACGTGCCGGCTGGTGCGCAATCATGGTCATCGCACGCGGGCCTTCGGAGGTCGGCAGGATCTGGCGGCTTGCCGCCGGCAACGGGCGCATGTCCTGCGCAAACGATTCGTCGCCATGCCGCGTCCACCACCAGGTCGGCAATACCACCAGCACCGCCAGCAGGGTTGCCCACAACCACGGCGATGCGCCATCTGCATCGTCTTCGCGCACACGCTCACGCACCTGCGCGGCCTGTTGCGGCAGCGATTGCGTCTGGTGTGAAGAAGGATTCGAGGTGAAGGACATGGCCGGCCTCCTGGCGCATCTGTGGGATGACACGGCCAGTCTGGTCGGCGCTGCCTGAGGGGGAGCTAAGGCAGGGCGCCAATGAAGGGCTAAAACTCGGCAGGCGTTCAGCTTTGTCGAACTGGCAAATCACCCGTGCGGCTGCCGGAGTGTTGCGCCCGGCAGACCAGATTCCGATGCATGCGCTGATGCGTCAACGCTTTGCGCGTGGACGTCTGACAACCATCTGCGACGGTTCTGTCTGCAGGTCTTACTGCGCAGGCTTGAACTCGAACGGGATATCCACACTGCCGGCAATCGGCTGGCCATTGCGCTGCGCCGGGTGGAAGCGCCACTGACGCACCGCTTCCATCGCGGCGCGATCCAGATCGCGCGACCCGCTACGCTGCACCAGTGTCACGCCGCCGGGCTTGCCCGCTGCGTCCACGTCCACCCGCACCACCACATCGCCGGCATCGCCACGACGCAACGCGGCCGAGGGATAGCGCGGCGGCGGCATCTGGCCCTGCATCGGTACCGGGCGATCGCCGCCTGTAGCTGCCGCAGTATTTGTGGATGCTGTGGTGCCAGGGGCTCCGGCACCTGCGTCTTCAGGCAATGGCGTCGGCGCGGGTGGGGCAGGCGGCGCAGTGTCTACCAGGGTCGGGGTTTCTTCGGGCGGCTTGGCCTGCGGCATGTCGCTGGCGCCGTCCTGGGCCGGCAGCGGCGCGGGTAGCGGCTGGATATCGTCGGTGGCTGGCGCACCTGCGCTCGGCTGGGCCGGCGAGGCCTTGTAGAAGTCGTCCTTGCGGCCGGTGGCCCACACCAACAGGAACAACAACAGCCCGGCAACGAAGGCGATACCGGCAATTTTCAGGGTGTGGCGGGGCAGACGTAGAACGATCTGGCGATCGGACGCAGGGCGGGGCGCGGGCATAGGGCTCACCTGAAGGATCGGGTCAATTCTGGCATAGCGGCGGTGAATCGATCGCAGCAGGTGGCGGAACAGGCGATAATCTCGCGCTTCCTACTGACTCACACAGACTTCCGATGCTAGATCCGGCCCTGCTTCGCCAACATCCCGCCGACCTTGCCGAGCGCCTGCGCAGCACGCGCAGTTTCGCCCTGGACACTGCGGAACTGGAGTCCCTGGAAGGCGAGCGCAAGCGCATCCAGGTGCGCACGCAGGAGCTGCAGAGTCAGCGGAATTCCAAATCCAAGGCGATCGGGCAGGCCAAGGCCAAGGGCGAGGATGTCACGGCATTGATGGCGGAAGTGGCTGGGTTCGGCGATGAGCTCAAGGCTTCGGAAGACGCGCTGGATGCGATCCGCGCCAAGCTGGAAACCATTGCACTTGGCCTGCCCAATCTACCGGCCGACGATGTGCCGCACGGCAAGGACGAGAGCGAGAATGTCGAGCAATCGCGCTGGGGCACGCCGCGCCAGTTCGATTTCGCGGTCAAGGATCATGTGGAACTCGGCGCGCCGCATGGCTGGCTGGATGGCGAAACCGCCGCCAAATTGTCGGGCGCACGTTTCACCGTGCTGCGCGGGCCGATTGCGCGTCTGCATCGCGCGCTGGCGCAATTCATGCTCGATCTGCATGTCGGCGAACATGGCTACGAAGAGACCAACGTACCTTTGTTGGTCAACGCCGAGTCGATGCGTGGCACCGGGCAGTTGCCGAAGTTCGAGGAGGATTTGTTTCAGACCGAAGTGGGCGAGTCGCGCCGCTATCTGATCCCCACCTCCGAAGTGCCGCTGACCAATATCGTGCGCGACGAAATCGTTGATGCCGAGCGTCTTCCGTTGCGCATGACCGCGCACTCGATGTGTTTTCGCGCCGAAGCCGGCAGCGGCGGCCGCGATACGCGCGGCATGATCCGCCAGCACCAGTTCGAAAAAGTGGAGCTGGTCACCGCCTGCGCGCCGGAAGACAGCGATGCCGAGCATCAGCGCATGACGCGCTGCGCCGAGGTGGTGCTGGAAAAACTCGGCCTGCCGTATCGCAAGGTGCTGCTGTGCACCGGCGACATGGGGTTTGCTGCGATCAAGACCTACGATCTGGAAGTGTGGCTGCCTTCGCAGGCCACCTATCGCGAGATTTCGTCGTGTTCCAATTGCGGCGATTTCCAGGCGCGGCGCATGCAGGCGCGTTGGCGCAATCCGACCAGCGGCAAGCCGGAGCTGATGCACACGCTCAACGGCTCAGGTACCGCCGTGGGCCGCGCGATGATCGCGGTGATGGAGAACTACCAGAACGCCGATGGCTCGATCGATGTGCCCGAGGTGCTGCGTCCGTATATGGGCGGGATCGAGCGGATCGGGTAAGCGCGGCTGACAGAAGCTGCTGAAAGCGGGCTGCGCTCATCGCCAGGCGGGCGCGGCCGTTGCTCGGAAGCAGCGAGCGCACGCGTGCACGCCACTTTTGAGCGGGATGTCCGTACTCACCGACGAGTGCTCGCTACGTTTTGCTAGCTACTCCAAGTGCCGCTGCCGGTACGACCGTGTAGCCGACAGATGTACGCGACCTGGCCGCTTCCAAAGACATTGAAAAAAATGGGGCCGTCACTGGCCCCGTTTGCGTTTCCATGTGACGACCTCATGTGATTGGTCTGGGCGAGCCACTTTGCGGACCCCTATGCGACTAGCTGGGGCAGACTTCAGGACGTATCTGCACTGGAGCGGCGAATCCGCCATGCCTTCGGCGCCGAGCATTCCATATCCCGGAAGCCCGCCAGACCGGGAATCCGATGCGACCGAGGTCGTTGCCCTGTTGGGATAAAGGTGCTTAAATATCACTTATCGTTCTATCCATGGATACCTGCGCCATGCACGACCTGAATGACCTGTACTACTTCGCGATGGTGGTGGACCACGGCGGCTTCGCTGCGGCCGAGCGTGCGCTCGGGATCCCCAAGTCGCGCCTGAGCCGGCGTATCAGCCAGCTCGAAACCGACCTGGGCGTGCGCTTGTTGCAGCGCTCCACGCGCCGCTTTGCGGTGACCGACGTCGGCACCAGCGTGCATCGCCATGCGCAGACCATGCTGGCCGAAGCCCAGGCCGCGCGCGAGGTGGTGGATCGTCTCAGCGCCGAGCCGCGTGGCCTTGTGCGTGTGAGCGTTCCGGTCTCGCTGGCGCAGATTCAATTGCCCAAGCTGTTGCCGGAATTTCTGACCAAGTACCCCAAGGTGCGGCTGCAGCTCAACATCAGCAATCGTCGCGTCGACGTCATCAACGAGGGCTATGACATCGCACTGCGCGTGCGCTCGCGGCTGGACGACGACGGCAGCCTGGTGATGCGCAGCTTCGGCCAGGTGCAGGAGTTGCTGGTGGCCAGCCCCAAATATCTGGACCGCGCCGGCCGCCCCAAAGACCCGAGCGAGCTGGCCAACCACACCACCATGAGCACCAGCGAAGACGAAGCGCATCAGCGCTGGGAACTGCACGGCCCCAACGGCGAGATGCGCCGCGTAGACCTGCAGCCGCGTCTGGCTGGTTTCGATTTCCCGCTGCTGCAGTCGATGGCGCGCGATGGCTTCGGCATCACCATGTTGCCGGAGACCGTGTGCGCCCAAGCGGTGCGCAGCGGCGAGCTGGAAGTGGTGCTGCCGCACTGGTCGCTGCCGCAGGGCATCTGCCACGCCGTGTTCGCCTCGCGCCGCGGCCTGCTGCCAGCGGTGCGCGTGTTCATCGATTTCCTGGCCGAGCACCTGCCGCGAGAGATCGAACGCTCGCGTCTGGATTGCGGCGGCAACTGCGCCGAACTTGCCGAAAAGCTCAAGCGTGCCGCCGGCACTGCACCGCGTCTGGCCGTGGCCGAAGCCGGCTGAGCTGCGCCTGGCCGCCGAGGCCGGTTGAAACGCCATTCGGCAGTCAGCTCGCTTCAGATGCCCGGCAGATTGCATGTGCTGTTGGCTGCGGCCGGCAGACACGCAACGGTAGCGGCCTGCCACGATTGACGGCGTAGCGCGCTGCGCGATTCAAAAGCGCGGCGCAACTAAGCAAAGCGCGCCCGGGCATGCGAGAATGCGCGCCCGGGAGCGATCCTGGAGGTGGGTGACACCGCACAAGCGGTGGTCACCATCAGCGTCACCCGCAAAACGCGTGGCGCCTGCGTGATACACCGATGCCATCGGCGACCACGCAGAGCAGAATCAAAGCAGCATCGGAGAGATGGCCGAGCGGTTGAAGGCACCGGTCTTGAAAACCGGCGAAGGGTCAAACCTTCCGTGGGTTCGAATCCCACTCTCTCCGCCAGTCACTCCTAAATCATTGATTTAAATAATCATTTTTTTAGGCGAGTTGATTGAAGGCAGGAAGCATGCAGAGGAAACACTCGCATGCGCATCCCTCATCATTTGAGCCGGTCGTCCACCGGCCGCTGGTCGTTCGTCCAACGTGTGCCCGTCGATTTGCAAACCGTGATGGGCTGCCGGCTTCTCAAACGCACCCTGCAAACCAAGGACTTGGCGCAGGCTCACGTGCGTGCGGTCGTGCTTGGGGCGGGCTATGCTCGGCTCTTCGCACAGTTGAAGGATCAACGCGTGGCCAAGCTCAGTAAATCGGACGCCGACCTCCTAATCGCTCGTCTGACGAGCGCCGAGAACCTCCAAGAACTGACGCTCAACCGCACCCGCCAGCCGGATGGGACGTTGACGGAGCAGTGGCAGATCGACAGTCCGAAGGACTTGAAGCTCTATAGGCAGCTCATGGAACTGGAAGCGATGGCCGGCGCTGCCTTGCAGGCTCGGGCAGTTCCGGTGGCCGCGCCAACCATGTTTGGCTCACCGCATGCGGGCCCGAGTAGGCTGGTCTCTGCGCCGGCCATCGAAACAATGACGCTGGGCAAAGCCCGTGACGCATTCCTGGCGACGCTCAAGGGCTCGACGTTGCCCAAGACCTACACGATCAAGAAGACGGCCATCGAGGCGTTGGTGGCGTTCCTGGGGCCGACAATGAAGGTCCATGCCATCACGCGCTCGGACCTGGCGCGCTGGTATCAGGACATGCGCGAGAAGGGTGCTTCGACGCCAACGCTCACCAACAAGCAGAGCTACATCGGCGGCAAAGGCGGGTTTTTCGAATGGGCGATGGCGTCAGGCCATTACCCGCGAGGCGACAACCCTGCGTCCGGCCATGTGAGCTACTCACAGCGAGAAAAGCGAGCCCGCAAGAAGCTGGGCTTCAAGGCATACGACCGTGCACAGATCCAGGCGCTGTTCGCGCCTGATGCGCTGTCCAAGTTGTCCGAGGCCGCTCGCTGGGCGTCGCTCATTGGACTCTATACCGGCGCCAGAGCGTCGGAGGTCGGTCAACTGCTTATCAAAGACGTGTTTGAGGAGGACGGTATCCCTTGCATTCGCATCTCAGACGAAGGCGAGCACCAAAAAGTCAAAACCGAGGTCAGCCTTCGCACGGTCCCGCTCCATCCAGAGCTACTCAAGATGGGTTTCCTGGAATGGGTCGATGGCAAGCGCGGAGCTGGTGAAGCCAGGTTATTCCCTGCAGCTAAAGCAACGGCGGTAAACGGGCAGGGCAACTGGATCACTAAGGCCTTCAGTCGACACCTGGCCGAGGTTGGGAAAGGCTGGGCGCCGGCCAAGCGCGGTTTCCACTCGCTTCGTAAGACTTTCATTCAAGAGTTACAGGGGGCGGGGGTGGTGTCAGAACTCCGCGCGCAGATCGTTGGTCATGAGCTCGATGACGAGCATCATTCGACCTATAGTCGTTGTTTCACAGCGGTGGAGAAGCTAGGCGGACTCGGTGCGCATTCACCAGGCATAACGTCCCTTGTTTGGGGCCTCCGATGACATCGCCTGCGTGGAAGATGGCCAAGCACCGGCAACGGTTGAGAGTCTTCCTTGTGTCGCTTGTCGAGGGTAAACATCTGGCGGTGAATCCGTTGGCGGGCATCCGGGCGATTTCCACGCCTGATTCGGAAGACACCGGCTCGCCTTTCACGGATGCCGAGCTGAAGGCCATTTTTGACCCAGTGGAGTTCCCAAGATGGGCGGCGAAATACCCGCATCGGTGGTTCGGGCCGATCCTCGGTCTCTACTCAGGCGCTCGCGTCAACGAGATCGCGCAGCTACGGCTGGAGGACATCGACACCATCGACGGCGTGCCCGGCTTCTTCGTCCGAAAGATCGGGAAGAAGCAGAGCATCAAGAACAAGCACAGCCGGCGGTTCATCCCGCTAGCGCAGCCGGTGATCGATTGCGGCTTCCTGGATTACGTGAAAGAGGCCCGACAAGCAGGACTGGAATTTCTATTCCCGGACCTGTCCAATTCGACGGGGCTGGGTTATGGGCGGCAGTTGAGCCGGCAGTTTTCCGTCTACATCAAGCGGCAAGGGGTGTCGGAGAAGGGGCAGGGCTTCCATGGGTTGAGGCACACCATCGCTTCAAAGCTGGATGAGGCGGGTGTGTCGGCTTCAGAGACTGGAGCACTCACTGGGCATGGGACCGGGCAGACCGTGTTGGAAAAGTTCTATATTGATCGGCGGAGCCTGCCGGACCGAGTGGCGACGCTTGCCAAGTTCATTCCGCCTGTATTGCTTCCCACATATAAGCCGGATGAATTTGAAATCAATTTGCTCAGATTGAAATGCCCTATGAATGATGAGCTTCTTGACGCCCCTGAAAGGCGCACTCCAATCGTATAGAAGCATTTTTCCGGGACCTAGAACATTAGATCGATATTGAAAGTGGGTTCCGTAGTGTCGTAAGGGGATGCCCTCGAAAATCACAAGCCATTAAGAGGGATGACGGTGGGTATTGGGGAAAAGATTTTTTCAAGATTCGGGCCCTCAGAAATTTCCGGGTCGCAATTAAGTTATTACCAAGACCGTCTGAGTGGCTTGTATGCTTCCATTTCATCTCATGAGATTGCAGGCCAGTATCTGAGTGCGCACAACGTTTCATTTCTGGGGGATGGGCTTGTTGAGCAAAGAAAGGTCGGGGTATTCAATTTAAATCCTGTCGACTTCTGTAGGCTCTTTATGGTCTTCAATAATGCTGGTGCTTATGAACACACAAAGACGTGGTCTAAACGCTACGGGCAAAGAAAATCCTTAGAGGCTCCGTTAGGAGTCTATGTAATTAGTTTCGTTCGCGGTTTAACTACTAAAGATGTCCGAGTTGGTATATTTAAAGCTAGTCCTTTTGACTTTTTTGGTGAGTCTCTATACATGGATCACTTGAAGTTTGATGAGAATTTTTCAAGGCAACTTATTGGCACCATCGCGATATCGCTTTCGCTACTCACAGCTTTCCGAGTTGGCATTAAATCAGTCAGGCTATTCGCTGCGGGGGGGTATGATCGCTTTCGTCATACCCAACCAAAATCTGGGTATTGTGGCTATAGAGTGTGCCCGAAATTCGGGTTCGACGCGCCGCTTTTTCGTGAAGAAATGAGGGATCCAAGATTCAAGGGATGTAAGAAAGTTTCAGATGTTGTTAGGCAAGATCCTGGTTTGTGGGATGAGTTTGGCTTCGAGCGGATGATGGAGTTTGATATGAGGCCTGATAGCCATTCGTGGAATACTCTGATAGCCTATCTCCATAGCAAAAATCTTTAAATTTATCTTGTTAGGCAATCGGGATCTAAACATGGCTGGGGCGGATGATAGGAGAGAGTGGATGATAGAGGCGGGGAGACGTGTTCCACCTTGTGGGCTTCGTGACTGGTTCTACTCAAAGTTTTTGACTAGGAGAGGTTATGACGACTATCCTGAGCCCATGCCGGATGTGTTTTTGGATGGTTCTTCGATAGCGCAACATGAGGAATTAGAGCAGGTAGAAAGGTCGGTTGGTTCTGATTTCGTGATAATTTCTAGTGAAGAGGAATGGGCGCGTCGAAAGTAGGCGCGATAAAGGCGATGTTCCACAGTTGTCAGATTATTGACCCGATGCCATCGGGAATCGAATTCTGAGGCGCTCCATCAAATCTTTCCATTCGCCGTCAAACATTGCGGCCGCCGGCCCCTTGCTGAATAGGTTAGCCTCGTCCAAAAACTGCGGAAAAAAGTAGCCGTTGAATCGCTGAGAGGCTTTGTCCGTGAAGATATGTAGCCCATGCTCGCTGATTGAGTCGACCACCCGTGGCAATGCCGCGCATCCGACAATGGCAAATGGGTAACGTTGCGCGATACTGGCACCCATCCCGCGCTCGCATAGCTCCTGCGCCACCAGTCTGGTAAGGGCGTCTACTGCCTTCTGACCAAATAGGATCCAGTCTTCAAGGGTGACAATTAGGGAATAGATTGGCCCATCTGGCAGTTTGATTCCTACGTGGTTTGACGTCACGTCGATGATATTTCGGTAATTCTGGACTACGGCTTGGGCTAGGCGCTTCAGGCCGTGCTCCAAATCGCCAGGGCTAGCCGCAAGCTGTGCCGAGATGGGCATCCTCATGGTCTTGCATTCCACGAAGACAGTGGTGGCTGCGTCTTTGAGAATCCAGTCGCTACCGTGTCGCTGTGAACCTGCCACGGTGTAGGGGGTGGGGCGCTCAGCGATCGTCGTGCCCGTGAGGTGGCCAAAGCAGTCGCCCACCAAATCCTCGAATGCATCCCCGTAGGCTTGGGCAAAGCCTTCCGCGTTCGCAAGGTCATAAAAGAGTCCTGCGAGTAGTCGCTTGCCCAGAAGTGACGGGCGTGGACAGGACAGCCTAGCCGGGGCGTCGGATCGAAGTAGGATTAGGGGTTTCACCGCTACAGGGTTAGGGGTGTAGTCCCAGGACGAGTCATGGCGCGCATCCAGGAGGCAGCGGTTACGCAACAGCGTGGGCGTGGCAGTTATCGCAGCTACCCTTGCTGTCACTGCCGCGACGTCCAAGTCGAGTGCGGTCAGCTGTGGCAGTAACGGGACTTCATAGTTGCTCATGAAGAGCGCTTGGGTGGCTCCGGCGAAGAGAAAGTAATCTTCGGATGTTAGGCCCAATGCGTTGTAAACGACGTCGGAGAGGTGACCACGCTTGTAGAGAGACCAGTAGCGTCCAAGATATGAGGATCCGAAGCGATCGAAATGAGGCAACTGTTGATGCCCGATACGGTGCATTGTGGTCCAGATGTCTAAGTCACACTTTGCTTTGAAATCGCTGTAGCTGCGAATAGCGTTATGGAGTGTGCCAAGGTCATTCCAGTCCCGTAGCGAGCGGCGCGCGCCTTTCGAAGCACCTGCGTGAAGAAGCACCTCTTTGAGGTAGAGGTCCAGGTAGAACTCCTGGACGCTCGGCTTCATTTGATTTTGAAAACCTTGCCGCGAGTGCGCATACTCAAATGGGAGGTTGTGTCCATAACCGACATGTAAGCTGTATGCCCAGATATGAATGATGGAATCTCGCAGCCCATAGGAAGAGGCAATCTTGGCAAGCTGGTTGTAGGTCACATCTGGCCTCCTTCGGTAGGCTCATATTGTCTCTCTACTTGTTCGAAATGAGGCTGGCGCAATAAATTAATGGCTGCGGATTGGCAGTCCTCGAACGTCTAATAACTGACAAAGATTGGCTTTCTGTGATTCCTATGCAGCGAGTGATTTTCCGAGTCTCGGCCTCTTTTTTGCAGGCTTATGGCGCAGTCAGTATATGGGCTGATGCGAAAATTCTGCTCATGGGAGGCTAGTAGAACCTGCTGCCAAGGCAGCAGGTAACGATTAACTACTATTCTTTGCTGAACAGCGGGGCGTCGCCAATCAGCTTGCCGGTCCGACGTTCTTGCAGCCACACGTGGTAGACGGGATACCTTACTTTCGCGGACCAAGGGATTAGGTCATTGGCGACTGCAGTGCCATCCGGAGCAATGCAATACAGTGCGTCCGTGTCACCGTAAATGTGCCCCCAGATTCCGATCAGGCTACCTTCGCCAACACTGATTGATCCGATGACTTTGGATTCGGAGTCTAAATCCAGTGGGTGAGGAATGCGAATTTCCCAGCCGTATTTCGAGTTCACAGCCAGCACTTCCGAATTCGCGAGCATGGTCATAACACCAGTTCTATCCCCCGTCAGGGCCAGCACCTTCGGCACCACATTTTCCGCCGTTCCTACCAGGCTGCATCGCAGCCACCACGCATCGCGAGCGTAGAGCAACGTCCCTTCGGGCAAAAGCTCAGCTTGAGCGGGATAAAAGACATCTGCGGGAAAGCTCATTACCATCTCCTTGGCAACCCCGGCCAGTCCAGGGCCTATGTAAATCCTAGCACTTTGTGGGAAGCTCCGGCATAGAGGGGGCTAGTTCCTGCCAGTAGTGGACTAGCGGGGCACAGCAACAAGCAATACATCTCGCTGGAACTGTGAAAGGTCATCCATACTGCAGAGATGTTGGCTGTCCGTTTGCTGTGCGCTTACCGTATGCTCAGACAGTGCTGCCACCGGTGACTCGGCCAGCTGCGGAGTAGCTGACTTGGAAAGTTCCGGAGCTCTAGGCCTTCTCGAAGCGGCTGGTGACGGTGTATTGGTGCTTCGCTTCACTCAGCAGGGTGAACGCGCCGAGCAGGATGAGTAGAGTTATTTGGCGACTCTTGAGTCATATCGAGGGCGTGTCCTCAGAAGCCCTTTAGCTTGCTCTTGGGCAAACGCTTGAGAGCAATCTGCTGGTCACTGACCCTGACCTCAGCAAGTGGTCCTTTCAAGGCTCCGAGCTGTAAGGCACCAGATTCCCCGATGGTTAACGAACTCAACCTGGACGACTGCTTGGCATTTCGGTCGTAAGCAATGGCAATGAGGCCGTGGACATTGAATATCAAAGTGCTGGCTCCAATAGCCATGCAGCCAGCGGAAGCCTTCTTCGCACCGGCGTCCACCATGACGAAGCGAAATCCTTTGAACGTCATGTCCGCACTGACGTGCCAGCCCGCGTTGATAGCCGCCTTGGCCTCAGGGGATGGGTTAGGCAGCGACGACAGAGGGCATCGCTCGTCGGCCTGCAGGGGTTGCTTTACCGGCGGCAGCTGAGTGGTGGGCACCAGCCTTAGGGAACCGACGCGCTCGGTCGAAAAAGCAGGTATTCCAGCATTGAGCGGGGGCGTCACTGATGAGTTCGCTGCTGTTTCTACTGTCGTCTTATCTGGTGCGCTCTCTACGTCAGCAGTGCGAAGCGCTAGCGCTAGCGTCATGGTCAAGATAATCACCGCAGACACAGCTAGGGGAGCCCAATCCGCAGCTTTTTGCGGTGCCCAAGCTGGTAATGAGGTAGGGGTAGGGCGAGTCACCATGGCCCATCATAGATTGGGTTGATTGGCGGAGCTATGATGGCGCTTCAAACCAATGGACAGGGAGATCCATCGTAATGAACGATTTTGAACAGGTGCCTTTTGGCGCCAGCGATTTTGCGGAGAACCCAGAGAACCGGTGCGCATGCCTGCTGTTGCTGGACACCTCATGTTCCATGAGCGGCAAGCCCATCGAGCAGCTCAACGCTGGTCTGCTGCAGTTTCAGGAAGAACTGAACTCGGACTCACTCGCCGCCAAACGGGTGGAGGTCGCCATCGTCACCTTCGGTCCGGTCCAGACCGTAACCGACTTTGTCACGGCAGATAGCTTCTATCCTCCCGTGCTTTCGTGCACCGGGGACACCCCAATGGGCGCAGCGATTGAGCAAGGCTTGGAGATGGTTCGGCAACGCAAGGAGATCTACAAAGCCAACGGCGTTTCCTACTACCGACCTTGGGTGTTTCTCATCACCGATGGTTCGCCGACCGACGCATGGCAACGTGCTGCAGCTTTGGTCCGGGAAGGGGAAGCGACAAAGAACTTTCAGTTCTTCGCGGTTGGCGTGCAGGGGGCAGACATGGACACTCTTGGCAAAATCTCCTCGCGTGCACCGCTGCATCTCAAGGGCCTCCAGTTCAAAGAACTGTTCAAATGGCTGTCCAACTCAATGAGCGCGGTGTCCCGTTCGACCCCTGGAGATAATGTGCCTCTGGTCAACCCCACTGCCCCGGACGGCTGGGCCAGCGTGTAATGGATCTCCAGGATTGGCGCGTCGTTGCGGCCTCATCCATTGGTACATCCCACATCAAGTTTGGAACGGACTGCCAGGACGCCTATGGACAGGAATTCTTTCCAGAGCACGGCACCGTGCTGTTGGTGGCGTCGGATGGTGCGGGAAGTGCATCTCAATCAGAGACCGGTGCGAAGCTAGCGACGTCGGAGATTCGGGATTGTGTGCGCAACCACTTTGAAGACGGCCATGGCGTTGAAGAGATAACGCGGGACGTGGTCTTGAACTGGCTCGCCGGCGTTACGACCCGTATTGCGCACAGGGCTGCGGCCGACGGATTGGAGGTCAGAGAGTATGCTTGCACGTTGGTGGCGGCTATCGTCTCCCCGACGCATACATGCTTCTTCCAGGTGGGCGACGGGGCCATTGTTATTCGCCCTCGCGGCGATGATTGGGCCTATGTGTTTTGGCCCCAGCACGGGGAATACATCAACACGACCGTCTTCGTCACCGATCCGGCGGCCGTGTTAAACGCGGAGTTTTCCTGCAATGTGGGCGCGGTGGATGAGGTCGCGGTGTTCACCGATGGCATCGAAGCCTTGGTGCTCCACCAAGCCACGCAGAGCGTTCATTCGCCCTTCTTCGACAAGATATTCGCGCCGGTCCGTGCCTTAGAGGGGGCAGGCTACAGCGAAGAGTTGTCCTCTAAGTTGGAAGCCTATCTTGCCTCGCCAGTGATCTGCGAGCGGACGGACGACGACAAGACGCTCCTGCTTGCCAGTCGGCTGGCGAAGCTGCCAGACGCACCGGCGCCAGTAGAGGACGCCTAAGTGGTTTCACCTGCTCTGGTTGGTAAATCCGGACCGGTTCGGCTGGGAAAGCAACTGGGCAAAGGGGGAGAGGGAACGGTCTTCGAAGTCGAGGGGAGGCCGGACTCGGCTGCCAAAATCTATTTGGCTGCGGTAAGCAGTGAGAGAGCCGACAAGCTGGTGGCCATGGCTGCCCTTCGGACCGCTGCGCTGGATCAGCTCACTGCTTGGCCTACTGAAGTGCTGCGGCAATCCGATGGCAAGGTCTGTGGCTTCGTCATGGCCAACCTTCGTGCGTCGAAGGACATACATAAGCTCTACAGTCCGAAAAGCCGTCTGGCGGAATTTCCCCAGGCCGATTGGAGACTGGTTGTTCGTGCCGCCTTGAACACGGCCCGAGCATTCTCAGTTATTCACCATGCGGGTCACTTGGTTGGGGATGTCAATCACGGAGGCGTGCGGGTGGTGTCACCCGATGCAACCGTGAAGCTGATCGACACGGACAGCTTCCAGGTTTCGCATCAAGGGCGCACCTTCCTCTGTGAGGTCGGCGTTCAAGACTTTACGCCGCCCGAGCTCCACGGAAAGGCCTTCAAACAAGTCACACGAACCGCCAACCACGACAACTTCGGCTTGGCCGTCCTGATTTTTCAGATGCTCATGAACGGTCGGCATCCCTTTGCTGGCCGATACAGCGGGCCGGGCGACATGCCAATCGAGAAGGCGATCCCTGAGTTCCGCTACGCCTACGGCAAAGACACTGCGCGCACCCGCATGAAGCCCCCGCCATTGAGTGCCTCGCCGGCCGCGGCATCACCTTGGGTTGCAGACCTCTGGGAAAAGGCCTTTGGCATCGAGGGGGCCAAGCCGGGCGGGCGGCCCAAGGCAGAAGACTGGGTCCAGGCCCTGACGAAGCTGGAGCAGCACTTCAAACGGTGTTCTTCCAGGCCGTCCCATTCCTATTTCAATGGGCTGGCTGAGTGCCCATGGTGTCCAATTGAACGCGCCGGGATTTCGCTCTTTGGCGGTGCAGCGGTCGTCATTCCCAAGCTGGCCTCCGGTCCCTTCAACCTGGATGCGATTTGGCGAGATATCACGACAGCAGTGTTGCCACCCATGCATGCGCTGCCACAGGTGAAGGTAGTGCCTGCCAATCCCCAGATTCAAGTATTGGGCCGCAGGCACACCTTCTGGAAAACGACCGGGTGGCTGGTGGGGCTGCTTATTGTGGTGCTTGGCATCGCGCTTTCTGCGGTGGTAGCCCCCGTGTGGGCGTGTCTGGGGTGGGCGATGGGCGCGTGGGTCAACAGCCGTGGCCGTTCGGACTTTGCACCACTGGCGTCCGGCTATAAGCAAGCGAAAGCCCAATACGACGGGCTCGTCGCTCGATGGAAGCAGGAGCAAGCGGACACTCAGCTTCAAGCGAAGCAGAATCAGCTTCGTCCGCTGCGGGATGAGCATGCCGGTCTGCATGCGGAACGAGAAAGGCGTTATCGAGCGCTGTCCAACAATCGCGAACAGATCGCACGCAAACAGTTCTTGGATCAGTTCGAGATTGAGCGAGCCACTATTCCGGGCATCGGGGCGGCGAAGAAAGTCATGCTGGAATCGTTTGGCATCGAGACGGCAGCAGATGTGAATCGCAATGCGGTTCTAAACGTTCCGGGGTTTGGGCCCGCGCTGACCGACCGCCTTATGAAGTGGCGGCAGGAAAAAGAAGCACGATTCCACTTCAACCCGAACTCAGCAATCGATCCCAGGCAGGTCGCGGATCTAGATCGAACCATTCAAGCAAGAAGGGCCCAAATCGAGGCAGACCTGGTTGCCGGCCGCAGTGCCATTCTCCAGATGCGACAGGCCGCGATGGCTCGTCGCAGGTCTTTAGAGGAAGCCATGAGTGCCGCGGTGGAAGATTTCTCACAGCGGACAGCAGACGCTAGGGCTGCCGGGGTTCTTTAAAAGTCATTGCTGACAGAGGCGATCGCTAGGGCAGCTCTCTAGGCATGACTCGGGATAGGCCCGCAATGGCTGAGGCGAACCCCGCTGCTGATCCCAGACGAGAAATCTGTAGTAGCTCGTTGAGGCCGGTGTCGCTGCGCAGGGCGACCTCTTCGTATTGGCATACCGGCAGCTCCCGATTGTCCTTGAAGCGGCGGTCAGGGCCTCCTTTCTTATTGACGTAACGCCATGTCCGATCCACCACCGTTGCATCACGCGGAACGCTGCCATCCTCAATAAAGCGAGTGGATGACACCAGCACCTGTAGCTCTTTGTAGCCCACCGCGCCAACGCCATTCGCGTCGTAGATCAGAACGCGGTCCGGGAAAAAATGGAGTGCCTGGGTTCCGACATTGACGGCGATGGTCTTGATGTTCGTTTTGACAAATGGAGGCGGCGCTGAGGCAAAGCGCGTCGGCTTGCGCTTGACAAGGGTTCCAGCCCCAGCGTGGTATTTCCGGTCGAAGACCTTGGCGTGGGAGGACACGTGCCACGTGGCATAAGCGGAGGCTATGGTGTGGGCTCCTGCGTGGAGTGCTTCCAACGCCTTCTCCATCGGCTCGTCCAGCTCATACATCAGAACTACCGTCTTCCGGAGTTGGTCCTTCAAATGCGTTGCGCTAATGGCTCCCACGCTCAAGAGAGCCAGCATAACCAGCGCCCAGTCCGGGGCTTCGTTGCCAGCCGCAATCAAAAGGACTAGCGCCGAAACCATAGCGACGCCTGGCCACATGCGCCACCTCTTCTTCTTTGTATTGAGCTCTTCCAGCAGTGCTTGGGAGGACGAGTCCACAATCGTGGTCGCGTCGGCCGAATCTATGTCGACCATCGGGCCATGCGTGCGCGAAATTTCAGGCGATTGTGGGGGTGAAGGCAGGGAGTGCTGGGCACCAGGCACGGGACGGACGGAACCGCGTGGTGACACCGGACGAGGACGCGTGGCTCCCGAAGGGATGGTCGCACGGTAGTAAATGCCGCGTGCACCCATATGCACGTAGTTACCTCGCGGACCCGTTCCGACCCGGAGCCCCTTGATCCCGGCCGAGACGCCAATCCCGCCCTTCGACAAGTTGAACCGCAGAGGTCCAACCCTCACGCTCTTGCGCAGATAAAGTCCCATGCTTAGGCCCCCCCTAGGCCTCCGTGCCAGATGCTTGTATAGCACGTGGCTCCGCTGCAGTAGCGGGTTCGGGGTGCCTCGGATGGTTCCGCTATTCGTCAGCGTTTGGCATCAACAGCTTTTGGACGCGCGCAGCACGCACCTTGGGCTCCAGCTTAGATAGCGCCACCAAGACCTTTGCCAGTTGGTCTTGCTGAGTATGGCTCTGCTCCCCCAATGCCAAAATTGCGTCGGCCATCCCAGGGGTGCCAGCCAGTAAAAAAGCAGGCGGCACTTCCAGCGCTTCGGCCATCTCGAACAAAGCCTCGAGGCTGATGGACATGGCTCCGGATTCATACCGGGATATCCGCGCTGACGCTGTGTCTTTGTCCAGGCCCATTCGCATCCCTACCTCGCGCTGACTCAGGCCTCGTCGTTCGCGGGCTTGGCGCAGGCGCGCGGCCACGATCTCCCGAGGGGCGGGAGTGGCGGGCTTCACAGGCTGAATCGATGCAATGCAGGCATGGAAAGAGCATGACGGAAGCCTTACGCCACGGGTAGACTCTACGTGACACGTAAGTTCGTCGCAACCCGACGCAAGGAGCAGGGCATGAAGAAGCAGTGGGCAGCGGCCATAGGCGCGTTCGCGATGGCCGCAAGCATGGTGGTGCAAGCGCAGGACAGGGGAAATCTTCTTCAGCAAATTGGGCGGGCCATCACCGGGGCTCCGCAGGCATCGACGGACAGGGCCAAGAGCCCGTATCTCGATCCGCAAGGAACCTACTGGGACCTCGACCAGGAAGAACTGGCAGGCGCGCAACACATCCGCGCTGGGTTGGCATCTACGGCCTCGGCGGGCTACCACACCTGCGATGCGAGGCTGATTGCGTTGACGCGGTCCAGCTACCGGTTGAGCAAGACCGAGCGCGAGCAGTGCTTGTATGGCGAGTGGTTGATCGACACGAAGCGGAACGGCCCGAATGGCATCACCCCTCAGGAGCCGGAAGCCATTGAGCGCAAGTATGGCGCGGCCTTTGATGCGCGGGCCGAGCGCTTCCGTGGCATCCAGCGTTTTGCCGTTCGCCCCAACATCGTGGATCAGCCGTCTTATGACCGGCAGCGCGGCATCTTGGATATCTACGTGCCGATTCCTTGGATCACCGGATTCCAGGTAGAGGGCATCACCGGCGAGGGGTTTGTCCCGACCAGTGCCCGCAGTGAGCGGTCTGTTTGGACACCCCAGCATGCCGGGCACCTTCATCTTCCGATCCGCATGAGTGAAAGCGAGGCCACCGGATTGTTCAAGCAGGGCAGGGATGCCAGGGACGATCTGGTGGTCTTCACCGTCAAGCGGGTCTGGTTGGAGAACGGAGGCCCGCGCGCCGAGGTGGACGTCGAACGCGTCCAGGTGGGTTACCGAAACGAAGTCATCGGCGTGGACCTGACCAAACAGAAGAACGGAGAGTCGTGATGCGGACCATTCAACGTGTTTGGATTTCGGCGTCCTTCTTGGCGTTGGGCTTGTCGGCCTGTGGTGCAAAGCATGCGCCGAGCAAGGAGGATGCTGTCAAAGCAGTAGAGCGATTCTTTACTGAGCAGGGGAGGCAGGCAACGCTTCAGCAGACTTGGCGGTTCGAAGTCAAGGAAGCGAGCGGGCTGGAGATCGCCTGCACAAAACTGCCCAACGGTGATCAGGAGTGTCGGATCTCCGGGAGCGTCGATGGACTGGGCTTCATTGGCGATCAGCCTACGACGCCGAAGGCCAAGGAAATGCGCTTAAAGATGACGATGAAGTTCCGGCAGGCGGGCGAAGGTTGGGAACTGGTGGACGTGACCGATGACGGAACATCTGCGGGCTGACCCTCGACCAACCACTTGCCATGCGGTTGCCGTGACGCCGTTTGGTCTTACTCCTAACAGAGAAAAAGAAATGAACCACCAAGCGAACTACCAGCGGCTTTATGCGCCGACCGGGCCGGCTGCCATGATCCTGCCCTTCGTTATTCTCGGGCCTTTGGGCATGCTGTTGTTTGGAGCAGGCCTCGACGCTGTTTTCAAAACCCAACAGCTGATGGGCTTGGTCTACTGCGCAGGTGGGCTGCTGATCGCCGGCTTCCTGGTGTTCTGCCTGATGCTGCACATCCGCGCCCAGCAGGTCTGGGCTTGGCATGTCAGGACCGGCCGCATTCCCTATTTTCGCAAAGGCGGATTCCTAAAGGGGGCGCTCGTGGGCGGCGGGGTGGGGCTTGCAGCCGTCTTCGGTTGCGCCGTGCTTGGCTGGAAATTCGCGGAACACCCTGTCTATGGTGAGCTCGCTACCGGGGCCTTCTACCTCGCGTTTCTCTGGGGACTCCCTGTCATCGTGGTGCCCACATTCATCGTGGGCTGGGCGAAGCGCGCATGGGATCGCTCCGCGGTTCCACCAGGTTGACGTTTAATCTCACTTCTCACGCAATACGTGCTGCTAGCGTAGGTCCGCCGCCCGGATAGATAGCATCCCTGATCCACAGCTGAGGGGGAACATTGTTGGTTGCTCCTCCCGCAACTTCCACCCACGCAATTCGCCCGCCTAGCACCAGTTGGCTGGTCTCCTCGTCATACAGGGAGAAGGGCAAGATTTGATGAGTGACATCGACAAGCGTCCAGACGATGATCCCTGTGTCACCCTGCTCAAGCAACGCGGCATCAACGAGTTGGACAGCGACTTCATAGCCTTCGCCCACGAGCTGCCAGTAGATCTGGAGACTGTTGGCGTCCACTGGGGCCCACACGTTAGTTGGCAAGTCCCGGGTGGGGTTCTCGCTGGTTTTTGAAGCGCCAGAGAAATCTGGATATGCCATGTCTTCTTCCTCAAATAAAGCGGGACGGAGGAGATTCCGTTACGCAGCGTTGGCTTAGGCCGCCGTGAGCGAATAGCCGGTCCACATCGAGCCAGTCACGATGAGCGAGCCGCCTTCCAGGACTTCGGTCTCGGTCAAGCTCAGTTCTTCCTGCACCAGGCGCTGGCCCTTGTAGGTGAACTGAGAGATGACAGCCACATACATGCTGGTGCGAACATCTTCCAGGAACAGGCCGCCCGGCCAGATCACCTGTGCTTCGTAGATCGCGTCGCCACCGCGGTAGATCGTGGTTTCAGCGCCGATACTGAAGTTATTGATGACACGAACTTCGTTGAGGACCAGATCAGTGAAGGTCTGGTTGATCACCGCGCCGTTCGCGCGACCGTCCTGCAACACAAAGTGGTCGATCGAAAATGCAGCGGCGGTTTCCGAAAAGCTCACCGGCTTGGTCGACGTATGCAGATTGCTCGGGTTGGTCGGATCGTTAGAGTAGCGTGCCTGCACACTGAAGTCAGACGGGATGTCTACCGTTGAGCTGCCGCCCGGCGGCGGTGCAGCGACTTGCCAAGCAATGGTTGCGAGCGTGGGGTTCCTGATTGGCTTCTGGTATAACGCCAGGCGAACGGTCTCGTCGGTCTGGTTGATCAGGGTGATTTTCGACATGCATCAAACTCCTTTTGGTCGCAGGGAGAAATCCTATGTTGACCATTAGTGCAAAACGAATTGGGTAGCACAAGCTGGGATTCCGTTCTTCTGCGACCTACTTCGCTTTTTCTACATTACGGATAGAACTTGCTCGGGTCCGCCAAGCTCTCCTTGAACTGGCCACGCTCATACTTGGGCAACTCGACCGGCGGCTTGTATTTCGCCAGGATTTTGATCTGCGTGGCCCGGGCGAGCTTGGGCTTTTTGTGGAAATACGCGTCGTGCAAGACAGGCACGTTCTTCCGCAGCGAGTGGCCGGTGATGAGAGCGATGTCCTGGTCGGACACGTTCTTGTGGTGAAGCTCTGTGGCAAGCGTGTGGCGGAAGGCATGAGCGCCGATGCCCTTTCCGAAGCCCAAGGTCTTCATGTAGCTGCTGAATTGGTTCACCGCGCCTTGGCTGTAGCGCGCATTGGTCTCACCCGTTTCCCGGTTCACGCCCGCAGACAGATGTGGAAAGAGTCTGGGATGGCCAGTAGCCTTGATGTCCTCCAGGAAGTCCAAGAAGCCGGCATCAAGGAGCGGCTTGGGGATAGGCAGGGTGCGAACTGCTGCTTTGCCTTTTAGGCTTTGACGGCTCCTGTCTCGGTCCTTATGCCTGAGATCGGCGTCGACCGTTTTTTGGATGCGGATGCACCAGACCTTGGCCTCCTCAACGATGTCCGCGACCTTCAATTGAGCGAGCTCGTTGATGCGTGCGCCCGTGTAGAGCGAGATCATGGGCAGCCACCACCGATGCGGATACTTCTTGGCCCAGGCCGGGAACGTCTTGGGTGAAAAGATGCGCTGAAGCTCTTCCTCGTCGAACAAGCGCTCTGGTTTGCTGGTGTCTACGACCAAGTCCTTCTTGATCTCAGCGAAAGCATCCATGGGCGTCACGGGAATCGCCTTGGCTTTCACCAGCTTGCCGAAGAAGGACACCAGGAACCGTCGGTGCTTCTCAAGCGTGGCCGGAGCCGGGGGCGCCACGCCGAGTTCCTTGCCAAGGGCGACGGCTTGTTCGAACGTGTAAGCCTGATATTTGGGATCGGACAGCAGAAGCGGTGGCGCCCAACGCATCAGGTCCCACAGCCTGTAGATGTGAGCATGGTCGATGCGCGAGACAGGAATGTCACCACAGGCAATCCGCAGCAACTTCAACGTGCGGGCCGTGGCGTCGATGGTCTCCTTGGCTAGGCAGCAACGGTCGCGGTGCCCGAGGTAATCCGAGATCTCGACCGAGAGCAAGCGCGCTGGCGAGCCGAGGGGCAGGGGCTCGGGGTAGAGCGTTCGGTTCTTGCTGAGGCGCACCCGCCGAGAGCGCTCATCCGCGCGGTCAAAGAGTTCTAGTGCGTGGATCGCAGCTTCGCGACCCGTGATGTTGATCTCGGAAGCGCGGACGTTGCCAACATGGACATCCTTGATTTGTAGGAGCCCAAACGGGGAGGTGATGTAATCGCGGAGCTGTTGCTGGACGATAGAGGACATTGCTTGCTTCCATTGTTTCAATGGAAGTAGTGATAAAACAGCCTGGCAATTCGTCAATCAAAAATGGCGAATTTTTACTTTTCCTGAGGCAAACTCTACCGCAACGGTGTCGCATAGAATTGCGCCCAAATTATTCTGTCCGGGTTCAACTCGATAGATCCATGTAATTCAATGATTTAGAGTTGGCTGGCGAAATAATTTTAAGTGGTTTGCCCTGTCATTACTGTACTGTTTAATGCAAATAGACTAACTAAATACGCCTACATGTTAGTTTTTAAGGTGTACCTTTCCTAAATGACTTGATCAGATGTTAGTATCATCTAGTTAGATAAGGTAGCCAAAAACGGGAGTTAACTAACATGGACCATTTCGAGGGTGTGGTGCTTGATTACCTTCGAGCGGACCGCGCGCTGTTCGTCAACAGCCAGTGCTGCATCCAGCTCAACGAGGGGGCCAACCCCGACACCAGCGGCCCGCATTGGTATTGCGATGCGGTGGCCGTGAGCTTCAAGGAACAGGCGGCCTACCTGTGCGAAATCAGCTACGCAGCCCGGGCCCCTTCCTTGATTGCTCGCCTGAAGGGATGGAACGAGCACTGGGCCGGCATCAGGGGCGCCCTTGAGCGAGACAGCGGTGTGCCGCTGGACTGGACGGTGAGGCCTTGGCTTTTTGTCCCCGAGGCTCAGGCCGAGCGGCTGCGCGCCAGCATCGCAGGATTGGGCAACCTTCCCAGCCCCCGCGTCACGTTCTTGGAGGACGTGGTGCCGTGGCGCTACCGCTCTTGGGATCGCGGTGTCTACAAGGACGGATCCCCATGACTGATCTCAACATCGCGGCCACCAGCTACGCCCTACTGCAGGGCGAAACCACCTGCTGGAAGTGTTTGGCAACCATCCCCGTAACCGCGCTTTGGGTGCCAGGGTTCATCGACAACGAAGACGAGGAATACCCGCAAGAGGGCGGGCCTTCGCTGCTGAAATACATCAGCGAGCTGGACGTGGGAACGATGGCCCGGGTCCAGGCCGAGGCTCCCTGGCTCAAGCCCAATCACTCGCAAACAGCTGACCGGACCTACTTGGCCAACCACTGCCAAGCCTGCGACGCGCTGCAGGGCGATCACTTAGTCTACGGCCCAGATGGCTCGTTCTTCCCGCAAGACCTGGCCGGCGTGGACCAGCTGAAAGTCATCCCTGGTCACGGGGCCGTGATGGCGAGCGCCTCCACGGCACAGTCGGGCTGGATTGCGTGGATCGCAATCCGATTACACGGAGGGCAATGAACATGTGGGAGTGGCGTCAACGATGCGCGTGGGGCACCGAAAGAATGCGGCAAGAGCTACGAACGCGGTTCTTACACTACGCGCGAACCTTTGGAAGCCAGCGTGGGCTGGAACACTTCGAAAATGCTACCGAGCAATCGCCCAATCTCTACGTCTATTTCGCAGGGCGACATGCCGGCTACTTCCACGAATGGGTGCTGAGAGGCGCGGCGGCTACGGTCGGGCATTTTGCGGTGGCGCGGGAGCTGGAGGGAAAGGGATTTGGCGAGCCGCTGCTTCGGGGCTTTGCTGAATCAATCCAGCGTGAACTGGGGGTCGCGCGGATCGTTTTTCTTGTCCGCAAGTTTTCGCCAGCGTATCAACAGCTGTTTCAGCGAGTGGGTGCAATCGCTACCGGACGCATGGTCGATGGCATCCCCGAGTGGGAATGGTGCTTCCCCAAGCCCTAGGCGTCGCAGCTGCTGAGACATCGCTGGGGCATGGTGGCCGGGCTACTACCCTTGGAGTTGTTGTCATGGCCTTCGATGTTGAAAAGTTGAACCTGTTAGAGAAAGTTCGGGATTTTCGCTTTGCTCTCGCATTGTTGGCGTTTGCAGCGCTGGCGGATGTGCTCCTGGTGTTGATGACGGGATCCAACCTGTGGGCCTTTAAGTGGAACGACATCGCCTCGCGCCCAGGTCCCTGGTTGTTGTTGGTCCTTGCTTACAGCGTGATGATGACCCTAGGCGCTGGGTTGATTTCTTCCTTCGCAATGGCCGTGCTGGAACTGTTTGTGCCCAAGATTCAGCACTGGCTGGCAACCCCTATCCCACCGCAGAACCCGGACCCGACGCGTTACGTCCATCGGTGGGAGGCCGAGAAGGCGTTGGCCCAAGTGGCCGAGTCGGCTCGCCCGAAGGCGGTGGAGAAACAACTCGCGGAGCGCGCGATTGACGAGGGGAGGTGGCAGGCCCTGGTGGGAGCGGGCTGGGTCGGGGTGGCGTTGGTGGCATTGGACTGGAACATGGCTGGCTCCGGCATCGCGGCTCTTTCGCAATGGCATGCATGGATGCCTTGGCTGGTTTTAGCCATCCCCGCACTGCCGTGCGTCTACCATGCATGGGTTGGCGTTCCGGTGCACGACTTAATTGAGTGGCCCCAGGTGGCGGAAGACCTCTATCAAAAGAGGTCCGCTGCCCTTGTTGCTATGCGGACCTCATGAGCGCCAGCGTTCTGGCCTGGCACGGGCTACAAGGCTCGAACGGCCAAGGCTAAGCTGGCGTTGGTTACTACCAGCTCTCCCGACCAGTAGAACCGCCGATAGTCCGACTCACTTCGCCCTCCTGCGGTAGATGAGAGCCTGAGCTGCCCCTTTGGTTCGGAAGCTCTTAAAGGTGTGGTCGACTATCTCCGTGCTTTCAGCTACGCAGACGCCGCTCGGTGCGGATGGTTCTGATCCCCCGGGCGGATGCGGACATGCGAGGCATGCTTGCCTTAAAAGCGAATATCCACCGGTTCAGGGCGGCCTTCAGTCGTTCATTTCACATGTCGCGGTGCCAGTCCGGAGATGCCTCGAGTGTCCCACAGCGTGGCGACATTTCGTTGAGATGCACGCCTCAGCTACTGCTTCAGAAATGCGCTCAGTAGGAGTGCTTTTGTGGACAGACGCTCAAGGCTGCTGGTGCTGACAACGGATCGCAAACGGCGGGGTGCTGGCAGGCAGAGACAAGGCTAGTGCAGCAGATGGCAACGGCACGCGAGCAGCATCCGGCCCACCCTTGGCTGTTCGACCACTGGCATGGGAGTCGCACATCACCACTCTCTACCAGCGCTGGGCCTCTGAAAGGGACCTTATCTTCGCTGTCCCAACCGCAAGGACAGGCCTCCTTCTCGGCGCTGGCGCTTTGTTGCGGCCCTTTGCTGCGCGCCGCTGTCGCGGTGCTCGCTCTCGGGTGCGGTAGGGCCGGACGCTTCGCCTATCGGATCCCACGAGGCGCACAACGCGCTGGTGGAGAAGAACCGATGAAGCGCAGCACCAAGGACAGCACGGCCCAATACCAACTCCAGATGGACGAGGAGGGCATCTTGCTCGCAGCAGCCACCATCTTGGAGCAGCGCCTCCAGCGGCTGGGCCACATCCACAGCCCCGACCAGGCTGGCGATTATCTGATTGCCCGCTGCGCTCACCTGCCGCACGAAGTCTTCGGCGTCGTCTTCCTCGACACCAAGCATCACATCCTGGCCACCGAGCACCTCTTCACCGGCACCGCCGACGCCTGCGAAGTCCACAGCCGAGTCGTCGCCAAGCGCGCCCTGGAGCTCAACGCCGTCGCCGTCATCCTCTTCCACAACCACCCGAGCGGGAACCCGGAGCCGAGCGAAGCAGACCGCAAGGTCACCGAACGCCTGAAGCAGGCGCTGTCGCTTCTCGACATCCGAGTCCTCGACCACTTGGTCATCGGTGGCCGGCAGCACACCAGCCTGGCCGCAAGGGGGTGGGCATAGCCCGCCCCCTTCACCTCCCCGGTCTGCCGACGCTAGACTGCCGAGGCAGATGCACCTCCAAGGAGCGGGAATGAAAGCGTTTCATGTGCGAGGGATTGTCTGGGGGACTGATGGCAAGCGTCCCGCGTTGCCGATGGAAGCTACGGTCGAATGCGAGAGCGAAGAAGACATCGCCGAAGCCCTGAGCGATGCATACGGCTGGCTGGTGAGTGACTTCTCTGTCGTAGACAGTGCTGATGGTGCCAGTGATCCGAGAGCGTGATTCCATCCTGGGACGCACGCTACGCCTGACGGTTAGACTCTGGCGGCAACGAAGGACATCGAGCACTCACGGAGGCTCAGCTTGCGCTTACTGATTCGCAGCATTGCGGTGCTTACCCTTTCGTTAGGAACGCTGGCCTGTGCTCAAGGACCGGCGAGTGGTTACGCCTCTCAGGAGAAAACGATGGAAGGACATCCCCCCAGCGCCGCAGACGTGCGCTCCGAGCAAGACAAAGCCGCTGCTAGTGCGGACAGGGCCGCAGACGAGGCCAGTCGGCAAGCCGCTCCCAATGCTGTGGTGTCAGGCGATTACCCACCACTGCCGCAAGGCCCAGCACTAACGTCAGGTGCGTTGGTCGAGGCCATCGTTCGAATGGCCAAATCTTTCGAAACCAGAGCAGACATGGCCCCGGTGCATGTTGCGCACGTGTCAGGGCTTGAGGTGACGCCAGACAGTCAAGGGCGGCGAACAGGGCTCCAGGGCACACTGGGTGCGGGGCACTACGAGTTCGCTGTGTGGAAGCCTTACGCGCGTCATCCCGGCCACACAATCGAGCTCACAGTGAGGCCTTCCGAGGCTTGCGACCTGTCGTTCAAATCGCTGCATGACCCATTGGTCGCAGGAGGGTTCGGCGTGACCAAGAACGCGGTGGGCTTCAAGCCAACGGTCTACTTTGAGCGAGCGCTCGCAGACGGGCTTGGCTTGTATGTAGTCGTCAGCACGGACAAGCACGACGACCCACGTTGCGTTTCGCGGGTCAGGCTCGAAATGGAGCCGCGTGATGGCTGATCAGCGCGACATTGAACGGTTGCTCCAGAACCTGGAGCAGCAGCCGGGCCTCCCCAAAGGCGCAGTGCGTGACCTTCGAGAGGCCATCGATACATCGCCTTATTTGACTTCGGTGATGACGCAAGCCATCGACCTGGGCACCTTGCGCCGGCTGGAAGTGTCCAACCAGCCGAACGAGGGCGGGCACTACGATGACAAGACTGGCACCGTCAGCATCAATACCTCGATTTTCGAGCCGTCCATTCGTTCCGACCGTTTGGACATGTTGGCGGGAACGGTGGGGCATGAGACCGGGCATGCGCTGATGGCGCCGTCGGCGCAAGTTTCTCTGAACACTTTTGTGTTCAAGCTCGATGCCGCGCTCAAAGAGGGTATCCAATACGGCGAATCAGTGGTTGATGCCACGGGGCTGTCCAAGGAATTCGTTGCATCCGCTCGGCAAAACGAAGCCTTGGCCGAGTTGGTGAGTATGAATGCCGTGGCCAGCCGAGTGGCGACAACCACGGGGCAGTTCAACCAAGCCGAATTTCTGCGTCGCGTCGAGCCGACAACCGCTTGCGTGAAAGACGGAAAGCTTGAGCCGGGCATCCACTTGGACGAGCGCGGATTTCAACGCACAGGGAACAGCATTTCCAGCCCGGCTGTGGAAGCAGTTGCCGTTTGTCACTTCGACCGAAGCGACAGCAGCATGGGGCGCCAGGGCACGTCTAACTACCCCGGCTACTATGTGGCCTACCCTGTGAGCGCGGGGGCTGCGTTGTTGAGAGAGCGTGCGGGATCCACGACCCAGGCCTTGCCGCGCCTCGGTTACGACCTCGCAGAGTTAGGCACCGATACGGCCAAGCTGGAGGGAGCCGGGCTGAGCTTGGGAGGACAGGGCAAGGCGTTCGGATTTGTCGATACCTCCCACGGTCAGCAGCGGGAAGTGGAGGTGCGCCAACTAGGCCCAGCGCAGCATCGCCCGGAAATTGAGCCATCCTCGCTTCGGTCACCTTCGCAGGTGCTGGCCGACAATCCCGCCCACCCGGACCACTCGACCTACCAGCAGATCCATTCCTGGGTCCGCGGCACGGGAAACTGGAACGAAGAAGAGACCAGGAATGTCTCAGCTGCGCTTTACAAGCAGCAGGTGGACGACCCGTTGCTCAAGCGGGTGGACAGGGTCACGGGAGGCTTGGGGAACGATGGCGCTCAGAACGTCGTTGCGATCTATGCCCCACACGGGTTGGACAAAGCGCCGCAGTTCCATGCCCACGTGGATGGGCGCGAAGCCTCGCAGGAGCCGGCCCAGCAGAACCTGCAGCAAGCTGAGGTCATCAAGCAAGATCAGGTGCGCCAACAGGCGCTGGAACAAACCCAGCAGCAGACAGCCCAGCAGCAACAGGGGCCGCGGATGGCGATGTAGCCTGCTCGCTCATCTCCGCTACTCCGTATATTTCGAGAAGGAAAAGCGCATGCTCGGGGAGTTGTGGGCAAGAAAGAGCAATCGGCAAGGCATCTACCTCATGGCGCAGCTGAAGGACGCAAAAGGCAACAGCTTCACCGAACAGCTGCGAGCCGCAACTTCCTAGACCTATCCGCCGTAATCTTAAACTAAGCTGAGGTGAGTCACGGTTCCCATTGTGGGTAAGATCTTCGCGACCGCATCAACAGCGGTTCGCTAGGTATGTTGTCTAATTTTGAAAGGAAGACAGGGGGATTTATGGAAAGCAACTATGCGTCGTCCATCGCGGACGCGGTAACGGACGCAGCAAAGACCATGGGGCATGTGAACATCCTGATCGCTGGCCGGTCAGGTGTGGGCAAGAGCACATTGATCAACGTCGTGTTTCACGAGCATTTGGCCGAAACCGGACAAGGCAAGCCGGTGACGAAAGAGACACGAGAGATCACCAAGGAAGGTATCCCGTTCTCTATCTTCGACTCTCGCGGGTTGGAGATGGCCGAATACAAAAAAACAATTGATGAGCTTACAGCGTTCATCCAAGCACGCAAAAACGAAACCGATCCTGCTAAGCACATCCATGTTGCATGGATTTGCATTCACGAAGACGGACGTCGAGTGGAAGATGCAGAGGTTGCTCTTCATGAGAGCTTGGCCAAGGTGGTTCCGGTCATAGGTGTCATCACTAAAAATCGTTCTGACCAAGGGTTTAAGAAGGAAGTCGAACGTCTTCTCCCTCATTGCCGTAACGTTGTCCAAGTGAGGGCAATCGCGGAGCTCATTGATGATGAGATTCCACTCCCCGCGAAAGGACTTGAGACCCTAGTTGAAGTGACGCTGGGCGCGCTGCCTGAGGGCGCGCGGAGGGCTTTCGCCGCTTCGCAAAAGGCGGATATCAACGCAAAAAAGTCGGAAGCGAGGAAGATCATCGCTGCCGCCGCGGCTACGTCTGGAACGGCGGGCCTTAGCCCCATTCCCTTTTCGGACGCAGCCATCATCGCGCCGGTGCAGATCGGAATGATTGCGAAGATCACGTCTATCTTTGGGATCAGTTTAACGAACTCGATGCTCACTTCACTGATTACATCGGCCATCGGCGTGGCAGGAGCAAGCTTCGCGGGCCGAGCAATTGTGAGCAATCTGATCAAGATGATTCCTGGCGTGGGCACGGTGGCAGGCGCCGCGATTTCTGGAACGACCGCGATGGCGCTCACTTCTGCGCTCGGTGAAGCCTACTTGGCGACCCTTGTAACCATTTTTACGGATGATCCCGATGCGTCGCCTTCAGGAGATGAGATCGGACGCAAGTTTAAAAGTGCGGCTCGTGACCTGCTGAAGAAGTAAAGGGATGGAGTGCTCCGGTCGCGCTGCTGCGGCCGGGCACTGCCTGCCCAATCTCAATCGTTGCTTTGGGGGACAGGGATGCTTGTGCAGGTCACACGAAGGCGCAGAGGCGTCTTCTGCTTCATGGCAGAGGAAATTGTGCTGCGGGTCAAAGAACAGCGCTTCTACCTTGCTCAAGTGAAAACGCGCTTTCTGCCCCTCTTCGCCTCAATCGAAGCGGAGGCGGAAGCGATGGAGAAAGACTGTCTGTAGAACCCTCCCGAATGCCTTGACCCGGGGGAATGGGATATGTCCATGGTCTACGAGGCTGCGTTTCATCGGCGAAGGCCATCGCGCCGCGACCGAACCGAGCACGCGCTCGTGCTCGGCTTCCGGGATGCTATCGAACGAGACGAACGACTCATCGATGCTGTAGACCTCGACTTGGGGAAAGAGGTCCCTCAGGATTGAGACCGACCGCCAAGACAGGTCTCCATAAAGGCCCAAGTTGGCCGATAACACGTTCAGCTGCCTCAGCAAGTCCAGCAGGATCTCGTGGATGGGTTGCCCATGCCAACCCCCAAGTCCTTGACTTCCTGGAGCGAGCAATCGTGCAGCCGTCGTTGTTCGAAAGCACAACGCCCGGGCGCCCGCGCAGCGAGGGGTTGAAGACCCTTTCGCAGCTGGCGTAAAAGTTGTTTCCGTCAACGAGTCCATGCATGGAGGTGGGGTTATGTGGCAGCGAATCAAACAGTGGTGGCAGAAACGCAAGGCGTGGCAGCAAAACAAGCGAATCCACGATCAGATCAAAGGCACTCAGGGCGCGAAGCGGGATAAACCGCAGGGGCCGATCATGTAGGCCGGCGTCTATCGGCGCAACTGCTTCTGAAAGCTCCAAGTCACCACGCCCCACGCGTCCAGCCCCACGTCTTCGGACACCAGGATCGGGGAGTGGTGCGGTTGACGGAATGGAGTTCCAGCCGCCCACCGCGGCGGCGAAGCTGCTTAACCATGAAGCCGCCATCCCAGGGCACATCACCACGCCCTTGAGGTGATCGACGGCCGCGACTCGTTGTCGGCCAACGCGTCGGCCGCGCGCCTCGGCTGGATGGACTGGATCGCCGAACGCCTGGCGGTCTGACGACAGGCTTCTGACTGATGGCAGGGTTCTGAGGCAGCACATGTCATTGAGACAGGTAAAGACTATCCTTTCCTCCGTTCCATGATCCTTCGCTAAGTTCTCCCAGGCCCTTTTTGCCAGCTGTCAGGCTTCGCCCCGCTGAGCCTGGCGCTCTGAAGATTCCCGTGCCTCCTAGTGGAGAACCTCGTGCACCCGGAGCCTAGAGGCTATGCGGGCACAACACCGGGGGATGCCCCCACTGGCAGACACGTTGTAACCGACCATCGGTGCGGCTGCAGCCCTACGACGCGCGATGGGCAGGGCGGGCGACCAGGCTCAATGCGTGCTGTGACTTTCTTCAGTGATCGAGATTGCCATTCGCAACGCGCCGAGTGACCTCGCTTGGTTACGGATTGCCGCGTCGGTCCGATTTCCCACGTGAGCCAAAAGCGCACCCACCAACTCGGTATCTTCCAGTGATTCTGCTCCTGCAAGGAAAACGAGCTCTGCCACCCGTGTGCGTCGCTTGGCTTCTTCGCGACGCTGCGTTTCCTTGGCCTTCACCGCTTGGCGCTGTTGCGCTAAAAGCTCTCGCGCTTGACGCTGAGCCAGTCGTTCCGTCGCACGTTGAATTTGGCCGTGATAGTGATTGGTGGTGGTCATGGGTTTCTCCTGAGTTGCTGAAATGAGTCAAACAGGAAAAAGGCTCGCGTCAAGCGTCGAGGTGGTCTCGAAATTCGTCCCCATCGAAGATCGAAAAGCTTGAAAAACAGGGCTTAAAAGAAAGAAGCAAGAGCGCACTGATGCAATGTCTGCGACATAGCGCGCGCCAGGTGCTACGCCCCCGGACCCCCAAGCGCTCCGCGCTTGCGCAAATCAAAAGCCACGGCATAAAGAGAGCAACCTCATCCGGAGCTCTCCATGGCCATCTACCACTCTCGCGTCAAAGTTTTTAGTCGTTCCCGAGGCGATTCCGCTGTCGCAGCCGCTGCCTACCGCGCTGGTCTACTTCTCATCGATCACATCACCGGTCAGCGTCACGATTACCGCCGCCGCGGTGGAGTCGTGGCATCCGAATGCCTCGCTCCCCAGGATGCTCCAGCATGGGCACTCGTCCCGGCCGAGCTCTGGCCGAAAGCCGAGGCGGCGGAGAACCGCAAGAATTCGGTGGTGGCCCGCGAGTTCGAGGTCGCCTTGCCCCACGAGCTCAACGACGAGCAGCGGTCCGTGCTCGCCACGGCCATCGGCCAAGCGCTGGTCGCCCGCTACGGATTTGCTGTGCAAGCCAGCATCCACTCGCCGGACTCCCGTGACGGCCTGAACCATCACGTCCACCTCCTCGCCACCACGCGGCGGTTGACCAGCGACGGCTTTGCCGAGAAGACGAGGGAGCTGGACGGCGGAGCGTCGGGGAAGATCGAGATCGAGTGGATACGCCAAACCATTGCATCCACCATCAACAAGCACTTGGCCGCTGCCGGCATTGATGCCCGGGTCGACCACCGTCGCCTCGAAGTCCAGGCCGAAGACGCCCTGGCTCGCGGCGACTGGGCCGAAGCCATGGTGCTGTCCCGCCAGCCCACAAAGCACGTGGGCAAGACGGCCACAGCACTGGCCCGCAAGGGCGTGTTGACCGAACGTGCCGCCGAGAACGCGCGCATCGTTCGAGAGAACGAGGAAGCCTTTGAACAGTTGCTTGCTCAAGCCGAGCAGGAGGGAAGGGCAATTCCAAACCCTATTGGCCATAGCCACGACCAAGCGCAGCGCGACCGTCGACGCCGAGCTGGCTCCAGGAACGAACTTCAAACCTCTGTGCCGGGATTAGAAATCCACGGGCTCCGCGGCATTCGCCTCTCCGATGCATTGGGTCGGCCTGCGGAAGATGCGGAGGTGCGACCGCTGCGCCCCGTTAGTGAACTTGTCGCCGAGGCGGCTCGGGTTCTGACAGAGATCCTCTCCACCCGGCCCGACCTGGCGTTGACCGCCACTCAGCGGCTAGTGGGGCAGTGGACGACTTATGCGGCTGCTCTTCTCGATGGTGTCGATGTGCGTAGGTGGCTCAATGGGCTGGTCGATGGACTGGGCCGTCTGAAACGGAGCGTGCTCAAGTTCGCCCAGCGGACCAACGCCTTAGGGCGTGCCGAGAATCTCTTCCACCTGGCCGAACAAGCATGGGAGCAGTTCAGCGGCGACCATCCCCGTCCCGATGGCGAGTGGTCCTCTCAAGAATGGGAAAAGCGACGAGGACGGCGGTTGGCTTTGCTGGAAAAACGAACAGCCGAACTGGCGACAGCCCGGGCAGCGGTCTCCGAGCAGCGGTGGAACGACTACGAGAACGAGATTGAGATCCGCGCCGCTCAAGTGGAGCAGTGGAGCGAGGAGGTTCTTGCGAGTCCTGAGCTCGACATCGCGAGCCGGCCTGTTGAGTCGGTCAAGGCCTCTCCTGCTGCGCCCAAGCCCAAGCCCTCCCCGATGACTATGCCTATGCCTATGCCTGCGCCGCAACCAACACGCCGGCGGCCGCGGCCCTGATGGATATTGAAAGCCCCGCATCTGCGGGGCTTTCTTCCTTGCGCCCTAGCGGCAGGCGCGAGAGCGAGGGCGGAGATCTATCCGCTCGATCCCGATGGGCTCCTTGGGGCGGGGGACGTTGTCCTTATCCTTCTTCTTGCGCGCCTCTCGCCACTCCTCAATGGAGGTAGGCATGGTCGGCACGACACTGCGATCAACGACCGCTCGTTTGACGAGGATGGGCTGAGACGGTTGAGAGATTGTCGATGCCTGCGTTTGACCGGCAGGTCCTGGCCCGCCGAGCCTCAGCAGCTCGGCAGCCAGATCGAGCGCGTATTGGATGTCCTCCACTTCTTGAGGGGGAAGGCGCGTAGTGCGCTGCTGAAGGAGGTGGCCGAGCAGGCGACTGGCGACCTGGATCTGCGTTTGGTGATGCATGGGTGCTCCTGTGTTGGGTAAGCACTCATCCAACCAAGAAACGGTGCTTACGCAAGAGCTCGCTTGTGGCTGCATTTCACAAATTTGAATACCCGAAGAAATTCGATGGCAGTTATGCCATTTGACGAATAGAAAAGATTTCAACTGGGTCGGCGTCCCCGATTCGTCGTTTGTAGAAGCACATGGTCCGCTGAGGCAACGGGAGTAATCGACCAACACGGCGACACGTGCTTCAAGCGGGATGTTTGAGTTGCTCATGTCTGTGAGGTCCGAGTTTATGCAGACAGACAATGGCGTCAGCAACTTGCCGCTGGCAGGCGGGCGCTAGCAATCGAGCCAAGCCCGGCGTTATGATCGAGGAAACATCGAAAGGAAACCTACCAAACAGGCTTTCTGCAACGGATTGAATGGGTTAAGTCGGAAGTGATCCGATCCCACTCTCTCCGCCAAATCATGGCGCGTTTTAGCTTGATTACAGCGTTTAATATTTTCTCGAGATCCTAAGATCCGAGAAGGACGCAAGCCGGGACATCTTCGACGTCTTGGCAAGACAGACGCAGGCCACTGTTGCCTAATTTGCTGCCACCTTCGCGCCGAATCTAGGCGGGTGGTTCGGCTATAAACGCGTCCGGCAGCAAGGTGGCTGAGTTCAGCCTCTATCCAAAGCGCTCAAAGCGCTGTTGACGACTTTATAGAGCCACATCCGTCTTACGATTCCAAAAATTTATCTGGTCAAGAGCGCAGTTCATCCATTAACCGGTTGGCGTTCTTGAAGCAGGCGTGCGCATGGCGGCCAATCTCGATCTGTTCGATTCAGGCATCGAAGAACCCATCTCCGACGCTTACCTCAAGCCGCTTGTGTGGTGTCGGGCAGAATTATCCCTCGGCTGGAAAGCAGGCTGACCGAATTGCGGAACACGTAGAGAATCAGGTCATCGTCGATCGAGCTGCTGTCGGGAATCACGACGACGCAATCGATTTGTTTGTGCTCGGGCGGAATCGTGTCCGCGAATTGCACGGAGAAGTCGTTGGATCCCATGGCGAAGGTGCCGGATGGGTCCGGGTAGCGCGAGCGTGCGACGATGACGAAGTAGGGCGTGCATGTGGCGGAATTCATCGGGCGCGCGGGCGTGCTGACAGGCGTGTTGTTGATGGAGTACGTCGCGGCCGAGGCGCTGATGTTTGCGATATAGACTTTGCCCGTCATTGCATCCTCCGATAGCGCATGGGTGTCACTCCGGCGGTCTGGCATCGCGACTGCCCGCAAGCCGGTGGCGGCCCGGCGTGTCGGCAGGGTCGCCGCCGGTCCACATTACGTCTGCTGCTGGAACGTGGCGGTCTGCATCCCGCCACCTGGCGCGTGCACCAGCTCTACTACGATTCCGGGCGGATAATTCGGGTCCGAGATGCTGTAGGTGTTGCCGACCACCAGATCCCGGTTGGGATACGGCGCGATATGCGAGACGAAGTACTGGGTCGGGTTGCCGGCCTGGACCACGATGTTGTTGCCGCTTGCGATGGCGCGGAGGCCGGGGTTTGCTTCACGGTGGTAGGCATGATGCGGTTCCTTCAATGATGCGATGCGGAACGGGCGGCCTCGCTACGCCCTCGGCGTTGGAGCTGTCGTTGGCGTTCATCGGGAGGGCTTCCACCCGCCCGGCGGAACCTGGATCTCCAGCTCGGGCGCAAGCACGATCGGTACTTGCGTGCCTTCCACATTGGCGAACAACGTGACGTCCAGACGCAGCAGTGCGACGTCGGTGGATGGCTGCATGATCGCGAACCAGCGTGCGCAGTCGTTGGCCAATTGTCCGGCCAGCAAAGGCAGCGTCACGGCATCATCCGAGACGGCTTGCGCGTCATCGCTGGTGAGTCGCACGTCGGTGGCGAGCAAAATCGGCACGTCGCTCCACAGGCCGGTGCCACCTTGTGCCGGCGCGGCGATCTGGTAGCTATACGTGGCAGCGATCTTGAGCAGGCGTTCCTTGGCCGCTGCGCTGGTGGCCTCGGCGAGCGGCGCCAGCGCGTTTTCGATTGCGTCGGCCAGTGCGTCGCCGGAGCCGAAGGTGCGGCGCGGTACGGTGATGATCGGCACCGCTGGCGAGGCGAACGAGACCTCCGGCGTCCGGTAGATCAGGGCGGGATTGGTCCTCACGCCGTTGGCGCTGGCGAGATTGGCGTTGCGGACGATCCACCAGGTCGAATAGCCGGTCTGGCGCGTGGCGATGTCCAGGTTCTCCCAGACGACGTCGAGGGTACCGGTGGCTGCCTCGGGCAACGCCGCGTAGGCGTAGGTCGCCATGAACCAGCACGCCGTGTCGTCGGGTGCAGCCGCGCCAGCGGGTGACACCTCGCCGTGCATCTGGCCATTAATGGCTGGCCAGACGATGCTTGCGGCATCGCATTGGCCGTTCGCATACGCACCCTGGGCGAACAGCTGCACGGTTTTCTGTTCGTCGAACGCATGCGAAAGATTCAAGACGTAGCCCGTGCTCGACTGCGCTACCGGTGCGTTGGCGAGCAGCACCCGGGCGGCATCGCCGGGCGGGCCGCGCCATGCCGCCCACGCAGCGGTGACATGGCCGATCTGATCGAGCAGTGCGCCGATCACCTGCTGTGGTGTCGGCATGCCCACATGTGCGTCGAACGCACTCTGCTGCAGCGCCAGCACGGCGGGCCGCAACACCGGCCAAGCAGCCATGAACGCGGCCAACGCCTCGAACACGGCTTCGATGGTGCCGAGCTCGGAGGGCTGCCGGCCGCGCAGCGTGCCGCTCACTGGCCGGTTATAGGTCAGCGTCAGCCACAGTTCGTCCTGCGCTTCCTGCTCGGCCAGCACGAGCCGGGTCGAGTAATCCCATTGCAACGCGGTGGTGGCCGAGGCGGCGAAACGGACCGACGTTGTCTGTTCGGCGCGCTGCGTCTGCAGCACCGGCGAGGCGGGAAATGCGCGCACCGGCACCGGTGCGTCGATCGCACCAAGCGGCATGGACAGCGGATCGTTGGGAAGCTCGAGCACGAAGCGCAGCCATTGCGACGGCGTATAGCCGAATGCCGCTTGCGTGTCGTCGATCAGATGCTCGACGAAACGTGCGCCGTAGGTCAGGTCCAGATGCAGGTTGGCATCGTTGCCCGCGTGCGCGGCCGTCACCAGGAAATTGAGCAGGCCAGGCGTGGACGCGGTAGCTGTGGCAATCGGCAGCTTTGCGCTGCTGATGCTGCAGGAGGAGGGTAGGGTTTCGGTCGGGCCACTTGCCGTAGCGCTGGCAGTGAGGCCACCGAAGAAACGCGGTGGCAGCGTGCCCGCTTCTGCGGTGTTGGCCACGAAGACGTCGGCCGGCATTTGTACGATCGAGGAGACTGCGTAGGCGGTGGAGAGTGCGGCCAGCACGCTTTGTTCGAATTGATCCTGCGCGGCGGCAAGATCGCCGCCGGAAAGCGCTGGGAACACCGGGCCGACACCGCGCGCGAGCGCTTTTGCCAGGTTGGCTTTATGCCCCATCAGCGTCTGGTAGGCGGCACCGTTGAGCGCGGCGAGCGCCGCGCAGTTTGCCGGCGCGAGCAGTTCGTCGAATGCGGATAAAAAGCTCTGCGCCCAGGCATCGACATCCACGCCACTGAAGGTCTGCGTGGTGTAGGTCGGCACGAGCGTATCGGGATTGTAGACAGGCACCTGGGCGGGACCGGACATCAGCTTGGTGTTGAGCGGCAGCAGGGTGAAGTAGCTGGCCGCGCCCTGGCGGAACTGCACATGGATGCCGTGGGTCTTGCTCCAGCGCATGCCCCATAGCGAGGCCCCGCCGTCGCCGGTTGCCGGGCTGTCGGCTGTTGTGCGCACGGCGAGCCGGGTGGTGCCGTCGGCGCCATCGAAACCCGCGAAGCTGGCCTCGAACTGGCTGGCAAACCAGGCCAGGCCGACATCTTCCACCGGCGCCGCGCCGCTGGCAGCAGCGCGCTGACGTGCGCGGGCAGTGCCCTGCGACGGCGGGTCGAGATCGGCGGCCAGCGGCATCGCCACCGACACCGCGCGCGGCATGCCAGTGCGGGCTACCTCGTCGACCAACTCGGGCGGTCGGGTGAAGGTGAGCGTGACCGTTACCGCAAACAAATCATCGCCGCGATTTGCCAGATCGGTCTTGTCGAAGGGGAGCTGCAGCAGCAGGTCTTTGGGCGTTGCCGTGCCGCCGCCGAGCGCGTTGCTCAACTGCTGCACGATGTCGTTTGCGAACGTAGTCAGCGCCTGCTTGATGGCGTTACCGTCGCCGAGTTCGCCGCCGTTGGAGGGCAACACCGATTGGGTGAGCGTCACGCAGGTATGCGGATCTGCCAATTGCGCGGCCACGGTGGCATAGCGACCGAGCGCTGCGCGAATCTGCTGCTGAGCGCGGTCGTCGTCGGTTGCGGTCGCACCAGCTGCCAGGCCATGTACGCGCACGTGGGCCAGCGCCGGATCGGTGCGGATCACCAAGCTGGGGTCGAACTGCATCGATAAGCCCAGCTGGCTAGGCTTGTCCAACTGGCCGGGTTCGAAGCGATAGGCGCAGCGCACGCCAGGCCATTCCATTGGCGCGAGCAGCGCATCGTTGTAAAGCACCGGGAAGTCGGTGGTAAAAGTGTCGGTCGCGCCGTCGAGCGCGTTGCCGAACACGTCGTTCACGCGCAGCGTCAGATTCGGCTTGCCGCCGATCGCCGCATAGGGCAACGGCGTGCTGCTGACCAGTCCATTCTGGGTGACGAAGCGATAGGCAGGCACCACTTGCCGATAGCTCTGCTGGGCCGCGTCGAAGCTGTCCGGGCGCGCAGCGTTGGCCGCGTCCTCCCCGGCGCTGTCGGACGAAGGGCTCAGCGCCAGACTCCACAGCGAGGTGCCGAACGGGACCGCGCTGTCGGCCGCTGCGCCGTCGATGCGGAACTGCAGCAGGTGATAGAGGGCGGCGATCCAGTCGGCGTCGTACAGCGTGCCGGCTTCGCGCGCGAGCATCGTGTTGGCAATCGACCAGTCGGCCACAAAGCCAAGACAGCCGGGTGGATAAGACGGCTGGTAGTGCAGCAGCGGCGTGCCTGCGGCGTCGGCGACGCCGAGATACAGCGTGCCGTCCACGCTGCCCTGTGGCGCGAGCGCGAACGCGTTGTGCCAGGGATGGAATGTGGTCGAGGCGGGGAAGCTCACCAGTAGCGTAAGGGTGGCGGTGTCGCCGTTGGCAATGCCGTCGGTGGGCGCCGGTTGCCCCTTGGGGGTGAAGATACGCACCGGCAGCGGTTGGCCGCTGACGTCTGCGTAGCGCAGGAAATAGCCATCTGACTGGGTAACGCTGACTTCCCAGATCAGTTGCAGAAGCGCTTCGAGGCGCTGCTGGTTTTCCGGGGCGTCGGGGTGCTGCGGATCGGGGAAAAGTGTCGACACCGGGCCGAGTGGGTCGTCGCTCGCGCGCAGCAAGGTCTGGCGCATCGGCACATTCGCGAGCGCCGGCTCGCTGCTCGTCGACAGGTTGGTCTTTGCCAGCACTATCGGTTGCGCGGACAACGCGATCGCGTCGGATTGGTAGCCGGTGGTGGTGGCGTCGTAGAGCACCGAAAGGGTTGCGCCGGCCAGTGCTTGCGCGCTCAGTAAGGCATGGATGCGCTCGCGCGTGGCGTCGTCTGCACCGCCGATGCGGTAGATATCGGTGTAATACGGATTCGCAGGGCCGCCGTCGCCATCCACACTGCCGGCTGCGGCGCGATTCACCAGCCAGATCGGCACCTGGATCATCAGGGCCGGGTTGACCTGCTGCAGGCAGGCCGGGTCCGAGGTCTGCGGCCTGCCGGTCTGGACCGTCAAGGTGAGCGGCGCGCTGGCCGACTGCTGCAGCACCGCCGGCGGCAGCGGCACTACGAAGCGTGCTGGCGCGTCTGGTGCTGTCCAGGGCAGGCGATCGCGCGCGGCATACCAGACCGCCTCGCCATGCACCGGCGGGATCGGCGCCACGCTGACGGCAGCAGCTGCGGCAAGCGCCAGGCCGCGTCGGCTCCACAGCGGGCAGGGCACCGGTGGCACGGCCTCGACGGGCATCGTTGAGGTGACGCTGCTGCCGCCACCGGCGAACTTCACCGGAATTGCCGCCACCGCGCCGAGCGGGGCGGGTGCAAGCGAGAGGGTCGCCGAGACACTGGTGGGCGGCTCGCTTGCGTTGGTCGCAATTGCGAACTGCTGCCCGTTGAGCGCGTAGCCGGCGGCAATGTCGAGCGTGGATAGATCGACCTTCTCGATATCTGCTGGCGTCGTGGCCGGGTCGGGAAGGCGCATGCCGTTCATCAGGTAGCGCGAGGTCATGCCCCCCAGTGTGCGCGTCAGCGCGGTGTCCGGCAGTGCGCCGGGTTGCCCCGTCTCGCGCTCTGCGTCGGCGAGGCTGCTCGCCATCTGGCGGCACAGCGTGAGGAAGTAATCGTCGAACATGTAAGCGGTCAGCGACGGACCCTGCGGCGCGTCGCCGTCGGCTGCGCCGAAGCGTGCCGCGCCGCGCAGGTCGGGGTTGTCGGTCAGCACGCTGAGCGAGAGCTGGGCGAAATAGGCCTCGACGGCCTGACGGTAATCCGGATAGGTGCGCGCGTGGTCGGCGAACACCAGCGGCGTATCCTGTCCGGTCCAGCTCATCTGCAGCGCGTCGAACATCGGGAACATCGCCCAGTCGCCGTCCTCGCCGTCCTCGCGATGCACGCTCAGATCGATCGGATTGAGCGTGAAGCGGACGTCGGTGGACAGGCAACCGGTCAGCGTCTTATCCCACTCGGCAGGTGGCAAAGCGCGGCCTTGTCCCAGGTTCGCGATCACCTGGGCCCAACTGCCGGTACCGTTGGACCAGGTGCGCAAGAGCCATGATGCGAGCGCGCCGACCAGCATCTCGAGCGCGCTCAAGTGCGCGGCGTCGCTGGCGCCGGGCGCACCGATGATCAGCGTCGCCACGCCGACTGCGCTGCCGACGTCAGCCGTATACACCACCGACGGCTGCAGCAGGAACGACAGCGCCACCTCGACCGGCTCGACCGGCGGACTTGCGTGCCATGCGGTCCGGGCCAGCGGTGCGGTGGCAGCACGCAGCCGCTGACGATGGGCGAGCAGACTGCGCTCATGCTGTTCGATGCCGCGATGCGCCCAGTCGTTCATGCCATGGAAGGCGGGATCGAGCGGTCCATCCAGGCTGGCCGGGGTGCCGCCGGTGATCTCGAAAGAGGTGGAAATTGTGGTGTGGAAGCCCACCGAGATCGTGATGAACAGGATCTTCAGGCGTGCCTCGGCGTCCACGCGCGCGGTGACGTTGATGACCGTGCCGTAGCCGGTTTCGAATGCGATGCCGGCAACCACCGAGAGCCGCACAAGCACCGAGAGTTTGACCACGCTCAGATCGACCTCGCCCTGCAACTGCCCGACGATGCCGACGGTGGCGGCGAACCAGAAATAATCGGGCGTCTTGGAAACCGAGCCGCCATCCGCCGCGTCGCGCCATGCCAGGATGCCCTGGAAGGTGCCCTGCGCGGTCAGCGACAGCGACGCCGAGAATGGGCCCGCACTGATCGAACGCCCGACCCCGAACCACATCGCCAGACCGAAGGTCACAATCGGGTTGTAGCTGACCACGTCGGTGGCCGCCGCCGAGCCGATTGCCTTCAGCGCGGCGGTGGCGCTGGCTGGATTGTCGCCGCTGCGCAGCTTGCCGAAGTAGAAGCCGCAGCCGCCGGTGAAGATGTAGACCTGCACGCCGATCGAATCGTCGCCGAGCGGCCAGCCGACGCTGACCTTGAAGTCGCCATTGGTGTAGATCCAGATCTTGAACGAGGGCAGCGTGAGCGCCACCGCGCCGAGGTTGATCTGACGGAACTGCGTGGGCATCGTCAGCGCGCCGTAATACACGCCAAGATGTGGGCCGAGTTTTTGGTACAGGATTTCGAACAGCAGCCCTTTGAACTGGTCGGCCGAGCAGGTGATTTCCAGTCCATAGAGCACTGGATCGTTGAAGACGGCACGGATGTCCCAGCCCCGCACCAGGATGTGTGCGGCCACGAACCAGTCGCGCGATGCGTCGTAATACGTGCCCAGGCTATCCAGCAGTTGCCGCGGGTCGTTGGTGGTGAACGTCGATTCGAGTTCGGTAAACATCGCCGCAATCGGATCGTCCTTGGTCATATCCGCGCGCGGGCCGAAGCGCTGGCCCAGGCCCAGATACTTCACCTGGAAATTGCTGCCGCCCTGCGCGGGGACCGGGAACGGATAGTTGACGACCGAGGTCTTGGCGTCATCGCCCAGCGGTGCGGCGATCGTCGTTCCCGGTTGGATCCCTGCCGCGAGCAAACGCGTCTGCATAAACGCGTCCTGCTCCGAAAACGCCACGCGTGCACTGACCGCCAGCCCATCCTTGGATGTTTCGTAACCGACGATCAGATCGTAGACGGTGAATTTCGGCTCGATGGTGACCGGGCCATAGTTGCCGCCGAGCCGGATGCCGTAGCCATCGTCGTCGTACAGTTTCACCACCAGTTGTACTGCCGTCACCTCGCCGACCGATACGGTCAAATAGGGTGCGATCTTCACGTCGAAGATCTTGCTCCATGGCAGCGAGGCGCTCAGATGCGCAATCTGCCCGACCGCATCGATCCCCAGCATCTTGGCGATCTGTCCGATCACCGCGCCCAGGCTCAGCGGCGGCTGCCGCAGCGATGGCCCCACCACGAGTTGGGCAGGGCCATCGCCGAACGCAAAGCCGAATTGCAGGCCATAGCCGGCCGCATCGGCATCGACGAGTGCGTGCGATGCCGACGGCAGCAGCAAGGTGGCTTGTACGCCTAGCGTGAACCTGCTCATGGGCGGCGCGTCAGCTGTTGGACTTGGGCGTTTCGTTACTGGCGCCGAACACCGCGCCTTCGATCGACAGCACGCCCGGAATCAGCGGGATGCCCTGGCCGTCAGGCCACACCGCCGACATCGCAAGTGTGTACAGGGTGGACTGATCGGGGGAGGCCGTGCCCGGTACCTTTATGTGGAATTGGTCGACGGCCACGTCGAGCGTGGTGAGCTTGCTCATGATGCTGTCCAGCGGTGCCGGCAATTGGTCGGCGCTGGGCAGGTCGATGTTGAACTGCGTCTTGAACCATGCCGCAAAGTCGTCCAGCGTGCCGAGATCGACCGGCGCGGGCAGCGTGAACTCGATTCCGTTGGTCTTGGCGTTGGCGATGTCGTCGGTCGATACCGGCACCATGGTGCCGTGCAGATTGAAGTTCAGGCCGAAGACCAGATGCGTGCTCGGCGGGGTCGGCGGATCAGCGGCGACCACGGCGGCGGCCTTGCGCGACAGTTGCTTGCTCATGGGTGGTTCTCCTGGGTGCGGCACTGCGGTGGGTGATGGGCGCGGGAGGCAACGGGTGGGTGCCGCCGCTGAGGACCTGGGCATCGACGATCCCTTCGAGGATCGCCGCGACCGGGTAGGTGGTGCTGCCAGTGGCGAGGTAGAGCACGCCGGTGGCCGGATCCTTGCGCACGCTGATGGCGATTGCCCACAGTGCCGCCAGCGGCGTGCCGGCGGCCATCGCGACGGGCAGGTTCCACCCTTAGACGTCGTTGAGCGCTTGCATCAGCACAGGAACACTGCGTGCGGCGAGAATCGGATCGGTGTCGGTCATGGCGTCTGCGTCGCAGCCAGGCTCCAGCCCAGATTGCCGCCGCCCGGATCATTGGCGTCGGCGAACAGGATGAAATCGGCAAGTACCTTCGGCGGCAGCGTGATACCGAACACGCTGAGTGCCACGTTGTTGAACATCAGCACGTAGGCCGGCCCATTCTTTGTCTTCACCAGCCCGAGGTTGGCCGCCGAGAAAGTCGTCTTGAGCAGGCCTTGCAGGTTGAAGCCGAAGGCGCCGGCAGTGACCTGCGGCAACTGCACGAACAGCGCGACGCCGTCGTCGTCGGGCGTGTAGGTGCTCGCACCCCAGGCGACGATCAGCGAGGCATCGAGCGATGCGTGGGCATCGGCCAGCGCGCCGAGCGCGCCGAGCGGCAGCGCGAATTGCAGGGCATACAGCGGCTTGGAGGTCACATACGCGACCTGCGTAGGCATCGGCGCAACGCCACCGCCGCCTGGCACGCTGGCAGCGACGCCGGTCAGCGCCGGCACCTGCACGGGCAACGCGCCCAGCGCCTTGATATCCAGGCCCGCCTCGTCGTGCAGGATCGCCTGCAGCGTGAGCGGCAGCATGCGCACCAGTGCGCCGGGCCGCCGTCCGCTGCGATCGTCCGTTGCCCGAAGCCCCGAGAAATCCGCAATGATCTGCGGCAGCCCGATGCGCTTGCCGTCGGCGTCGAGCTGACAGCTGATGCCAAACGCCAGGCTTGTCAGCGCAACACCGGTGGTGGTCATGCCGGGTGCGGCACCGGGCAGGCCGTAGGAGAACAGGTCGAGCCCGGTCACGCCAGGAAACGGATCGGCCGCGAACGCGAGCGTGCCGCTCAGTGCAAAGCGCGAGGTGATGGTGGTGCCGGCATCGGCATCGGCGGGGACGGACGGGACGGAGGCAATCGGCACTAGGCTGGCGCCACTGACCTGGAAGGTATCGATCACCCGGATGCGTGAGCGGTCCGGGTTGAACGCGAAGCTGCCGTGCTGGCCGCCGTCGAACGTCACCGTGCCGACCTCGCCGTGCCTCTGATAACGGCCCGCCACTACCACCGTGTTGGGCGGCACGTCGGCGTTGGCATCCGCGCCGGTCAGCGTGACCGCACGGCCGAACAGCGTGTTGATGGTCATTCCCACCCGGCAATGGAACTGGGTGACGAGCGACTGATTGATCGCCACCGACAGCTCCTCCACGACGAATGCGTAGTCCGGCGGCGTCTGTTCCGAGCGCGGCATGGCACGCTCGCGCTTGAGGATGGCGGTGGCCGCGTGGTGGTAGATCACTCCGAACAGTGCGCTTTCGCTGATCTGCGGCTCCTGGTCGGCGCCGTCGCTGATGCGGTTGACCTGCACGCCGAAGTGATGGGCGCTCAACTGTCCGTCGATGCCGGCCAGCAGCATCTGCAGATCGTCCGGCATGCCGTTGCCATTGATCGGTGCATTGAAGGCAAGCATGCCGGTCCAGCCGGGATCGGCCGCCTTGGTGCGGAAATCGGCGAACGGGTCGTCGTCATCGCTGCTCGCCTTTTCTGCAATGGCCAGCGCATCGATCAGCACAGACTGGGTGTCGGTTACGCGCGTAGCGTCGCCGATGAAATAGTCCGTGTTGGCCCAACTCTCCGGCGCACGGATCAGCTCGGCCAGGCTCTGTGTCGTTGCGTACTTGAAGACAAGGACGGTGCGCCAGCGATCGGTTGCGTCGACGTCGGGCGCAATCTCGAAGTTGAAGCCTGCCACCGCGATCATGCGGGTGATGTTCGGGAACCGGCTCCAGTCGTTGAGCACCAGAAACAGTTGCTCGCGCATCAAGGTGCTGGCCAACTGCGCGTCCACTACGCCGGTTGCAGGATCGGCGTCGAACGACAGCGTCTGCTCCGCACTGCGTGCGAGCAATAGCGACTGCCAGGTGCCGGCCTGCACCTCGGGCGCCTGCGCGGCGGCAATGCCGGCCCGCGTTGACTGCGTTGCCGAGTTGAGCTGGACCAGCAGCCCTTGCGGTGTGGAAGTGCGGGTGCCGGGCAAGGGCGCGCCCTGTTCGCCAACGAACACCGGGCGATCAGGCGTGCTACCGCGGATCAGCGCGCCGCGCAGGCCGGCGATCACCTGTTTCTCGTAGCCAGCCAGCAGCTGAGCGTCCTGTACGGTCGCGTCGGCGAGCGCGAACACACCGCCGTACTGCACCATCGGAAACGCCACCGGGACCTCGTCACTCTTCGTCGTCGATGCGAGCGTGGAGACGAGCGCAGACACCGCAGCCGGATAGCGCATGTCCGGGGAGACCGCGCCGCGCCCGAAATTGACCGACGCGCCAGGTTGCGCGTAGTAGCCGCGCATGGCGGTGGCCGCGCCCGGACGAAACCGCACCCACGAGGTGGCAAATGGCCCGTCCAGCAATGGCTTGGTGTCGGCGCCGTTGGCCAGCGTCATGCGCCGGGCCATGGCGGTGCCAAACGCTGTCGAGCAGGCCGGCATCGATGGCACGAAATCGAGAATGTCGCCGTCTGCGACGCGCAGGTATTCGGTGCCGAGCGTGCCGCAGGAAAGCTTCGCCGCACCGCCCGGTACCGTCAGGACGAACGGGCCAAGTGGGGCGAGATAGGCTGCCGGCGCTTGCGCAGCGCCGGGCCGTGCAGCCGGATAGAGCCCGACCCGCGAACCATTCGACGTCACGCTCGGTGCCAGTGTCACCAGATCGCCAGACACGGTACGGCCGAACGACGAGGCCAGGTTGTCCAGCCGCTGCGGCCGGAACAGGAAACGGGTGCGTGTCCCGTCTAGCGGTGCAAGCGGATCCATCTCGCAGTCCAGCAGAAACGCCGGCCAGTCGTTGGCGGGCAGCGGCGGTAGCACCGGATAGCGCAGTTGCGCAAACCCCTGCGGCGCCTGTGGGTCCGGATGGAAGTAGCGCAGCTCGCCGCCTTGCAGGCTGGCCGCCTGCGGATCGTCGGCGAACAGCCCGAACAGGTTGTACGGGTCCCACGCTGCGGTGAAGCGCAGCAGGCCGGCCGCGGCCGGATCGAACGACAGCGCCACCGTGTAGGCGTCTGGCGAGAGCGGCGTGCCCTGGCCGGAGTCGCGTAGCAGGGCGATGCCATCGCCCACGAAGGTGGCCTGCCCGGTCTCTGCTGACAGCGTCCATTGCGCACCGCTCGGTAGCACCAGATCGACATGACCGAACGGCAGCGAGCCGTTGCTGCCCGCCACCTGCCCGCTGGTGGGCGAGAAGTAGAACAGCGGCACGCTCGTGCAGGCCCAGGATTGCGGCGGCGGCGCCTGCCATAGCCAGGCCACCCCACGCAGCGTGGCGTAAGGCGGCGTGAGCCCGAGGGTTTGTGCGATGTCGGCCGGCTCCGCCGGCAGTGCCTGCGATTGCGGATGGAACAGGAAATAGCCGGGCTGTTGCCAGGCTTGCGACAAGCTCAACTCCTGCGGCGCCTGCTCGTCTCGCCGGACGCCGATCTGCGATGCGCCGGCACCGCCCGGCAGCAGCAAAAAGCCTGCCTGGACGGGCGCGACACCGATGGCCTGATCCACGGCGGCCGAATAGAGCGCAAAGCCGGCGGCGTCGAGCGCGATCCGAGTGAAGATCATGTCTGCCATGGAGTGCATCGGTGAGCTGATCTCCGGTGAGCCGCGACGTACCTCGATCCGAGTGCGCAGACGGACGCAATGACGGCGATCCGGATGCGGCGTGGTCGTCGGCATCGATGGACGGCGGTTGTCTGCCGGCCATCGCGCCTGCATCAACCGCGGACGTTGGGTACGCCAGATGCCGCCTGTGCGTGGTCGATCAGACCGCGTCCTGCGATTCTTCCTTGGCCGCCATGCTCAGCGATGTGGTGACATCGAAGGTATTGAGTACCACGCCGCGCGCCGTCAACAGGATTGCCTTGTTCTGCGTGATATACAGAATCAGGTCGTCGTCGAGGCTGCTGTCCTGTGAAATAGTGACCGTGGCGTGGCCAGTGCGGCTATCCCATGGGAAGACCAACGTGTTGTCGCCGTATGCGAACACCGCGCTCGTCGAGGGATACTTCGAACGCGGCACGGCCAGCGAACTCGGCGTATATAACGGCGGCGTCGGGCCGGCGGCCCAACCGGCGATGTTGCCGGCATTGTTGTTGGTTACCAGCAGAGACGTGATGGGTTCGTTGTAGCTGTTGAATACCGTGACTTTGCCTGCCATGAGATGCTCCTGACGTTGTGGGTGAAGAGACGGAGACAGTGATTCGCTTCGTTTGCCGATTGGCTTGCTGCGCTAACGACAGTTTGGAAAAGGAATCCGAATTGGTATCGATGCGACACGTGAGACATGGCGCCCAGCGATCATCCTGACGAGGGTGGCGACGCGTTTGCGGTGGATCGTTCAAAGGTTCCCTCTATCTGCACCTTGCCGGTTTAAAAAAACGCTACCCGACATAACGTCTCACCAGGTGGTCCATCTTCGATTGCTCCGAACCAACGGCTCAAATGCAGGTGGTTGGGTTTCTGCTTCCCTGCGGCGCATTGGAAGGAAGCTTGAAGACGTGGCAGGTCCTGATCGGCGCGGTATCGATGCGAACCGTGACATGGGTGTCGCCCCCTGCTCCGGGAGGTATTTGCCCACCGCCATGCTCTCCTTTCGTGAAGGTGCAGCTATTGGCGGCGTATGCGGTTCTGAGCCGATCATTTGAAGAGTTCGCAACGCGGGTGGGCCAGCCGCTGATGGAGCCCTCGATGTGGGCGACAACGTTGCAACTGGCGGTTGCGTGACCACTTGACGCAAGCAGCGTCAGCAAGACGGCTGCTTTGATGCCTTGATTGTGGATAGGCATATCGATGTCCTGACGAGAGTTGGGAGCTGCATAAAATGCGTTGGCCAACCTTGTCGGATGCGCCAATGGGAACCCGACATAACGTCTCAGAGTCGACGAAATCTTCAGCAGACCATGTGGTCCGGCGCATTCGTGGCGCGACGTCCAGCGAGGGCAATCGATGGTGTGAGAGCGGCTCACAAAGCGACTGCGCTCACCGCCAGGCGAGCGCAGCGGGTACCCGGTGCGGCATGTGCCACTCGTCCACTGTTGTTCTGAGTGCGCCGTCCATACCCGGCCGACGGCTGCTCGCGACGTTGGGGACGCCGCGCTTAAATGATCGCAGCCTTGACCTTGAACACGTCCACAGCGCGGATCAGCTGCACGGAGTGGTCTTCGAGCGCACGCGCGGCGGTGCTCGCCGCTTCCACCAGGCGGACGTTGTGTTGGGTGGTTTCGTCCATCTGGGCGATGGTCTGATTGACCTGTTCGATGCCGCCGGCCTGCTCTTGGGAGGCGGCGGAGATGTGGCCCATGATGTCGGTGACGTGCTGGACGCTGGTGACGACCTCGCTCATGGTGGTGCCGGCCTTTTGCACCAGTGTGGCGCCGTCGGCGACGCGTTGTACGGAGTCGTCGATGAGCCGTTTGATTTCCTTGGCGGCGTCCGATGAGCGGTGCGATAGGGTGCGCACTTCGGAGGCGACCACGGCGAATCCGCGGCCTTGTTCGCCTGCGCGTGCGGCTTCGACGGCGGCGTTGAGGGCGAGGATGTTGGTCTGGAAGGCGATGCCGTCGATGACCGAGATGATGTCGGCGATGCGCTTGGACGCCGCTTCGATACCGGACATCTGTTCGATGACCTGGCCGACCACGTCGCGTCCGTCCGAGGCGATCGCTGCGGCGCCCAGCGCGAGCTGGTTGGCGCGGCCTGCGTGCTCGGCGTTCTGCTTGACGGTGGAGGTCAGCTCTTCCATCGAGGCGGCGGTTTCTTCGAGACTGGCGGCCTGCTGTTCGCTGCGGCGCGCCAGTTCCTGATTGCCGCTGGCGATGTCTTCGGCGGCAAACCCAATGCTGTTGGAGGTGGTCTGGATATGCGTGACGATGTCGGTCAGGCGATGCACGGTGCTGTTGGCATCGTCGCGCATCGAGGCGAACACGCCGTGGAAGTTGCCGGTCATGCGTACGGTGAGGTCGCCGTCGGCGATGGCGCGCAGCAGGTCGGAGAACCTGGCCAGGTTGGTGTCGGAGGAGGCCATCATGGTGTTGAGGTTTTCGACCATCAGGCGGAAGTCGTGCTCGAACTTTTCCGGCTGGCCGCGGAGTGCGAAGTTGCCTGCGCACGCAGCCTGGGTGAGTTCCTGGATCTGTGCGTTGATGGCACGCAGGTTCTGCTTCACCTGCTGCATGGTGGCGGTGATGGCCGCCTTTTCGCCGGGATACTGTTCGATCTCCTGCGCGAGATTGCCCACCGCGTAGCTGCCCATGACCTCGGTCATGCGCAACTGAGTCTGCACGTGCGCATGCACCAGTGCGTTGGTGTCCTGCACCATATCGCCGTATTCGCCCGGGAAACGCTTGGCGTCGGTGCGGTAGCTGATCTCGCCGGCTTCGTGGCGGGCGGCCATGGCGCGCTGGGCGGAGATCACCTCTTGAAGGCGGCGCTGCATCTGTTGCATGGCACGCAGCAGCTGGCCGGATTCGTCCTGGCTGGTGGGCATGTCCTGGCTGCGCAGATCGCCGTCGTTGATGCGCTCTGCCAGGCGCAGCGATTGGCGCAGGGGCAGCACCACGCTGCGGGTGAGCAGGAAGGCAATCGTGGCGCCCAGCAGCAGCGCGATGACGGTGGAGATCACCATCAGCATGGCGAAGCCGCGTGCAGTGGCGACGGCGTCTTTGGCGGCCTCGCGGTTCTTGGCTTCCTGCAGATCGATGAAGGCATTGATGCTGGCCAGCCAGGCAATGAAGTCGGGCCGCGCTTCATGTAACAGCAGCTGCTCTGCCTGCGGTTTGTCGCCTGCCTCGCGCAGTGCACGCACGTTGGCGATAAACGGCATGGTGCGCTGCTCGATCGCCTTGATCTGCTGGAGAATCTCTTTGTCTTTGGCATCCGAAGAGGCGGCGATCATGTTGTCGAGCGGCTGCGCGGAGCGTGCGTAGTCTGCGGCGAGCTTGTCGATCGATTGTTCTGCCGCGTGCCGGTCTGCCGCCTCGTCCATCAGCACCACATCGCGCAGCGCAATCGCACGGTCGTGGACGCTGCCGCGAAAGTTGATCGCATAGCGTTGTTTGACGCTGTTGACCTCGTTGATGGCGGTCAGCTGCTGGTCGATGCTGCGCACGCGGTGGATGCCGACGACGGTCAGGATCACCATCAGCACGATGATCGACAGAAAGCCAAGGGCCAGGCGTTGACCAATACGCAGATTCAAAAAGACATGCATGGGGGGTCGATCGATGATCCGACAAAGCGGAGAGCAGGGGAGTCCCGGCAGCAGCCGGGAGGCGAAGGCAGGTGCACGCTGCTCGAAGCGACATGGCTGCCGCTGCTCCGATTGCGTCTCTACGTGTTCGTTAGCGACCCCAGCCATTGAAACTGAAACCGGCGCGTCGGCCGATTCAGGTGTGGTTGGTTTCGTGGCGATGCGACGTCATCCCGATCGGGACGACACGTCGCAACGTCACCGCGCTGCGCAGCGCTTGAGAGCCCGGCAGGCTCAGTCGTAGCGCGCCAGATCCGGCGCCTTGATCGAGGGCGTCATCAGCTTCGCAGCGATGGTCTGGATGCTCGGTTGGCTGGCGAACTTCAGTGCGCCGTGCAACAGCTGGATGCCGAGCCGGCTATGCGGGTTCATCAGTCGCGGACCGATCTTGGGCACGCCCTGGCCCTGTTCGACCATCGGCCGCATGGCGGCCTCGTAGGCGGCGAATGCGCTCTGCACATCATCGGTGCGTGCGATCTCGCTTGCCAACACATAGCCGCCGGTGACCGCCAGTGTGGCGCCAATACCGGCCAGCGGGGTTGCGCACCACGCCGCGTCACCGGTCAGGACGACGCGGCCTGTGTGCCAGCGCGGCATGCGCACCTGCCGCAAGGCGTCGAAGTAGAAGTCGTCGGTGCTGTCCATGCCGTCCAGTACGCGCGCTGCCTGCCAGCCGGCGTCGGCGAACTGTTCACGCAAGTATGCTTTCTGCGTTGCCTGATCCCAGTCCTGTTCGCCGTCGGTGACTTTTTGCAACGTGAGCATGGCGCGGGTGGTGCCGTGCCGGTCCGGTCGCAACGAGACGCTGCGGCCGCCGGTGGTGTGATACCAGCGCCACAGGCGATCGTCGTCTGCGCTGCGTGCGATGGTGAAGTAGGCGATGGTCAGATCCATCCAGCGTGGGTCGTTTTCGCCCGGGAAAAGCTGTTCGCGCGTGGAGGAGCCGACGCCTTCGGCGATGATGACTGCATCGAAGCGGTCGCTGCTTCCGCTGTGGAAATTGACTAGCGCGCCGTTGCCGTCGTCCTGGATGCTGGCGATGCGGTCGCCGAAGCGATAGGTCACCTTGTCGCGTGCGGCTTCGTAGAGCAGGCGGGCGAGGTCGCCGCGCAGGATCTCCAGCTCGGCGGTCGGGCTATCGCCGTCGATGTCGTCGGTCTTGAAAGTGGCGACCGCATGGCCGTGTTCGTCGACCCAGGCAGTGCCTTGCTCGCCGGTGCCATGGTCGAGTGCGGCCTGCTCCAAGCCCATGCGCTGCAGGACCTGGCGGCCGACGCCGCGCACGTCGATGTTCTGGCCGCCGTCGCGGAAGTGCGCCGCCTGTTCCACCACCACGACGTCGATGCCTTGGTTGGCCAGCGTCCAGGCGGCGGTGTTGCCGGCGACGCTGGCGCCGGTGATGAGGATGCGACGCGCCATTACGATCACCCGTAGAGATAAATATCAGAGGTGATATTACAGGTCTGCGCCGCGTTGCTCCAGGTTGACGATCAGGCGCTGCATGAACGCGACGGTTTTCTGGGCCTCCTCAGCTGAGAAGCCTTCCAAGGCATCGGCATTCAGATCGATCAGCACCCGAGCGCCCAGCTCGGCCATCTTGCGACCGCGCGCGGTGAGCGATACCAGCGCGGCGCGGCGGTCCTGCACGGTGGGCGCGCGTTTGATGAGCTTTTGCGCTTCCAGCTTGTCGAGCAGGGCGACCATGGCGGGCTGCTTGACCGCCGAGGCGATCACCAGGTCGCGTTGTAGCATCGGCCCCTTCCAGGACAGCAGTAGAATCGGTCCGATCAGGGCCAGCGAGACGCCGTGCGGCCGCAATTCGGCGTCGACCAGCCGATTGAAGACCCGCGCTGCGTGATTGGCCAGGTAACCCGGCGCCACCGCCGCCTGGGGGTGAATGCGTTCGTCTTGATCCTGCATGCGCGCAACCGTGTGATGCCTTTCAGCCATCGGGCGATTTTATCGGGCATCAAGGCGCGGGGCATGGGTGCTGCTCCCGGCGACGCGTTCACGGCTGCATCGGTGCGACCTTTGCTGCTGGCATGGCACGCCGTCGTCGGTTGGGCACGCTACCGGTCAGGCAGTCGTTGCGCAGTCGAGGCAGTGCATCGCCTGGGTGCTGCGCAGCGAGCGTTGCCTGCGCTAGCTATTCAGCAATGCCGGGTGGGTTCGGCTGGACGCAGCCGGGCGCAGGCCAGATGATAGCCGGATGCGCGTGCGCCTGGTCTTGCGATAGGCGATACGCAAGGTTGGCAACTGGCCTCTCTATCAATGGTTTGAAAAAGATGCAGGTAGGTGTAATCGGTAATCCGGGCCAGGGCCGCGTTGCGTTGCGCCTGTGGTCCAGACAGTGCGGCTGCCGCATGGCGCTAGTGCGGTCGCATTGCGTATGAGTTCGTCATTCCCGCACGGCGACAGCGTCATGGCGCAGGCGGTGCGCAGCCACGATTGGGCGTCCACGCCACTGGGGCCGAGTGCGCAGTGGCCATCGCCGTTGCGCAACGCGGTCAGCTTGATGCTGTGCTCGCCGGAAAGCATGTATGTGGTGTGGGGCGAGGCGCTGACCTTTTTCTACAACGATGCGTATGCGCCGATTTTGGGGCCGCGTCAGCCGCAGGCCTTGGGTGCACCGCTGCGTGCGTTGTGGGCCGATGCGTGGGAGGCCGTGCGTGGGCCGATCGAGGCTGCGTTCGAAGGCCGTGCGTCGCGCTTTGAAGAAGTGCCGATCGGCATGAGCCGCTACGGCACGCCGGAAGAGACCTGGTGGACGTTCTCGTTCTCGCCGATCTACCTGGACGATGGCCGTGTCGGCGGCGCGTTCTGCGTGACCAATGAAGTCACCGACCGCAAGCTGGCGCAAAACCGTCTCGCCGACGAACATGAGCGCCTGATCCGGCTGTTCGAGCAGGCGCCGATGTTCATGGCGTTCCTGAGCGGGCCGCAGCATCGGGTGGAGTTCGCCAACCCATGTTATTCGCGCTTGATCGGTCACCGCGACGTGATCGGGAAACCATTGGCCGAGGCCTTGCCTGACCTGGTCGAGCAAGGCCATCTGCGCCACCTGGACGAGGTCTATCAGTCGGGGCGTGCCTACGCGGCCAATGCGCTTGCGTACAACGTGCAGGCCGCGCCAGGTGGTCCGGTGGAGCGGCGCCTGCTGGATCTGGTCTATCAGCCGATTGCAGGCGCCAACGGCACCGTCTCCGGCATCTTCGTGCAGGGTCTGGACATCACCGATCGCATCAGCCTGGAACGCGCGGTGCGCGAGGCCGAGGTGCGCAACCGGCAGATCCTGGACAGCGTGATGGACTACGCGATCATCGCCACCGATCTGCAAGGGCGGGTCACCTCATGGAACGAGGGCGCGCGGCGCATCCTGGGCTGGACCGAGACGGAAATGCTCGGCCAGTCGTTGGAGCGCACGTTCACGCCTGAAGATGTGGAGCACCGGCAGATCCTGATCGAAGCGGCTGCGGCGCTGGAAAGCGGCAGCGGCATGGACGAGCGCTGGCACCTCCGCAAATCCGGCGAGCGCTTCTGGGCCAATGGTTCGTTGATGGTGCTGCGCGAAGAGACCGGCGCGGCGATCGGCTTCGTCAAAGTGCTGCGCGATCGCACGGCCGAGCGGCTGGCCAGCGAGGCCTTGCGCAAGAGCGAACGCCGGCTCGATGCGTTAGTGCGTGCCTCGTCGCAATCGATCTTTTCGGCCAGTGCCGATTGGCGCGAGCTGCGGCAGCTGGTTGGCGATGGCGCACTGAGCGATGCGTTGTCGGCCACGCCGAACTGGCAGCAGGACATGGTGCATCCGGACGACCGCGCGCGGCTGGCCGAGGCCATTGCGCATTCGATCGTCAACAAGACCGCGCTGGATCTGGAGTACCGCGTGCTGGGGCCCGATGAGCGGGTGGGCTGGACCTTGATGCGGGCGATTCCGCTGCTCAACGAGCGCGAGCAGATCGCCGAATGGTTTGGCACCGCCGCGGACATCACCGACAAGCGCATCGCCGAAGAACAACTGCGCCAGTTGACCGAGACCCTGGAGGAACGCGTGCGCGAGCGCAGCGCGGCCTTGCTGTTGGCCGAAGAGAAACTGCGCCAGAGCCAGAAGATGGAAGCGGTGGGCCAGCTCACCGGCGGCCTGGCGCACGACTTCAACAACCTGCTGACGGCCATCAGCGTTGGGCTGGAGCTGCTGCAGACGCGCATCGAACAAGGCAAGTATGACCGTCTGGAACGCTATGTGGAGATGGCGCAATCCAGCGCCGCGCGCGCCACGGCGCTGACGCAGCGGTTGCTGGCGTTTTCGCGCAGGCAGACCCTGGCACCGACCGCGCTGGAGGTGGAAGCGCTGGTGCGCGACATGCACGACATCATCGCGCGCACGCTGGGGCCTTCGATCAGTTTGCAACTGCGCCCGCCGGCAGAATCGTGGAAAGTGCTGGTGGATGCGCCGCAGCTGGAAAACGCGTTGTTGAACCTGTGCATCAACGCACGCGATGCTATGCCCGATGGCGGCGAGCTCACCATTGCCATTGCCAATTGCGTGTTGAACGAGGCCACGGCGCAGCAGCTCGATCTGCCGGTTGGCGATTATGTGTGCCTGAGCGTGCAGGACAGTGGCACCGGCATGAGCGCGGAGGTCATGTCCAAGGTGTTCGAGCCGTTCTTCACCACCAAACCGATCGGGCAGGGCACCGGCCTGGGCTTGTCGATGATCTATGGGTTCACCCGGCAATCCGGCGGGCATGTGCGCATCGATTCGGAAGAGGGCGTGGGCACCACCATGTTGCTGTATCTGCCGCGTTTCACCGGCCTGCTGCCGGCCGATGAGATGCAGCACCCGGTCGAACCCTCGCTGCAATCGCCCACGCACAGCAGAACGGTGCTGCTGGTGGAAGACGAAACCGCGATCCGTGTCCTGGTGTCCGAAGTGCTGACCGAAGCGGGCTACCGCGTCATCGAAACAGCCGAAGGCAGTGCTGCCGTGGAGCGCTTGCGCTCGCAGGAAGCGATCGACTTGCTGGTGACGGACGTGGGCCTGACCGGCGGTTTGAACGGACGCCAGGTCGCCGATGCGGGGCGCCAGTATCGACCATCGCTACCGGTGCTGTTCGTGACCGGCTATGCGGCCACCGCTGCGGTTGGAGCCGGTCAGTTGGACGATGGCATGGAAGTGCTCACCAAGCCGTTTCTTGCGATCGATCTGGAGCGGCGCGTGGCGCAACTGCTGGGGCGGACGCCACAGTAATCGTGCACACGGAGTGGATGGCGCAATTGCTCCGCTCGCTTACAGCGTGGTCTGCACGATACCCAGCAGATCGCGCAACGAGAACGGTTTGGTCAGCAAACGCATGCCGGTATCCAGAAAGTCGGCACGCTTGGCAATGGCGCCTGCATAGCCGGTCATGAACACGATGGGCAATGCCGGATAAAGGAACCGGGCCTCGTCGGCCAGGTCGCGGCCGTTCATGCCCGGCAGGCAGATATCCGAGAGCAACAGGTCGAACGGGCGCGCCGTGTTGAGCTGTTCCAGCGCGTGCTCGGCATCGGCGGTGGCGACGACCTGGTAACCCTCGTCGCCCAGGATATCTTCGGTCATGGCGCGGATCGCATCGTCGTCTTCGACCAACAGGATGCGTCTGGTACTTGCTGCGTGATTCACCGCTATCCTCGAACAATCGCAACAACGCGATGTACTTCATGCGCAACGCTAGGCTGGCGGATGTGACGGGAGCGTCGGATTTGTCATAAAGGCATTGCCGAAAAACTCGGTTGAGCGCGCAATGGCAGCAGCAAACGCAAGCTGTGAGCAAGCAGGTCCGCGCAAGCAAGCTGATCAATTCAGTCGTAAGCATTGGGCTATCACGTGCGCGTGATAAATTGAAGGCTATGGGAAATTTGAAGCCGACGATCGCAAGACGCATCACCACGGGTACCGAGGGGTTGGATACCATCCTTCGCGGTGGCTTACCGCCCAATCGGCTGTATCTGCTGGAGGGCCAGCCGGGGTCGGGCAAGACGACGTTGGCGTTGCAGTTTTTGCTCGACGGCGCAGCCAAGGGCGAGAGCTGCCTGTACGTGACCTTGTCGGAGACCATCGACGAGCTCAACGAGGTGGCGACCTCGCACGACTGGACGCTGGATGCGCTGAATATCTTCGAGCTGGCATCGGCCGAGGCGTTTCTGGGCGACGGGCGCCAGCAGTCGATCCTGCATCCATGGGAAATGGAACTGGACGGCACCATCAAGCTCATCCAGTCCGAAGTGGACCGGATCAAGCCGACCCGTGTGGTGTTCGATTCGCTGTCCGAGTTGCGCCTGCTGGCGCAGGATCCGCTGCGCTACCGGCGGCAGGTGTTGGCGCTCAAGCAGTTCTTTTCTCCGCGCAACATCACCGTGTTTCTGGTGGACGATCTCGCCGGCGAAAATGGTCAGCGCGATGCGCATCTGCACAGCCTGTGCCATGGCGTGATTTCGCTGGAGCGCATGACGCTGGATTTCGGCGCGGCACGTCGGCGCATGCAGGTGCAGAAATTGCGTGGTGTGGATTTTGTCGCCGGCTATCACGACCTGACCATCACCACCGGTGGCATGCGCATCTACCCGCGCCTGATCGCCTCCGATCACCACGTGCCGTTCATTGGCGATGCGGTGTCCAGCGGCGTGGAGCGCATCGATGCGCTGTTGCATGGTGGCCCGCTGCGCGGCACCAGCACGTTGCTGACCGGGCCGGCCGGTTCGGGCAAGACCAACATCGCATTGCAGTATGTTGCCGCTGCCTGCGAGCGCGGTGAGCACTGCTGCATCCTGGAGTTCGACGAGCGCACCGGCACCTTGCTGACGCGCGCCGAAAGCGTGGGCATGGATCTGCGCAAGCATCTGGACTCGGGTCTGCTGGAACTGCATCAGATGGACCCTGCCGAGCTGACACCGGGCGAGTTCGCCTGGGCAGTGCGTGCCAGTGTCGAAGAACTTCATTGCCGCGTGTTGGTGATCGACAGCCTCAACGGCTATCTATCGTCGATGCCGCAGGAAAAGCAGCTGATGCTGCAGATGCACGAGCTTTTGTCGTATCTCAACCAGAGCGGCGTTACCACGTTTCTGGTCAACCCGCAGCATGGTCTGGTGGGCACAATGTCGACCGGCAATCTCAATATTTCGTACCTGGCCGATACCGTCGTCCTGTTCCGCTTCTTCGAAGCGCAAGGACGCATTCGCAAGGCCTTGTCGGTGATCAAGAATCGCAGTGGCGCGCATGAAGATTCGATCCGCGAGTTGCGCATCGGTAGCGGCGGGATCCATTTGAGCGAGCCGCTGGAGAAATTCCACGGTGTGCTGACCGGTACTCCGCAATTTGTCGGAGACGATGCGCCGTTGCTGGATCGTCCACTTGACTACCCGTGACCCGGACGGGTCCATCGTCCACATCATTGCGCCGTTCGGGCGCGATGCGGAAAGCATTGCCGACATCGTCGGCCAACGCGGGCTGACGCGCCGGGTCTATGCCTCGCTGGCGGCGTTGGCGGGTGATCTGCTCGACACCTCGGGCGTGGTGGTGCTGACCGAAGAGGCCGTCGGCGGCGACCTGCAGCAGTTGTCGCAGATGTTGCATGGCCAAGCCGCGTGGTCGGACATTCCATTCGTGCTGCTGCGCGCGCCGCGCGGCACCCATAGCGGGCGTCAGGGCACGTTGCCAGCCGAGGTGACCAACGTCATCGAGCTGGAGCGGCCATTGAGTTCGGCCTCGTTGCTGAGCGCCATTTCCACCGCGTTACGCTCGCGGCAGAAGCAGTTCGTCATCCGCGACCAGATGGCGCAGCTGGCCGAAAGCAAGGCCGCACTGGCGCTGAGCGAAGCCGAATTGCGCCGCGTCACCGACGCGTTGCCGGTGTTGATTGCCTTCATCGACAAGAACCTGATCTATCGCTTTGCCAATCGCTCGTACGAAGACTGGATCGGGGTGCCGCCTGCCAATGTGATCGGGCGGCCACTGGTGGATGTGGTCGGGCCGGCAGTGGTGGCGGAGCGGCGTGCCTGGATCGAGGCGGCGCTGGCAGGGCAGGCATTGACGGTGGAAACCAGTTGGCCGCATGCCGATGGGCGCCGACGCGATGCGGAAATCCGCTATATGCCGCGCCTGGATGCAGATGGCGTGGTGGATGGCTTTCATGTGTTCGCCACCGACATCACCGCACGCACGCTGGCGTTGGAATCGATCCAGCAGCAGGCCAATCTACTCGAGGTCAAGGTCGCCGAGCGCACCGCCGAGTTGCAGCAGCAGATGCAGGCGCGCGAATCCAGTGAAGCGGCGTTGCGTCAGGCGCAAAAGATGGAGGCGGTGGGCCAGCTGACCGGCGGTATCGCGCACGACTTCAACAACATGCTTACCGGTATTTTGTCCGCGCTGGATCTGGCACGCCTGCGTATCGATCAAGGCCGCACCGAAGGACTGGGCCGCTTTCTGGATGTGGCTTCGGCCTCGGCATTGCGGGCCGCCGCGCTGACGCAGCGGTTGTTGGCGTTTTCGCGCCGGCAATCGCTGGAGGCGCGCCATCTGCATCTGAACGATCTGGTGGTGTCGCTGCAGGAATTGCTGGCGCGCACGCTGGGTGAATCGGTGCGGCTGGAAACCGATCTGCACGCCAACATGCCGCAGGCCTATGTCGATGAAAACCAGTTGGAGAGCGCGCTGCTCAATCTGGCGATCAATGCACGCGATGCCATGCCCGGTGGTGGTCAGTTGCGGATCTCCACGCGCCATCTGCTGGTCGATGCGCAGCCGCTCGAACTTGGCCGTGGTGTGACCTTGGCGCCGGGCAACTATGCGGTGGTGTCGGTCACCGACAGTGGCACCGGCATGCCGACGGATGTGCTGGAACGCGTGTTCGAGCCGTTCTACACCACCAAACCGATCGGGCAGGGCACCGGCCTTGGCATGTCGATGATCTACGGCTTCATGCAGCAGTCCAACGGGCAGGTGTGGGTGGAGTCGACGATGGGCGTGGGCACCACCGTCAGTCTCTATCTGCCGGCGGGCGTGCATCTGCAGCCAGCGCAGCCGCTGCCGCAGGCCGGTGCGGTGGTCACCGGGAGAGGCCAGCAGGTGCTGGTGGTGGAAGACGACGAACAGGTGCGCTTGCTGGTCACCGAGCTGCTCAACGAATTGGGCTACGAGGCCGATGTGGTTGCCGACGCAGACGCCGCATTGCCGATTCTGGCCTCGCACCGACGGATCGATCTGCTGGTGACCGACGTCGGCCTGCCGGGGCTCAACGGGCGCCAGCTGGCGGAAATCGCACGTCAGTCACGCCGCGATCTGCCGGTGATCTTCATGACCGGCTATGCGGAAACCGCGCGCGATCGTGGCGAATTTCTGGGCGAAGGCATGAGCATGATCGCCAAGCCTTTTACGCTGGGCGAATTCAGCGGCAAGTTGCACGAAGTGCTGGGGCCTTCGGTCTGAGTGCTGAGCGCGTTTGACCCCACGTGCATTTAGTTGTGGATTGCCCATGGCTTCCGAGCCGCTAACAAAACCTCTTGCATGTTGTATCGATGGTAAGAGTTGCCGACATGGCAAATCGCAAACGGATTCCCATCGCTGTGGAAGATCTCGAACCGCTGATTTCGCAAGTGAGGCGTTCGCCCTCAAGCGGATGGTCGCAGCCAGTGAGTCAGTCGAGGGCGCGGTGCCCTCACCGCTCGCGGGACACTCCGCAAGTACGTCCATGTAGGCTGGGGGGCGGCATCCATGCCGCCACACGGTCCCGCAATCGGCGAGGACACCGCACCAGACAGTTTGCTGGTCGCATTGAGAGGAGCTAAGCATACCGACCATCTCGACTGGTCCTTGCCCGCCCACCGTCGCGGGACCTTACGCGGCATGGATGCCGCGTAAGAGCCTACATGGACGTACTTGCGGCGTGTC
>NZ_JBEOLS010000025.1:0-63561 GCF_040279205.1 Xanthomonas hortorum
TAAGGGCTGGGTTTTTTGTTTGGAGCGGGGTTCGGGGATTATAACATTTAAGAAAACCCCCCCCGCGCGCCCACGCCCGCTCCTACGCTGCATGGCCTTGCTAGCCGCGCGAGAGGCATTGCCGCATTTTGACAATGCCGCGTGCAACCCTGCATATCGCGGCGCTGCACGCGATGCGCTGGCTCAGCGCTTTTTCGCATCGTGATGCGCGCTCAAGAACGCACGCAACGAGGCCGGCTTCACCGGCTTGGTCAGCAACCGATAGCCACGCGCACGCGCGAGTTGCTTGAGTTCGTCGCGGCCGTCGGCAGTGAGCAGTGCGCCGGCGATCGGCGCAGTTGCGGCGGCCTGCACCGCGTCCAGCGTGTCCAGGCCATCGAGCCGGTCGTGCAGGTGGTAATCCACCAGCATCAGATCCGGTTGTTCGCGCGCGCGCTCCAGCGCCTGGTCCACGGTGCTGGCGGTGATCACTTCCACCTGCCAGCGGCCGAGCAGTGCGCACATGCCGTCGAGAATTTCGCGGTCGTTGTCCACGCACAGCACGCGCAATCCGGCCAGCGAATCGCCGCTGGGCAGGGCGCGTGTGGCGACCACCGGCACGACCGGCGCCACCGGCACTGCAGCGACGCGCGGCAACAGGATCGAAAACATGCTGCCGCGGCCGACCTGGCTGCGCGCACTCAGATCGTGATCGAGCAAACGCGAGATGCGTTGGCAGATCGACAGACCCAAGCCCAAGCCCTGCTCGCCCCAGTCGAACGGCTGCTGATAGCGGCGGAACTCTTCAAAGATCTGTCGCATATGGTGTTCGGGAATGCCGGGACCGGTATCCCACACCTGCAATTCCACCTGCTCGCCGCGCCCGCGCATGCCAAGCACGATGCGGCCCTGGCGTGTGTAACGCAGCGCATTGGCGAGGAAGTTCTGCATCACCCGGCGCAGCAGGCGGCGGTCGCTGCGCACCCATAACGCGCGGCTATGCACCTGCAACTGCAGGCCGCGGCTGGAGGCCACCGGTGCGTACTGCGCAGCCAGTTCGTGCATCAGCGCGCTGGCATCGAAGTCCTCGACGGTGGGCCTCAAGCCGCCGGCATCCAGCCGCGAGACGTCGAGCAGGCCATCGAGCAGTTCCTCGGCCGCACGCAGCGAGGCATCCACACGCTCGGCCAGATGGCGTTGTTCTTCGTTGTTCTGATGGCTCTCGCGCAAGGCCGAGGCGAACAGGCGTGCGGCATTGAGCGGCTGCAACACGTCGTGGCTGATCGCAGCCAGAAAGCGCGTCTTGGATTGCTGCGCCAGCTCGGCCTCGCGCGAGCGGTCGGCCACGCGTTGTTCCAGGTTTTCGTTGGCGTCCAGCAGCGCGCGCTCGGCGCGTTTGTAGTCGGTGATGTCGTTGTAACTGGTGACATAGCCGCCGCCCGGCAGCGCCTGGCCGCGCATTTCGATCACCTTGCCATCGCTGCGGGTGCGCTCGAACACATGCGGCGAGCCGGCACGCATATGGCGGATACGGCGATCGATCTGGTCTTCGGTATCGCCCTCGCCCAACTCGCCGCGCTCGGCGTTGTAACGGATCAGATCCGCCACCGGGCGACCGACATACAGCATCCCGTCCGGATACCCGAACAGCTGCTGGTAACGACGATTCCACGCGGTCAGGCGCATCTCCGGGTCGACCACGCTGACCGCGGCACTGATGTTTTCCAGCGTGGTGGAGAGGATTTCGCGATTGAAACGCAGCTCCTGACCAGCTTCGTCCAGCACCGCCACCACCTCGCCCAGCTCCATGCCCGAGCCGCGCAACAGGCTGGTCAGCACCAGGCGCGCGGAGGCGGCGCCGATCGAAGCAGCAAGCAGGCGCTCGGTAAATTGCACCCAGGCGCGATCGGCCACCACGGTGGGTTGCAGCTCGCGTTCCAGCAGCACCGCCTGGTCGACGAAGGCGCGGTGCGCATGCCGCTCGCCCACCACACGCTCGGCTAGCGCCTGCAGGTCGGCCACGCGCACATGGCCGGGCCAGTCGCCGGCCACCGCCGGACGCTGCGCATACGGGTCCAGGAACGGCGCCGCGCGCAAGCGTTCGTCCACACCCGGACGCCAGCGCGCCGACACCAGCATCATCGCGCCGACGTTGATCAGCAGCGACCAGAACGTGCCATGCGCCAGCGGGTCCCAGCCACGCATGCCGAACAGTTGCTGCGGCTGCAGCCAGGCGATGCCGAACGGGCCGTCCACCAGCCACTCCGGCTGCAACCAGCCCGCACGCGTGGCGGCCGGCAGCAGCAGTGTGTAGATCCAGGTCGCAAAGCCCAGCACCATGCCGGTCTCCACGCCCTTGCGGCTGGCGCCGCGCCAATACAGCCCGCCGATCACGCCCGGCGCGAACTGCGCCACCGCCGCGAAGGCCATCAGGCCGTAGGCCGCCAAGGTGGTGTCGTTGGCCACGCTGCGGTGATAGCCATAGGCAACCAGCGCCAGCAGCAGGATGGCGACGCGACGGATCCACAGCACCCGCGAGGCCACCGCCGCGCGCGCATCGGCGCTGCCGCGGCGGCGCAGCAGCACCGGCATCACCAGGTCGTTGCTGACCATGGTGGCCAACGCGATGCTGGCCACGATCACCATGCCGGTGGCGGCCGAGAACCCGCCCACATAGGCCACCAATGCCAGCACGGTGTTGCCCTGGCTCAGCGGCAGCGCTAGCACCACCGCGTCGTCGACCACCGTGCTGCCCTTGCCGAACAAGGCAACGCCGGCCGATGCGATCGGCACCACCATCGCCGAGATGATCACCAGGTACGCACCGAACAACCAGCGCGCACGCCGGATGTCGCCGACGTCGCTGCATTCCACCACCGCCACATGGAACTGGCGCGGCAGGCAGATCACCGCCAGAAAGCTCAGCAAGGTCTGCGAAATGAAGCCCACCGACGGGGTGTGCTCGAACAAGGTGCGCGCCGAGTCGGCGATGGGCACCTGGTGGTCGCTCAGCCACACCCAGGCGAACAGGCCCACCGCGACGATGGCGATCAACTTGATCACCGACTCCAGTGCGATCGCCAGCATCATGCCGCGGTGGTGTTCGGTGGCATCGACCTGGCGGGTGCCGAACAAGGTCGCGAACAAGGCCATCAACAGCGCCACGTACAACGCCGGATCGGCAAGGATGCCGCGCCCGGCACTGCTATGCCCGGTCAGCACTTCCAGGCTCATCGCCACCGCTTTGTACTGCAGCGCCAGATACGGAACGATGCCAACCAGCGCGATCACTGCCACCAGCGCGGCCAGCCGCCGCGAGCGGCCGTAGCGCGAGGAAATGAAATCGGCGATGGAGACGGTATTTTCAGCGCGGGCGATCAGCGCTAGCCGCTCGATGATGCGCCAGCCGAACAGCAGCAACAGCAGCGGGCCGAGGTAGATCGGCAGGTAACCGATGCCGTTGCGCACCGCCGAACCGACCGCGCCATAGAAGGTCCACGACGAGCAGTAGACCGCCAGCGCCAGGCTGTAGACCGCGGGGCGCAGCCATGGCCGCTCCGGGTACAGCGGACGGCGATCGCCCCACCACGCCACGCCAAACAGCAGCGCGGCATAGCCGACGGAGACCAGCAGCAGGATCCAGCTCGAGACCAATGGGTGTCCTAGGCGGTGCGGTGCGAGCCTGGGAGTTTACGCAGTGGGGATTGGGGATTGGGGGTTTCGCTGCAGGGCGGCTGATCTGCAGCTTGGCTGTAGGGCCCTTGCCCGCCCACCATCGCGGGACACGCCGCAAGTACGTCCATGTAGGCTCTTACGCGGCATCCATGCCGCGTAAGGTCCCGCGACGGTGGGCGGGCAAGGACCAGTCAAGATGGTCGGTGTGCATGGTGCAAGCAATGCATGACGTGCGTTGTTTGGATAACGGCGCGTCCGATCAGCTTCTCACTGCAGGCAGAGCAATAGGCAGGCTTTCAACAAAGCAACCTGCAAACTTTCTGGTGCGGTGCCCTTACCGATTGCGGGACCGTGTGGCGGCATGGATGCCGCCACCGAGCCTACATGGACGTACTTGCGGCGTGTCCCGCGAGCGGTAAGGGCACCGCGCACTCGACTAACCAGGCTTTTGACTGCATCCAATAAGATGCAGATAACAAAAAACTGCGCTCAGCCTCAGGCAGGCGCTAGCTACAGTTTGTTGATCGCTCTAGCCGGGCAGGCGCACCTGCACCTGATACGTACGCCCGGCGACGATGCCGTGCACGCGCTGGTCCGGGCAGCGAGCGCCATCTACTGCCACTTCTACCTGCGTGCGCTCCGGCTCACGCGTCAGCGTCACCTCGAACTGCGCGCCACGGAACTGGCGCGTCACCTGGGCATGCGGCCAGTGCGAAGGTAGCTGCGGGCGGATCGCCAGTGCGTCGCCCTCGCCGACCAGGCCAAACAAACCTTCCAGCACGCAGCGATACACCCAGGCCACCGTGCCGGTATTGAACAACTGGCTCGAACGTCCGGCCGTACGCGGGTATTGGTGCCAGGCACCGCGATAGTAGTTGGGCAGCGACACCGGCAAGTGACCTCGCTGCAGCGCGTCCTCGCGGGTGGGGCCGGGCAGCATCGCGCGCAGAATCTCCCAGGCGCGATCGGCCTCGCCGATCTGGTACAGGCTGTAGAGATAGAACGCCACTGCGTGGTTGTAGACCGCGCCGTTCTCCGCCGCGCCCGGCCACTTCTGCGTCAAGCGTCCCACGTCGTCGCGCATCTGCGTATAAGCCGGCGCCAGCATCATCGGCCCGTATGGCGTGTGCAGTTGTTCGCGCACCGCGTCCAACAATGCCTCGCGCTGCGCCGTATCGGCAGTGCCGGCCAGCAGCGCAAAGCTCTGCGGATTGAGATAGATGCGTCCTTCCACATCCTCGGCGATACCGAAGCGCACACCATCATCGGTAATGCCGCGTGCGTACCAGCTGCCGTCCCACAACTCGCGATTGGCATCGGCGTTGACCGTCTCGACTGCCTGCGCAAATTTTTCTGCCTGCGCAGTGCGGCCTTGCGCGGCGCAGATGCCCGACCACAATCGCAACGCATACGCGGTGGCCACCGTGAGCCAGCCGGATACGCCTTTGCCGCGCCAGCCGACCATGTTCATCGGGTCGCACCAATCGCCTTGCGCGATGAAACTCAAACCCCGCGCATCGCGGGCATCCAGCAACCACTGCATCGCCGCATCCAGGCGCTCGGCCACGCTGAGCGCGTGTCCGTCGTGCGTGCGCACCATTTCATCGAGCACGCTGGCATCGCCGGTTTCTGCCAGATACGCGCTCAGGAAGATCGGCAACCACACGCAGTGATCAGTATGCGGCACCTGGTTGATGTATTTCAGCTCGGCGCCTTCCACCAGCAAAATGCCGTCCGGCATCGCGCCACTGGGTTCCTGCTGCGAGAGCGCGTGCAATAACGCCGCGCGCGCAGTGGCCGGCTGCAGATACGCCATGCCCATGTGGTCCTGCAGATAGTTGCGCGTCTGCGGATCGGTGGTCAGGCGATTGACGTCGCCGTGATAGAACACCTGCCGCGGCAGCCAATGGTTGACCAGGTTGTCCAGGGCCGGATCGGGCGTGGCGATCTGCGCGCAACCCCGCCCGCCCTGCAGATACTGCGCGTAGTCACGCGCGGCGGCGGCAAAGCCGGCTTCGGACAGATAACGCGCACGCAGCGCGGCGATTTCCGCATCGTCCTTGGCCGGCCCGAATGCGAAGCGATACACGCTTGCCGCATCGGCTTCCAGCGTCAGCCGATACTGCAACGCAGCTGCCGGGTTTTCGTAGTGCGCATCGCTATTGCCCAGCTGCTCGGCCTGGATGGCCGAGGGCGCATGCAGACCGCCCTCGCCTTCGAATGCCATCTGCTGCGCATCCCATGCCACCGGGGGCTGCTCGTGCAGCAGGAAGGTGCAGTCCTTGAAATCGCGTTGGCGAAAGTAATCGTCCACCTTCTGATACGGCGCCACGCTGCGGCAGACGATGCCGCTCAGTGCCGGCTCATAAGCGCCGCTCTGATGCATCCACGACATGTAACCGATCGGGAAATACGGATACAGGCTCAGCCTGCGCGTGCGCCCGGACATGTTGTGCACGCGGCATTCCCACAACTCCACCGCATCGTCGGTCGGCAACGCCACGCACAGCTCCACCACGATGCCATCGTGGCGCACACGCCAACGCACATCATGCTTGCCGGCAGAAAACTCGAACTGCTCCGGCGACGCGCGCACCGGTTCGTGCGGCACCGAATACAGCGCGCCGGTCTCTTCGTCCTTGAGGTAGAAGAAACGCCCAGGGTGATGCGCGTAGTACGGTTGCTCGGGCATCATGAAATTGCGCGCTTCCAGCAGCGGCGCATGCGCATATTTGGCCGGCTCCGGTTGCATGAACTGCCCGGTGGCATAGCCGCGGCAGGTCAGCTGCAGCATCATGCGGCGATTCCACAAAAACCCGCCCGCGTTCGGCATCGCGATGGGGCTGTAGAGCGCATAACGCGCGCCGTCGGCGCTGGGCGCCATCAACGTGGAAAGATCTTCGGCGTTGGAGGTTGTTTCGGAATCGGCAATGGACGTTGCAGACACGGTCAGCGATGCTCCTGTTCGTCGCGCTTGCGCGCGGCCAGTTCGTGCTGGATGCGACTCAACAAGCCATCATCGAGCGGATAGAAACGCATGGTCCAGGCCGCCAGCAACGCGACCGCGCCGGGGATCACCGTCAGCAGCAGCACGATGCCAGTCAGCGAGCCGGCAGACTGCGCGCTGTTGGCCACATAGCCCATGCCGGCCAGCACCCAGGCGATGCCGGCCGAGGCCAGTGCACCGCCCAGCTTTTGCGAAAACGTAGCTGCCGCGAATGTCATCGCGGTCGCACGGCGGCCGGTGCGCCACTCGGTGTAGTCTGCGGTGTCGGCATACATCGAGAATGCCAGCGGCGATTTGGGCCCCAGCGCCAGACCGATCAACATGTTCAGCGCAAAGATCGCCCACACCGCATCGGCGGGAATGAAAAACATCAGGCAACTCAACACGCCAACGACCGCCATCAGCGTGGTCATCAGCCGGCGTTTGTCCCAGTGCCGGGTCAGCAACGGGGTGATGCCCGCGCCCACCGCCAACGCCACCGAATACCCGCCCAGAAACAGCCCGGTCAACTCCGGCCGCTGCACGTAGTACTTGAGGTAGTACACGCCGGCACCACCGCGCATGACAATGGTGATCATGATGATCAGCGACAGCACGAACAGCACGCACCACGGCTTGTTCTGCAGCAAATCGGCAATGTCCTGCCGCACAGGCGTGCGTTGTTGCGGCGGCGGTTGCACGCGCTCGCGCGTGGTCAAGGCCACGGTGACGAACAGTGCGACCGCCACCGCGCCGTACAGCATCATCGTGCGTTGCCATCCCAGCGCATCGTTGCCGGCACCGAACCAGGCCACCAGATCCAGCGTGCAGTAATTGACCAAGGTGGTGCCGGCAAAGGCCGCAATGAAACGCAGGCTGATCAGACTGGTACGTTGGCTGCTGTCGGCGGTGATCACGCCCGACAACGCCGAGTACGGAATGCTCACCACCGTATAGGCCAGCATCATCACCAGAAAGCTGATCGTGGCCCACCACATGCGCCCGTTCTGATCCAGCGCAGGCGTGGTGTAGGCGAGCACGCCGGTCACCGCCATCGGCACTGCGCCCCACAACAGATACGGGCGAAATTTGCCCCAGCGGCTGCGCGTACGGTCGGCCAATGCGCCCATCGCCGGATCGGCGATCGCATCGGCAATCTTGGTCAGCAAAATCATGGTGCCCACTGCCGCCGCCGGCAGATGCATGGTGTCTGTATAGAAAATCAGCAAGAACGCGGAGATGTTGGCCCAGTAAAGATTCAGGCCCAGATCGCCGCCGCCGTAGCCCAGTTTTTCGCGCCAGCGCAGGCGCGCCGATGCAGGAGACGTTGCAGGGGATGACGTCATCGGCTGGCCTTGGAGTGCGTTGAACCTGGCCGAGCGCGCCGTTACGCTGGGCGGCCGCTCACCTGGCGAGGAGCGCCGACGCTACACCACGCATCGGCTGCCGCCAACGTGGAATCCGGCAACATGCCGAATCGATCCGGAGATATAACCTGACGTGATGGACACCGCCGCAACCCACACACCCGCGTCCGCTTCGCCCCTGGCCATCGTCGTCATGGGTGTTTCGGGCAGCGGCAAGACCACCATTGCGCAGGCCCTGGCAGCCCACTATGGCTATCGTTTTCTGGACGCAGACGACTATCACAGCGTAGCCGCACGTGCGCAGATGGCCACCGGCCAACCGCTCACCGATGCGATGCGTTTGCCGTGGGTAGAGTTGCTGTCGGCCACCTTGCGCGACTGTGTACATGCGGGCGAATCGGTGGTGTTGGCGTTCTCGGGTTTGCGCGGTACCCACCGCCAATTGCTGCGCCGCAGCGGCGTGCCGATGCGCTTTGTGTTCCTGCATGCGGCCCCGCACGTCATCGCTGCGCGCCTGAGCGCACGCGCCGGCCACTTCATGCCGCCCAGCTTGCTCGACAGCCAGTTGCAGACCTTGGAACTGCCGCTGGATGAAGCGGACGTGGTGTCGGTGGATGTGGACGCGACGGTGCCGGAGGTGGTGCAGGATGCGATCGCGCAGCTGGCGCTGATCGCTCCTGATGCACTGCAGAAAGCTGCGCATTTGCCTCAACGCGCGTGATGCGCTGGATCACGCAGCCGGACCTGACTGTGCCCTTCTCCCTCCGGGAGAAGGTGCCCCGAAGGGGCGGATGAGGGTACGTGCGAAGCCTCGCAATCCAGGCTCCCGAGTGGCTTCGCCCCGTACCCTCACCCCAACCCCTCTCCCACAGGAGAGGGGCTTAATCCGCGCTAGGCGGTTGGCTTGTAGCGATGACACGCAGCTCGATCGCGCCAAGCGCTCCGCACAATCACCATTCGGCCAGATATTGCTGCGCATCGAGCAGACATCGCTGCTCAAATCACGTATGTGATCCACCACACAAGGTGGCGCAAAATTTCCTGGTTACTTTTTGCAGACCGCTGTTCTGTATGGAAATACCAATCGCCTCGACGAATCATTTTCCCTATCGCAGCACGCGTAAATAGTGATGAATCATCACCATTTGTGCGAATACCGAACGCGGTGAACGCAATTTTTTCGAGCTGGTGACACCAGATGCAAACAGACCCGACCGTTGCGTGAATGCGGCGGCGCGCCTGTGTTGCACGGTCACCACAATCGGCCATCTTCAGTCGGCAGATCCGGGGGGATCCAGCGCTTCCTTCCATCAATGGACATGCCGTGATGACCAACTCTATTCGCCGCTTGCGATTTCGCAGTTTGACGCTCGTTCCCTGCCTGCTTGCCAGCGCAGTGGCTTTCGCCCAGTCCAGCCCCGCAACCGCACAACAGCCGGTGTCGTCCCTGGATGCCCAGGCGTTCGCGCGCTCCGGCCAGGTCTGGCGCAGCTTCGGCAACGACCTTCCGTTCGCAAGCCCCAGCAGCTGGCCCAGCGCTGGTGGCGGCTATTTCAACTCGCGCTTCGCACCGGGCGAGTGGAAGATCAATCGCACCACCGCCAAGACACTCAAGCCCGCATGGACCTTGACCACCACCGGCGACATCTCGGCCACGCCGAGCGTGGAAGGTGGAACGCTCTACGTCCCCGACTGGGGCGGCACGCTGTATAGCGTCGACACCCAGACCGGCAAGCCGAACTGGCAGGCCAAACTGTCCGACTACACCGGCAACGCCAACTCTGTGACGCGTAATACGCCGGCCATCAGCGCCAAGAGCATCATCGTGGGCGACCAGGCTGCCGGCACCGTACTGGCGATCGACAAGAAGACCGGCAAGCTGTTGTGGTCGAGTACCGTCGAAGCCAACCCGCAGGCGCGCATCACCTCGTCGCCGGTCATCTACGGCAACCGCATTTACGTGCCCGTGTCCTCCGGCGACTGGGGCAACCTCGACGCGACCCACACCTTCAGCTTCCGCGGCAGCGTGGTGGCTCTGGATCTGAACACCGGCAAGAAGCTGTGGCAGTTCTACAACTTGCCCGAGGGCTACACCGGCGCATCGGTGTGGGGCCAGGTGGCGATCGATCCGATCAGCCGCCGCCTGTATTTCGGCACCGGCAACAACTACAACATTCCCGCCAGCGTGGGTAATTGCGTGTCCAACGCGCGCTCCTACCGCGGCAGCGAACTCACCGTGCAGGACGAGCTCGATTGCATGGCGCCGGACAATTACGTCGACTCGGTGATCTCGCTGAACCTGGACACCGGCAAGCTGGTTTGGGCCAATCGCGCGCAGGGCTACGACGCATGGAATCTGTCCTGCATCGTCGCGCCCACCAATGGCCTGTGCCCGAACACCCAGGCAACCAACCTCACCGGTCCCGATTACGACTTCGGCGGTGCTGGCGTGCAACTGTTCACCGTGTGGCGCGACGGTAAGCCGCAGCAGTTGATCGGCGCCGGGCAGAAGAGCGGCATCTACTGGGCCTTCGACGCCAAGACCGGGGCCAAGGTGTGGTCCACCCAGGTCGGCCCGGGCGGCACCACCGGCGGCGTCGAATGGGGCACCGCGTTCGACCCGTACAAGTCGCAGGTCTATGTGGCCATCAACAATAGCTCCAACGCCAGCTATACGCTGGGGCCGGCCAATACCGAACGTCACAATGGCGGTTCGTGGGCGGCGTTGGATGCAGCGACCGGCAAGATCAAGTGGCAGGTCAAGGTGCCCGGCATCAACCGCGTGAACCCGACCGTGCCGGCCGGCGGCCAGGGCTCGCTAACGGTGTCGCCGAACCTGCTCTATGCCGGTTCGATGGCCGGCAACATGGTCGCACTCGACACCGACACAGGCGCCACGCTTTGGAACTACGACGCTGCCGGCTCGGTGATCAGCTCGCCGGCGATTGCGGACGGCGCGCTTTACTGGGGCGCCGGCTACGGCCGCTTCAACTTCGGCACCGCTGCAACCAGCAACCAGCTGATCAAGTTCGTACCGGACAGCAGCGCAGCCAAGTAAGCGTCAACACACGTGAATTGCGTTGAATGACGGCTAGTCACGGCAGAACAACGGCGCCACCTTCGGGTGGCGTCGTTGTGTGTGGCGGGAACACGCCGCTACAGCCGCGTGACCTGGCATAAGCGGATTTGTCCCGCTTCCAGCCCGTGCGCCTCCGCCGCGCGACGACGCAACGCACACACCAATCCGGCGGCATCCAGCACGCCATCGGCAGGCACCTCCACGCTGTGGGCGAGTTGCCCCCACAGCACCGGCCGACCGTCGCAATAGCCCTCGTAGTCGGCGAAATAATGCAGCTGACGCAGCTCAGGTACCGACGTGGACATCGCCCCGGATCTCCGTGCAGCCCAGATGTTCGAGCGCGATTTCCAACCCCAGCAGATAGCTCTGCGCGCAGTAACCGCGCACCGTCGCAATGCGCTGCCCGAACCCTTCCGGGAGGCATCGCTCCGGCCGGTCCACGCTATCGTCGTGGGCTTCCACAAACGGATATGGCAGCGCGCTGAGCACGCGATGCAGACGCACGCTGTCCACGCAACTGCCCGGATCGATCAAGGCGATTTCCATCCGTGCCTGACCGGCCACACGCAAGGCATCCAGCAACTCCTGCTCGGATCCGCAAGCACGCAACGCCACCGTCTTGCCCGCATCCCCCGCGCATGCCACCAATTGCCGGATGACGGCACGCGGCAACGGCTGCGGACCACGCACCAGCGGCATCGCCGCCTCCGGCCCACGCACGATCATGATCGACATGTCAGCCCCTCAGGCAACAGCGCGCAATGGCGCGCGCAAGGTTGGCAAGCAACGCGCGGCAATCCCCAGCGACATCGCATACGCACGCGGCGCATCGTGCGGCGTGATCACCACCGCCAACGGTGCGTGCTGCGGATGCAGCCATGGCTCCAGTTCCTGCGCCGCATCGGTATGCAGTTCGATATATGGCGTGGGCAACGCATCCAATGCCGCGCGCAATGCCTTTGCATGCCCAAGCGCATGCTTGGACGGCGAAAGATCGCCCGAATCCAGCAATACCAACTCCACCTCCGCATCGCCACCGGCCGCATGCAACTCGGCGATCAAGCTATCCACATCGACACACGCCAACGTACGCAGCGCACGGCCAGCACACTCAGGCAACTGCATCGGCACCAACGGTGCCGGATCAGCCTGAGGACCTTGCAGAATCAGGATACACATCGTGTTTGGCTCAACGCACCACTGTGCGGGAGTGCCAAGGTAGATCTGCCCGGCATAAAGGCACTATCCGCGCCTTGGTGTCCCGGCATAAAGAGTGCGTAATGCCATGCCCAAGAACGGTAACGCGTAATAACTCGAGGCAGACCCGCTCACACATAAACTGTCTGGCATCACTTCGTCAGCGACACCCGAACCGTGCAAACCAACACCTGGCGTACCGCCATTAGCTGGCTTCACGAGGTCAGCAGCTGCTGGCTCCAACCGTCTCTACAAGCACGCGCACTTCATAATGACAAAGCGGAGCCGCGCTACTTCTCTCGCCGCCAATTCACTGACCCCTTGGTCTCCACCGTGCTGGATTCGGCTTCCACGTCGAAGCCGCGGCTGAGCAGGTATTTCAGCGTCAGGACCGAGCCGCTGCCGACCATCGAGACGCCGTAACCGACGTAGAGTTTGGGCGAGAGGTATTTGCCGAAGCCCACCACCGAGCCGACGGTGCTGGATTCGCTGACGCCGGCTTCGTCCAGGCCGAGCTTGGCGCCGATCTGCGAGGCGATCAGGCTGCTGCCGGCCGACAGGGCCGCCGAGGCGGCGCTGACCTGCTGGGTTTCGTCGCTGCTGGCGGTGGACAGGCCGCGGCCGAGCACCAGGTAGGAAAGTGCTTCGGATTGCGACATCGCCGGCTCCGACCACACATCCGCGCGTGGCGATTCTGCGCGGCCGCTGACGTCGATACCGGCGGTGACATCGCCGATCTTGCGTTCGGCGCGCAGGCTCACGCGCGGGTCGGAAACGATGTTGTTGTTCCAGGTCAGCTGGCCGCGGCTGATGGTCAGATCCTGGCCATAGGCCTTGTAGCGGCCGCGCACATCCAGCCCACCGTTGGCGGTCATTTCGCGGCCCGGGCGCGCGCGGATCTGCATCTGCCCGCTCAGACCGCCCTTCAAGCCGAAGCCACTCATGTTGACCTTGTCGCCGAGCACGATGGCAAGGTCCATATCCAGCGGCGAGGCCGGTGCGGCTTCCGGATCTACCGGGTCCAGCACCACCACGTCTTCGGATACCGAGGTGCCGCGATCCAGGCGTTCCAGGTCGATGTCGGCTTCGGGCACGGTGACCTTGCCGCGCAGCTGCATGGTGTTGTCGGTGATGCCGAACTGCATGTCCGGGTTGGCGATGATGCGCAACTCGCTGGTGTTGTAGGCCAGCACATTCTCGCCGCGGATATTCAGCAGCAACGGCGTGGTGGTACCGAACCACGACAGGCCGCCGTCGATGTTGAGCGTGCCCTCGCCCGACTTGGCCGATGCGGTGATCTTGGCCGAGCCATCCGGCAAGGCGTCGAAGCGGCCCTTGCCCTCGCTCAGGGTCAAACCCATCGAGGGATATTCGGCAGTGAAGTTACTCAAGGTGGCATCGCCGCCGAGCAGCGGTTTGTCGCGGGTGCCGCGCAGGCTCACATGGCCTTCGACCAGGCCCTTGGGCTGCACCACATCGGCAATCACCAGCTCCAGCCAGTACAGGCGCGACATATTGAGATACAGCTCGCCGTTGAGCGGCGCATATGCATCCCAGCCGGTATTGAACTTGGCATCGACAAAGCCGGCGCCCTGGAAACCAATACCGAGCTTGCCCTGGATCTGTTGCGGGTTGAAATCGGCCTGCATGCTGAATTGGTCGTAGCGCAGCAACTCACCGCGATTGGGATTGCCGGCCACCGCCGCATAACGGGTTTCGCCCAGACGAATACCACCCTCGGGCGAGGCGATCCGGAACGAACCTTCCCACGCATTGCCGCGCGGCTTGAAGCTGCCATCGAGCGCGAGCTCGCCACGCAGATAGATCTGCCGGCCTTGCTGCTTGGGCAACCACGGTTGCACCAGCGACAACGGCAATGCATCGCCGTGCACCACCATGCCTTCGCGCGGCCAGTTGGCGCTGGCGCACAACGCGCCACCGGTGGCGGCGCCCAGGCAGGTATCGGACAAGGTAAATGCCGCGCCGTCGGTGCTGAACTGCGCCGGCTGCCGCAGCGCCCACGCAGCGCCCTTGGCCGGTGCGATCCGCAGCGTGCCGACCTGGCCCTGCCAACGCTCGCCGTTACGGCGCACATCGCCCTGCAAGGCGACGCTGGCCATGCTGTTGGCGATGTCGGCATCCAGGCGCAAGGCTTCCACCGCGCCACGTGCCTGCACACGCACGCTGTCCAGCACCACGCCGGCTTCGATGGCAGTGCCTTGCAACGCCAGTTGTCCATCGCTGCCGCGCCACGGCAACCGTCCACGCAAACTGATGCTCTGCGCGCTGTAGTCGTTCCAACGCAAGCCATTGCCGACGATGTCGGCAGTGATGTCGGGCGCGTCGCGACGGCCGCTGACCTGCAATTGCCCGCGCACCGTGCCAGTGGCGCCGGGCAACACATCGTCCAGCTGCAGCGGCTGCAGTTGCGCGGCGATGTCGAGCTGGTCGCCGACCTTGCCCTTGGCGTTGATGCGGCTATTGCCCAGAGACAGCTGCAATTCGCCCTCGCCCTGTTCGCCACGCAGGGCGAACTTGCCATTGGCCGACAGCGCGCGTTGACGCAGCTGGCCGGTCAGGGTCGGAATATCCGCAGTGGCTTCGAACCCCGGCGATACGCCGCCGGCCGGTGCCGGCAACTGGCGACCCTTGGAGGCGACCTTGCCAGACAGATTGCCGTTCCAACCCGGCGCAAAATAGCCCGGATCGAACTTGGCCAGTTGCGCGGTGACATCCCATTGCAGCTCCGGCGTCCAGCCCACTTCGCCGGTGAGATCCAGCGAGCCGCCCGGGGTTTTGGCCTGCACCTGCTTGAGCTGCGCGCGTTGATCGTTGCCGCGGCTGTCGAACACCAGCGCGGCCTGTTGCCCGTCGCGTTCCAGCGTGGCGCGACCGATCGCCGCCCACGCTTTCAAGGTGCCGGCCACACCCAGACGCGCATCGACCAGTTCCACCGGCACAGCGGGCGCATCGGGGGTGGCCGGGTCCGGCGTCGGGGTGAAGCGCAAGCCGCTGGCATTGACCGCGAAACGGAAGCTTGGATTCTGGGTGTCGCGGAAATCCGCAGTACCACGCAACTGGGTGCGGCCTTCGAACGTGTCGATGACCAACGGCTCGACCGTGATGACCTGGTCCAGCAGGCTGATATGGGAGGGCTGCAGCGTGGCGCTCAGCTCGCCTTGTTTGACGCTGCCTTGCAGATCGGCGGCGCCGCCCTTGCCGGAGGCTTGCAGGTTCAGTGCGATCGGCGTGGCCGGGGCGGCGTACTGCCCGTTGGTGGCCGGCATCAGCAGCGAGGTATCCAGCGCATCGGTGACGGCCTTGAACGCCCAGGTCGGCGCGTCGCGCCCGGTAAACACCAGGCTGGCCTGCAGCGGGGCCGGCGCGCGGCCGGCGATGGCCACTTCCATCTTGTCCAGATCGCCGCGTGCAACTAGCCCCAGGCTGGCCGGTGTGCGCCCGCGTGCGGCCGGCAACACGGCGGTGGCGGTGAGGTCGGCGCGGTAATCGTCGTTAGGCACATAGTCGCCGTGCAGGCGGAAATCGCCCATGTCGGTGTCGACCACCAGATTGCGCGTGCGCAACTCGCCGGTCGCCACTTCCAGCCCGCCCTGCACTTTGTGCAGGACAATCATCGGCTGCTGCAACTGGGTGATACGCAGGTTGTCCACCGCGATCTTGTCGGCCTGGATCGCCAGCGGCACGTTGATCTGCGGCAACGATTCGGGCCAGCTCGGCAGCGTGAACGGTTCGTCGCTCTTGCCCAGATTCAGGGTGGCATTGCTGACCTGCACCGCATCCAGCTGCAGCTTGCGGCCGAGCAACGGGCGCAGGTCCGGTTCCAGATACACGCGCTCGGCGGTGAAATGGATGTCCTGATAACGAAAATCGACGTCGCGCAAGGTCAGCGGACCGGCGACCGGGCCTTCGACCTTGCCGTAGGTAAACGTGGCGCCGACCGGCAGGCGCGCCACCACCTGCGCCAGCAGCACATCGCGCCCGGCCACGGTCTGCAGCAACCAGTACACCGCGATCAGGGCCAGCAGCACCAATCCCAGCACGGTCAAGCCCGAGCCCACCCAGAACCGGCGCCGGCGATAGAAACGCGCGCGGCGCGGCGCGGGCGGCGGCGTAGGCGTAGGCGTGCTCACAGGTTGGCCCCGATATCGATATAGAGCTGAAACTGCGAGTCGGGGTCGTTCAGGCCATGCGCGATGTCCACGCGCACCGGTCCCACCGGCGAGCGCCAGCGCAGACCGAAGCCGATACCGGTATGCCAGTCGGGCGTGTCGTCGAAGGCGCTGCCGCTATCGACAAACACCGCGCCGCCCCACGGGCCGCCCTTGAGGTAATGCTCGTACTCGGCGCTGGCGGTGACCACGTTCTTGGCACCGAGCGCGAATTCGTCCGGCCTGGGCGTGCGTGGGCCGACTTCGCGGAACGCATAACCGCGGATGCTGTTGGCGCCACCGGCAAAGAAGCGCAGGCTCGGCGGCATCGCCACCAGATCGCTGGTCCAGGTGGTGCCGCCTTCGCCGCGCAGGATTACCCGGCCGTTGTCGCCGGCGCCCAGAAACCAGCGCAGCTGGCCGTAGACCTGGCCGAAGTTGGTGTCCGAGCCGGCGCCTTCGGCACCGCCGCGGATGAACGCCTGCCCGGACACGCCACTGCGCGGGAACAGGCGGTCGTCGACGTTGACGTAGTTCACCTGCAACTGCGGATAGACCAGCGTGGAAGTCTCGTACACCGCACCTTCGAAATCGTCGCCACTGCTGAAACGCCAGCGCTCGCGCAAGGCGTTGATCGAGGCGATCGCGCTCCAGCGCTCGTTGATCTGGCCACTGCGGCTGCCGGTGAGTTTGACGTTGCGCAGGTCGATGTATTCGGTCTGTTCGTCGTATAGCCGCGCCGAGGCGGTGTACCAGCCATCCAGCCAACGGAACGCCGGCACGCGGTAGCTGGTGGTCAGGCTCTTGCGGTTCTGCGCGTAGTCCAGCTGCGTGTCCATCTTGTGGCCGCGCGAATTCACGTAGCGCCGCTCCACGCCGCCACGCACACCGGCGCCGCTCTCGCTGCCGTAGCTCAAGCCCGAGGTGTAGACGGTGCGCTTGGCGCGGGTGAGCTTGACCTCCACCGGCACGCGGCCCTGGTCGTCGGCGTCTTCGGGCTTGGGCTGGATGTCGATGGTGCTGAAGTAATCGAGTTTGGTCAGCGACTCGCGCAGGCGATCCAGCTTGCCTTCGTGGTAGTAGCTGCCTTCGTCCCAGTACACCAACGGGTCGAACAGGCCTTCGCGGAAGTAGTCGTAATCGAAGTGCACCTTGCCCATGTCGTAGCGGCGGCCGCTGTCCCAGTTCAAATCGATATCGGCGGCATGCTCGGCACGCGTCACCGCGACCCTGCGCTGGGTGAAGTCGGCATCGAAGTAACCACGCTCGGCCAGGCGGCGGGTGATGCGCACCTTGCTGGCTTCGTACTGCGGGTGGCTGAAGACCTGACCCTCGTGCGGCTCGAACTGCTTGAGGTCCTGGCCCAGGTAGCGGTCCTGCTCGGCCCAGCCGGTGATGGAGATATGCGACTGCCGCACCCGCACCGGCTCGCCACGCTCTACCGTGATCACCACCGTGACCTTGTCGCCTTCGCGCGGTGCGGCCAGTTCGATGGTCGGCGAGTAGTAGCCGAACGGCTCCAACGCCTCACGCGTCTGCCGCTCGGCCTGCGCCAGCAAATACTCGATGCGCGACTCGCCCTGCTCCTTGCCGACAGCCTCATAAAGAGACAGGGAGACTTCGATGTTCTCGATCATCTCGGCGTCGTCGTCGCCGTCCAAGCCTTTGATTTCGATCTTGTCGATGGTTCCGCGGGCAGCCGCTTGCAGCGGAACGAGCAGGGTGCACACCAGGGAGAGAGCAAACACGACTTTAAGCATCGGCAAAGGATACCCAGCCTGGGCGTGAAGGGACAAAAAATCTAAGCAATCTCGACTATACGGACGCGCATGCGCTGGTTAGAGTCGGGGTGTTGTTAACGTTTCGTTGACAGCATGCCAAGCGGCCCTCCCCCGGATTGCCGCGCGCCCTGTTCCACACCTTTGGAGAGAGAGGTTTTCATGAAGCGTCATCTATTGGTCAATGCCGTCTGCGCCGCCCTTGCATTCCCGTCGCTTGCCCTGCCGTCGCTTGCGATCGCACAGAACAAGGACGAAGTGACCGAATTGAACAAGGTCACCGTGACAGGCTCGTTGATTCCCCGATCGCAGGTCGAAACGGCCAGCCCGGTGTTCTCCATCACCGCCCAGGACATCCAGCGCCGCGGCTTCAAGGATGTCTACGACGTGCTGCGTTCGCAGCCGATGGCCACCGGCTCGGTGCAGGACGGCCAGTTCAGTGGCGGCTTCACTGCCGGCGCCAAGTCGCTGAGCCTGCTCGGGCTGGACCCCGGCTTCACCCTGGTGCTGATCGACGGCCGGCCGATGGCCGACTACCCGCTGCTCTACAACGGCCAGAGCAACTTCGTCGATCTGGCCAGCGTGCCGGTGGGCATGGTCGAACGCATCGATGTGGCGCCCGGCAACCAGTCCTCGATCTACGGCTCCAGCGCCATTGCCGGTGTGGTCAATATCATCCTGAAGAAGCACATCGACGGCGTGCAGATGAATTACCGCATGGGCACCTACGACGGTGGTGGCGGCAACAACCAGCGCTTCCAGCTCACCGGCGGCAGCACCCTCGGCAAGGCCGATATCGTCTGGGGCCTGCAGCTCAACAATCAGGACCCGATCTACGGCTACCAGCGACGCGATTTCGATTCCACCTCCGACAATCCGGACCCGACCCTGCGCTATGGCTCGCGCATCGCACTGCACAACACGCCAACCACTTACATTGACCCGGGCGCCGCAAACTGCGATGCACTGGGCCCGCTGTTCAACGGCTCGGTGCAATACGACAACCGCGCCAATCGCGGCAACTTCTGCAGCAGCCGCACCGAGCCCGGTTACGCCAGCATCCTCAACAAGGAACGCAGCGCCAGCGGCTATGCCAACCTGACTTACGCTTTCAACGACAACACCGAAGGCTACGCAACGCTGCTGCTCAATCGCACCAAGGTGGAGGTCAACGGCGGCTCGCGCTTCTGGCAGACCTCGTCCGACACCGGCGGCTTGTTCTACAATCAGGATAGCCAGCAACTGGAGAGCTACCAGCGCATCTTCGCGCCCGAAGAAGCCGGTAGCCCGACCTTCAACAACGACCGCCAGACCGCCGATTCCTACAACATCGCCGCCGGCATCAAGGGCGGGCTGGGCGCCAGCAACTGGACCTACGATGCGTACTACGCGCGCGCCGAATACCGCATCGACAGCCGCCAGCAATGGCCGTTGGCCGACCGCATCGAAGATTTCTTCCGCGAACAGTTCCTGGGCGCGCCGCAGGGCGACTTCTCCGGCTACCCGATCTATTCGCCCAACGATGCCAACTTCTATCGCGCGTTGACGCCGGCGCAGTACCGCAGCTTCAACGACGAGATCCGCACCAAGTCCAGGACCTGGACCCAGAACGTCAACCTGCAACTCACCAACACCGAGTTGTTCAGTCTGCCGGCCGGCGCCGTGGGCGTTGCCGGCGTGCTGCAGGCAGGCAACCAATACTGGGAGAACCCGACCGATCAACGCGTCATCGCTGGCGATTTCTATCAGCTGACCGGCACCCAGGGCAGCGGCAAGCGCGAGAATTGGGCAGCGGCGTTCGAGACACGCGTGCCGATCCTGAGCACGCTTACCGCCAACCTGTCTGGCCGCTTCGACGACTACAAGAACCAGGGCGGTGGTAGCGATTCCAAGTTCACCTACAAGGCCGCGCTGGAATTCCGCCCGACCGATTCGCTGTTGTTCCGCGGCAACTACGCCACCGCGTTCAAGGCACCGGACATGGCGTTCACCTTTGCCGGCGATAGCGGCTTCTTCCAGGGCGTCAACGACTACTACCGCTGCGCGCTCGAAGAACCCGGCGTGCCGATCGCCGACTGCACTTACGCCGGCACCAGCATCCAGGGCCGCCGTGCCGGCAATCCCGAGCTACAGTCGATCACCGCCAAGTCCTTCGGCTATGGCGTGGTGTGGTCGCCCAGCGCGCGCTTCAGCGTCAATGCCGACTACTACAACATCAAGATCGACCAGAAAGTCAGCGACCTGAGCACCGACAATCTGTTGCAGACCGAATCGGCCTGCCGCCTGGGAAGCCTGGATATCAGCTCGCCCACCTGCGTGGATGCGTTGTCGCGCATCGATCGCACCGCAGCCGATGCCCCGGTTCCGAACCGCTTGAGCAATATCCGCATCAACCCGGTCAATATCTCCAACGAGGAAATTTCCGGCGTGCTCAGCAAAGCGACGTACAACCTGGCCACCGAATCCTGGGGCCTGTTTGTCTTCGACGCGCAATACAACTTGACGCTCAAGCACGAAAGCCAGCAGTTCCCGCAAGATCCGGTGCGCGATCTGCTCAGCGAGCCGTTCTTCTCCTCCGAGTTCCGCAGCATCGTCAATGCCTCGGTGACGTGGCAGAAAGATGCATGGACCACCACGCTGTTCGGCCAGCGCAATGGCCGCACGCCCAACTTCGTCGCGCAACAAAGCACCGATGGCTATGCGGTGGAAGGCGCACGCAAGGTCGGCGCGTGGACCACGCTCAATGCAACGCTGGATTACGCGGTCAACGACGACATCTCGCTGACGGCGACGGTCAACAACCTGGCCGACACCCGGCCGCCGCGCGACCGCACCTACACCAGCTACCCGTACTACAACATCTTCAATTACACCGGCTACGGCCGTTCCTACATGCTGGAATTGAACTGGCGCTTCGGCGCGCACTGAGTCACTGCGTTGCATTCGTCCAGCGGCAGCCACAACGGCTGCCGCTGGCGTCTTTGGCCCATGCAGGTTCGGGGCAGGCACGTTCGGGGCGGGCAAGACGCATCCGTCAGTTGTCTATCCGCTCCAAGGCAAAGCGTCCAGGACGTCGCGCGCGTCGTCGCAGCCGGATCGCCTGCTGCTCACTGAGAGAGTGCGTCGGCCGTGCAGGTAGATTGAAGACACGCGCAGGTCTTCAGGCGTGGCGCCTCAGATCTGTTCGGCCCCGCTAATGCAAGCCCACGTCGATCAGGCCTGCCTGCAACAATGCCTGCCGCAGCGGCTCCAGCTGCGTGGCATAGCGCCGCCATTCCTCCACGTTGCGCCCATGCACACCCTCGCGCACCTGCACGCTGCTTAGCGTGGCCGATGCGGCCGCATTGCGGGTGATATCGATCTGCCCAGGCTCGATCTCCAACCCACAGCGCAGCATCAACTGCTCCAGCACCATGGATGGCTCACGCACCATCTGCGCGTAGTCCACATCGATCACCCGGCCCGGCAACGCAGCGCGCCATTGCGCCATCAACGCGTGATACGCCTGATAGTGACGCGCCAGCGTGTGCAGATCGTAGCTGTAGGCATAGGAATCGCCGAACAGCGCACGGTAATTGGAAAAACACACCGCCATCGGCTCGCGTACCAGATGCACGATCAACGCACCTGGCAAAGCACGCGCGATCGCGCCGATCGCCACCGCATTGGTCGGCAACTTATCGATGTACCAGCGCGCCGATCCGGCGCGCCACTGCGTCTGTTCCAGATAGCGCGTGCCGATCTGTGCGTAATCCAGCGTTGGCAGCGCCTGCAGCAGGCGCGCATCCAGCAGGCTGCGGCCGGCCTGGTCGGCGCCCCAGCGCAGCTGATGGCCGAAGTCGTTCAATTCGCCGGCCGACACGATCTGCAAATGATTGCCCAGCATTCGCTCCAGAACCGTGGTGCCCGAGCGCGGCAAACCCAACACGAAGATCGGTTGCGGGCCTTGCGCGTTACTGGATTCCTGCGCGGCGAACACGCCCTGGTCAGCCAATGCACCCAACTGCGCGTACAGCGCTGCTTCTGCGTCGGCATCGTGACGCAAGCGCGCATGCATCACCGCATTGCCATGCTGCAGAGCCTCCCAGGCGGCATCGGTCTGGCCAAGGTCTTCGAGCTCCTTGTACAGCGCGAACGCCAGCCCGGCGTGATCTTCGCTGTCGGGCTTGGCGAGCTGCAGCTGCTGACGTAACTGATCGAGATGATTGCTGCTTGCAGTCTGACGGCGTAGCCGCGCACGCGTCAGCGCGGCGCGGCCATAGCCTGGCGACAGCGCCAATGCACGATCCAATGCCTGCGCTGCATCGTCTAGGCGATTATTGAATTGCAGTTGCACCGCAAGAAAGAAGCGGAAATCCGGGCCATCGAATCCGCACGCCTGCGCGCGCTGCATCATCGCCAGTGCTTCGACATGTTCGCCGAGGGATTGATGCACATGCGCGAGCAGCGCCAGGGTCGCACCATCCTGGCACTGCATCACCGATGGATGCCGTAGCAATACATGCAGTTCGCGATGCTCGCCGACGCGTAACAAGGCTTGCGCCACGCGGCAACGCATCGCCACGTCGTCACCAAGGTTTCTGGCGGCCAGCCGTAACTGCGCAACCGCCTCGCGCATCTTGCCGTTGGCCAACACGGTGCCGGCCAGCAGCACGCGTGCGGACACATGGGTGGGGTCCACTGCCAGCAGCGCCTGCAATGCAGACGCCGCCACACCCAGGTCGCGACGTGCCAACGCCGCCTGGGCGGTCTGCCAGTGCACCGCGCCGGCGGACGCTGCCATCAGCTGGACAGATGCTCGATGGCGGCGACGCTGCCGAGGCGGTCGCCGAGCTTCTTCAGCAACGCGAGCCGATTGGCGCGCAGCTGCGCGTCTTCGGCGTTGACCATCACACCATCGAAGAACGCATCCACCTGCGGGCGCAACCGCGCCAGGCGCGCGAGCACGGCGACATAGTCGTGGCGATGCAGCGCATCGCCGGTATCGCCGATGGCCGCTTCCACTGCTTCGGCCAGTGCTTCTTCGGCCGGCTCACGCAGCAGGCTGGTGTCGATATCGCCGGGAATCTCGCCCTCGACCTTGCGCAGGATATTGCGGATGCGCTTGTTGGCTGCGGCCAATGCTTCGGCCTCGGGCAGCGTGGCGAAGATGCCGATCGCATCGATGCGGCGGTCGAAGTCGTAGAGGGAACCGTGGGTCGCGCCCAGGTGCGCTCCTACGCCAAGCGCTGTAGGAGCGCCCTCGGGCGCGACCGAGAACAAGGCAGCGACCGCATTGAAGTGCGTGGCAGGCACGCCCTTGTCTGCGTAGTAGCCGCGCAGGCGGTCTAGGATGAAGTCGAAAATCTCCGCATCTTGACCAGCCAGCGCCAAGGCGGTGTGTGCTTCTTTTTCAACAGATGGCGGCAAAGCAGCGCCGGCATCTTTTGCCTTGGTAATCGCAGTTTCTGTCTTAAGCAATTGTCTGGCACTTGCTTGGACATTGATCTGATTCCTAGCCTCTACAAGCAGATTCTTCACATCCAGCTCAAACCCACTCTCAATCACCGTCCGCGCCAACCCCAACGCATTGCGCCGCAGCGCGAACGGATCCTTGTTGCCGGTCGGCTTCAACCCGGCCGCAAAGCCACCAGCCAACGTATCCAACCGCTCGGCAATCGCCAACACCTTGCCCAACGGCGACAACGCAATATCGTCGCCGGCAAAACGGGGTTGGTACGCTTCATCAATCGCCAGCGAAATCTCGCCAGGCTCGCCAGCAGCCTTGGCGTAATGTCGGCCGGCAATGCCCTGCAATTCCGGAAATTCGTTGACCATGCGCGACTGCAGGTCGTTCTTGGCCAATTCCGCGGCGCGACGCGCCTGCACCGGATCGGCACCAACCTGCGGAGCAATAATTTCGGCCAGCGCAGCCACGCGCGCCACCTTGTCGGCCACCGTACCCAGCTTGGCCTGATACGTGACGCTGGTCAGGCCCGCACCCATCGCCTGCAGCCCCTGCTTGAGGTCTTCGTCGAAGAAGAACTTGGCATCGGCAAAGCGCGGACGGATCACCCGCTCGTAGCCCTTGGCGACTTCGGCCACATCCTTGGAGACGATATTGGCGATGCCGATGAACTGCTCGGTCAACTTGCCGCCGGCATCCAGCACCGGGAAGAACTTCTGGTTGATTTCCATGGTTTCGATCAGCGCTTCCTGCGGCACCGCCAGGAAATCGCGCTCGAAGCTGCACAGCACCGCCGACGGCCACTCGACCAGGTTGACCACCTGATGCAGATTGTCCTCGCTGATGCGCGCACTGCCGCCGGCCTGCTTTGCGGCCGCTTCGACTTCTTCCACGATGCGCGCACGGCGTGCGTCCGCATCCACCAGCACGTGCGCAGCGCGCAGCGCTTCGACGTAATCGCCCGGTGCAGCAAGCGCTATCTCGCCCTGATGCATGAAGCGGTGCCCGCGGGTGAGGCGATCGCCACGCACGCCCAGCAACTCGGCTGGAATCACCGCATCGCCGAACAGCAACACCAGCCACTGCACCGGCCGCGCGAACGCGTATTCGTGCGCGCCCCAGCGCATCGGTTTCGGGATCGGCATGGCGGCGATGGCTTCGCGCAGGATGTCGGGCAACAAATCGGCGGTGCGCGCGCCCGATGTCACCGCGCGATGCACGAAGCGCTCGCCCTTGGCATCGCTGGTGCGCTCCAGCGCGGTCCAATCGATGCCGGCCTTGCCCGCGAAACCGGCCAGCGCCTTGGTCGGCTTGCCCTCGGCATCCAGCGCGATGTTGAGATACGGGCCCAGCACTTCGGAGCGCTGCTCGGGCTGCTCGGTGGCCACACCCGGCAGCAGCACCGCCAGACGGCGCGGTGTGGACAGCGGCTTGGCATCGCCACGCGTGACCGCAACGCCGCGCTTTTCCAGACCGTGCAGCACGCCATCGAAGAAGGCCTGCGCCAGACCCGGCAGCGCCTTGACCGGCAGCTCTTCGGTGCCCAGTTCGATCAGCAGGGGAAGTTGTTCGCTCATAAGACGTGGACCTTTACGTGTTCCCTTCTCCCGTCGGGAGAAGGTGCCTCGAAGAGGCGGATGAGGATACGGGCGAAGCTCTGTGGAGTTTGGGTGCACGAGGGCTACGCCTCCGTACCCTCACCCCAACCCCTCTCCCGGTGGGAGAGGGGCTTGCTGGTCCTTCTCCCGCCGGGAGAAGGTGCCCCAACGGGGCGGATGAGGGTACGGGCGAAGCTCTGTGGAGTTTGGGTGCAGGAGGGCTTCGCCTCCGTACCCTCACCCCAACCCCTCTCCCGGCGGGAGAGGGGCTCGGTTACTTCTTTACCCCTGGGAACCCCAGCTTCTCGCGTTGTGCGTAATACGCCTGCGCCACGCCTTGCGACAATGTGCGCACGCGCAGGATGTAGCGCTGGCGTTCGGTCACGCTGATCGCGCGGCGCGCGTCTAGCAGGTTGAACGCGTGGCTGGCCTTGGTGACCTGCTCGTAGGCCGGCAGCGGCAGGCCGACTTCGACCAGGTGCCTTGCTTCGGCTTCGCAGGCGTCGAAGCGATGGAACAGCTCGGCCACGTTGGCATGCTCGAAGTTGTAGGCGCTCTGCTCCACCTCGTTCTGGTGATAGACATCGCCGTAGCTCACCGGGGTGCCGTCCGGGCCGTAGGTCCACACCAGGTCGTAGACGTTGTCGCAGCTCTGCAGATACATGCACAGCCGTTCCAGCCCATAGGTGATCTCGCCCAACACCGGTTTGCACTCCAGCCCGCCAGCCTGCTGGAAGTAGGTGAACTGCGTGACCTCCATACCGTTGAGCCAGACTTCCCAGCCCAGGCCCCAGGCGCCGAGCGTCGGCGACTCCCAGTTGTCTTCGACAAAGCGCAGATCGTGCACCAGCGGGTCGATGCCCAGCGCCTGCAACGAGCCCAGATACAGGTCCTGGATGTTGTCCGGGTTGGGCTTCATCGCCACCTGGTACTGGTAGTAGCGCTGCAGACGGTTGGGGTTTTCGCCGTAGCGGCCGTCGGTGGGGCGGCGCGAGGGCTGCACGTAGGCCGCATTCCACGGCTCCGGCCCCAGCGCGCGCAGGAACGTGGCCGGATGGAACGTGCCCGCGCCCACTTCCAGGTCTAGCGGCTGGATCAGCACGCAGCCTTGCTCGGCCCAGTACTGGTTGAGGGTCTGGATCAGGCCCTGAAAAGTGATTGGAACGCGCCGGGAATCGGACATGCAGCAAGGGCCGTGCGGAAGGGGTGCGCTAGTATACCGGCCGACCCGCAGCGCTTTGCCGCGGAGCACCGCGGCAGGGGAACATCGAGCATGGAACAGCGGCGTACGGCCGATCCTGAAGGCGCAGTGGCACTGCTGCCGCGCGGCCGGCTGATGTTCGACCCGGTGGCTGCCGCGTTGCTTGCCGATGGCATGGTGGTGCCGCACGAACACGAGCGCGTGCAGTTCTCCGCCGCCGGCGTACGCAACGCCAGCGAAGTGCATCCGCTGGTGCTGCTGGCCAACCTCAAGCTGCATGCCGCGCAGCCGCCGGCCGGCGAACTCGGCCTGGAACGGCTGACCGAATGGATGGCCACCCGCACCGGCTTGCGTTATCTGCGCATCGACCCCACCCGCATCGATGTGGCCGCCGTCACCGGCGTGGTGTCGCATGCCTACGCACGCCGCCACCGCATCCTGCCGCTGGCGCTGGACGCCGAGCGCGTGCTGATCGCCACCAGCGAGCCGCTGGCGCTGGAATGGCTGGCAGATGTGCAGCATCTGAGCCGGCGGCGCATCGAGCTGGCGCTGATCAACCCGCTGGACCTGCATCGCTACACGATGGAGTTCTTCGGCGTCACCCAATCGGTGCGCGGCGCGCGTGGCGATGTGCGCAGCGCCGAGCCGGGCGCGGGCCTGCCCAGCTTCGAGCAATTGGTGGAACTGGGCCGCGCCGGCGACGTCAATGCCGACGACCACCACATCGTGCATATCGTCGACTGGCTGCTGCAATACGCCTACGAGCAGCGGGCAAGCGACATCCATCTGGAGCCGCGCCGCGAAGCCGGGCGCATGCGCTTTCGCATCGATGGCGTGCTGCACAAGGTGCTGGAAGTGCCGCCGTCGGTGATGACCGCGGTGGTCAGCCGCATCAAGGTACTCGGCCGCATGGACCTGGCCGAACGCCGCCGCCCGCAGGACGGCCGCATCAAGACCCGCTCGCCGGGCGGGCGCGAGGTGGAAATGCGCCTGTCCACGATGCCCACCGCGTTCGGCGAGAAGTGCGTGATGCGCATCTTCGACCCGGATTCGGCGTTCAAGAGCATCGAGCAGCTGGGTTTCAGCCCCGAAGAAGCGGCCGGCTGGAGCGCACTGGTCGAGCGCCCGCACGGCATCGTGCTGGTCACCGGCCCCACCGGCTCGGGCAAGACCACCACGCTGTATTCCACGCTCAAGCGCCTGGCCACGCCGGATGTGAACGTGTGCAGCGTGGAAGACCCGATCGAAATGATCGCGCCGGAATTCAATCAGATGCAGGTTCAGCAGAACATCGACCTGGATTTCGCCAGCGGTGTGCGCACGCTGCTGCGGCAGGACCCGGACATCATCATGATCGGCGAAATCCGCGACCTGGAAACCGCGCAGATGGCGGTGCAGGCCTCGCTCACCGGGCATCTGGTGCTGTCGACACTGCACACCAACGACGCCGCCTCGGCGATCACCCGTTTGCTGGATCTGGGCGTGCCGCACTATCTGGTCGCCTCCACGCTCAACGGCGTGCTGGCGCAGCGGCTGGTGCGCACCTTGTGCGTGCACTGCAAGCGCCCGCACACGCTCAGCGACGACGACTGGGCGGCGATCCGCGAGCCGGGCGAAGCGCTGCCGGAGGTGCTCAACGTGCACGCGCCGGTCGGCTGCCTGGAATGCCGACGCACCGGTTATCTGGGCCGTGTGGGTTTGTACGAATTGCTGCCGGTGACCCCGCGCCTGCGCAGCCTGATCCGCGCCGACACCGACCTGGCCAGCTTCAGCCACGCCGCTCGCGGCGAGGGATTGCGCACGTTGCGCCGGACGGGCCTGGAGAAGGTCGCAGCCGGGCTGACCACGGTGGAAGAAGTGTTGTCGGTGTTGCCGCCTCGGGAGTAGCGGATTGCGGGGTTTGCGCCGTTATCGTCGCAGGCAACCCTCACCCCAACCCCTCTCCCGGCGGGAGAGGGGCTCACTCAGTTCTCCCACCGTTGTTCCCTTCTCCCTGCGGGAGAAGGTGCCCGAAGGGCGGATGAGGGTACGTCAGCACGCACATGCCGCAATCGGCAGAGAATTCGGCCTCACCATTGATCAGCTACACGGCACGGCCGAGGACGGCCGGATCAGTGGCGCGGCGATCACTGCGGCAACCAAGCCGGGGACCAACGTGACCCAAACCATCTCCGCCATCACTGCTCTTACCCACACAGTGCGCGTGGCCAGCTCCCGCCCAGCCAGCAAATCATCAACACATAGCCATCCGGCATAACCTTAGCTGGATGCGTTGGCTCGCCAGTTGAAAAAAACCGGCTGGAGCTGCATACAATCGGGCACATCAGTCGCCGCTGGATTTCTCGACCGCATGTCCGCCTTGCCGTTCCTGATCATCGAAACCGGGCACCCCGTGCCGGAGATGAAGCGATACGGCCGTTTTCCGCACTGGATCCGCGTGGCGGCCGGGCTGGCCGAGCGTGAGACCGTGGTCATCGATGTCGCCAACGGCGATCGCCTGCCGGATCGCGACGGCTTTGCCGGCACCATCGTCAGCGGCTCGGCCGCCTATGTCACCGACCGCGCCGAGTGGAGCGAACGCAGCGCCGACTGGCTGCGCGAGGCTGCCCACCAGGGCATGCCGCTGCTGGGCATCTGCTACGGGCACCAGCTGCTGGCGCATGCGCTGGGCGGCGAGGTCGATTACAACCCGGCCGGGCGCGAGTCCGGCACCATCGCGCTGGAACTACACCCGCCTGCCGAGCAAGACCCCTTGTTTGCCGGCCTGCCGGCGCATTTCCCAGCGCACGCCACGCATATGCAAACCGTGGTGCGCGCCCCCGATGGCGCCATCGTGCTGGCGCATTCGCGCCAGGACCGCTGCCATGCGTTCCGCTGGGGTCAGGCCACCTGGGGCGTGCAGTTTCACCCGGAGTTCGCCACCCACCATATGCGCGGCTATGTGCAGGCGCGCGCCGAGTGCATCGCCCGCCACGGCCACTGCGCGCGCACGGTCGCCCGCGAGGTCACCGCCGCGCCGATCGCCCGCAAGCTGCTGCGCCGCTTCGTGCATCACGCACGCGGCCTGCAAACAGTGGCCACTCATTCCGCCGCGCACACCTAAAAGCAGCGATAATCGCCACACGCCGGATGGTCCGGTGCGTGTCGATCCGGAATGGGAATGAGCGAAATCCGCAAGGTGCCGGCGTCTGCCGGCGCAGAATGGCTGTTGACCGGTTTCTCGCTGCTGAAGCGGGCGCCGCTGGCGCTTGGCTCGCTGGGGGTGATCTGGAGCGTGACCGCCACCCTGGTGGTGTCGCTGTCGGTGCTGGTGCCGCTGCTTGGCCCAGCGTTGCAGTTCCTGCTGGTCCTGGCCGGCCCGTTGTTCATGGGCGGCATGCTGTGGGCGATCCGCGAGGTGGACGAAGGCCGCATCGCCAAACCGTCGCATCTGCTGCACGGCCTGCAGGACGGCCGCGCGCCGCATCTGCTGGTGTCGCTGCTGCCGCAGCTGATCGCCGGCCTGCTGCTGGGCGTGCTGCTGCTGGTGATGATCGGCGCCAACGGGCTGCAGCAATTGTCCGAGGTGATGGTCAAGATCAATCAGATCAGCCAGTCCGGCGCGCAACCGGACCCGGTGCAGATCGAGCAGCTCGCCGCCAGCCTGCCGGCCGGCCGCATCCTGCTATGGCTGCTGCTGACCATCGCCACCTTTGCGGCAATGACGCTGGCGCTATTCGTGATGCCGCCGCAGGTGATGTTCGACCGCAGCACCGGCGGCCACGCGCTGCGCGAAAGCCTGCGCGCCAGCCTGCACAACCTGCCGGCGATGCTGGTGTTTTTCGTGCTGGCCTTCATCAGCATCTTCGCGATCTATTTCGCGGTGATGATCGTGGCGCTGATCGTTGGCCTGGTCGCCGGGCAGACCGTGGCGATGTGGCTGGCCCAGCTGCTGCTGATGGCGGTGCTGATGCCGGTGTTCGCAGGCTCGGTCTACGCCGCCTGGAAGCAGATGTTCACGCACGAAGGCGCCGTTGCACAGCCGGCCCCGCCGTCGCGCCCGGACGTGTTTGCTGCCTGAAGTGTAGGAGCGCACTCGTGCGCGAAGAAGCTTTCCCGGGAAAGCCTCTATCGCGCCCGGGTGCGCTCCTACGATGAGCGGCACCTTCGGTGCCAGCTAGCACCTGCGTTGGCCTGGCGCCTTGTGCAAACAGGCGTCCATTTCGCACATCCAACCGTCGTCCTGGCACGTCAAGCACTGCGCTCTGGCCATCAAGCGCATATGTGCTTGCGACCGGATCACTTGGGATCGTAGTAGCACGCTTGCGCGCGATGAAGCTTTCCCGGGAAAGCTTCATCGCGCACAAGTGCGCTCCTACAAGGAGATGCCTGGCCACTGTCGGTGCCCGACGCGGGGCGCGCTAGGCGGCTTTCGGCCCGACCGCGCGTGAGGCGACGATGCCGAGTTCGTAGAGCAGGCACATCGGGATCGCGAGCATCAGCTGCGAGACCACGTCCGGCGGGGTGAGGACCGCGGCCAGGATGAAGATGCCGACAATGGCGTAGCCGCGGCCTTCGCTCAGTTGCTTGGGCGTGACCCAGCCCAGTAGCACCAGGATCACCAGCGCCACCGGCAACTCGAAGCTCGCACCGAAGGCGAAGAAGATCGCCAGCACGAAATCCAGATAGGAATTGGCGTCCGGGGTAATGGCGATCACGTCCGGCTTGAACGTGGTCAGGAAGTGAAACACCGCCGGCAGCACCAGGAAATAGGCAAAGGCGCAGCCGATATAGAACAACGCCACCGCCGAGGCCAACAGCGGAAACGCTAGCTTCTTTTCGCGCTGATACAGGCCAGGCGCCACGAATGCCCAGGCCTGATACAGCAGCCACGGCACGCTGAAGAACACCGCCACGAAGAAGGTCAGCTTGAGCGGGGCGAAGAACGCGCCGGCCGGGTTCATCGCGATCATCGTCTGCCCCAGCGGCAGCTGCGAAATCAGCGGTGCGGCCAGCCAGGAATAGATCGCCCGCGAAAACGGCAACAGCGCCAGCAGCACCACGCCCAGGCCGATCAGGGCGCGCACCAGCCGCGCGCGCAACTCGACCAGATGCTCGATCAGACTGCTTTCGGCCTGTGCGTCGTCGAACAGGCTCACGGCTGCTTCTCCTGGATCTTGGTTGGCGCAGTCGGCTCGGTCGGCTCGGTCGGCGCCTTCAGCGTGCTTGGCTCCATCGGCGTGGTGGTGACCGGCGTCCGAGCCTGCGCGCTGGTGCTGCTGAGATGCGCTGCATGCGGTGCCGGCACCACAGAGTCATGTGGGGCCGGCACCAATGTCTGATGGGGCGCCGGTGCAATGGGCTGTGCCTGGGCAATGACCGGTGCCGCAACCGCTGGAGCAGCGGCTGCGTCGGCAAGCGCCGACGTCCCTGCGACCGACTCAGCACTGGTCCCAGCCGACAGATCCGCATGCGCCAGCTCCAGCGGCGTCGCCACCGGTGTCGCACTGCTGCTGCGGATATCGATATCGCGGCCCACCTCGTCATGCAGCGCGCGGGCGCCCTGCTCCAGGTGCTGCTGCTTGTTGCGCAACTGGTCTTCGGCCTCGCGCAGCGAGGTCTGCACGTCCTGCAGGCTGCGCTTTAGCTCTTCGGCCTCCAGCTCGCGCTCCAGTTCCTGCTTGACCGAATCCCACTGCATGCGCGCGCGGCGCACCCACAATCCGGCAAACCGGGCCGCCTTGGGTAAACGCTCGGGACCGAGCACCACCAGGGCGACGATCGCGATCAGCGTCAGTTCGCCAACACCTATGTCAAACACCGACGCCGCTCCGGATCAACGCGCGTCGCGGTCGCGCTCGGCCTGCGCCTCACGCGCCTGCTCGGCCGTGCGTGCGTCGTCGCCAAGCTTTGCGGCCGGCTTGTCGTCGTCGTGCATGCCTTTCTTGAATTCCTTGACCGCGCTGCCGAGATCCTTGGCACCGCTGGTGAGCCGCTTGGTACCGAACACCAGCAACACGATCACCAGCACGATCAGCCAGTGCCAAATGCTGAAACCGCCCATGATCTGCTCGCTTGCTGAAAAGAAGGAAGACGCAGGATACCCCAGCGCACCGCGCAGGGGGATGACAGCGGTTTAGCGGTTGCCGTCCAGCGATTCGGTACGAATTTCGCCATCGGAGACCGGCTGGAATCCCTGTTGCGGCGGCGGCGTGGTGCTGGGCTGCATCGGCACGGTGCTGGCCTCGTTGGCCGGCGGCGGCGGAGTGCTCGCGGCCTGTGCCGGTGACGGGGTCTGCGGACGCGGTGCAGGTGCGGTGCTCTCGGCGGCGCCGTCGGTGCCGCGGTTGGCGCGCGCTGTGTAAGTGGCCTCTTCCAGGCGATCGCGGAAGGCGATCACGTCGGTGGAGGCACGCTCGTTGGTACGGCCTTCGAAGATCATGCGCGGGGTGGCGCCACCGCCGTAGGCATTCAGATCGGCGGCATCGTCGATCTGCAGGATCGCGCCATCCAGTGCGACGCCGGCGAACAGGCCGCGGGCGCGCGACCACGACCAGATTTCGGCCTTGAGCTGGCCGTCGGTGGCGGCGGCGGCATTGCGGCCGACCGGGCCGGCGGCCACGCCGGCATCGGCGCCGAGGGTGAATTTGCCGTTGACGATGTTGTCCAGGCTGCGGTCGTTGCGGAACACCAGCACCACGTCGGAGGACTGCACGCCGGCCTGGAAGCCGATGCTGCCGCCGGTGAGCTTGACGAACACCGGCTGCGACCAGCTGCCGTCGGCGTTCTTCATCGACATCAGGCCGTGGCCGCGACGGCCGCCGATCACCAGACCGGCCTTGAGCGTGTCGGGGATGACCACGATGGCGCGCGCCTCGTCGAGCAGCTTGTCCGGAATGGACTGCTCGGGGATCTTCATGATCTCGTTGAGCACGCGAACCGCGTTACGCGCGCGCTGGTCCTCTTCCGGGCCGGCAACGGCATGGCCGGCGGCGAAGGTCAACGACAACAACAGGGCCAGGCGCGACAAACGGGGCATGACAAGCTCCAAAGGACGATCCGTCAAAGATAGCAATGGCGTGACGTTAGTGGTGGCGCAATGAATCGGTGGTGAGCGCAACCGGGCGATCAAGAGGCCGTCAATCAGGTCGATCGGTGCGCTGTCCTCGGCAGCGCTGCTGCGCTCTGCCAGAATGCTCGGCATGAATACCACCTCCGATACCGCCCTGCTGGTCGTCAATCTCGGCACGCCCGAGTCGCCCACCGCCCCGGCCGTGCGCCGCTACCTGGCCGAGTTCCTCAGCGACCGCCGTGTGGTCGCGATCCCGCCGCTGTTCTGGAAACCGCTGCTGTACGGGGTGATCCTGCCGATCCGCGGGCCCAAGTCGGCGGAGAAATACGCCAAGGTGTGGCTGCCGGACGGCTCGCCGCTGGCGGTGTACACGCGCCGCCTGGCCGAGGGCCTGAAAGAGGTCATGCCCGATTGGCACGTGGAATGGGCCATGCGTTATGGCCAGCCCGCGCTGCGCAAGACGCTGGACGGCCTGCGTGCGCGCGGCATCAAGCGCATCGTGGTGCTGCCGCTGTATCCGCAGTATTCGACCACCACCACCGCCTCGATCCAGGACGTGGTGGATGCCTGGCGCCCGAGCGCGCCGGAGATCGCGGTTGAGGTGATCCAGGACTATTGCGAAGACGCCGGCTGGGTCGCAGCGATTGCCGATTCCATCCGTGCGCACTGGCAGGCGCACGGGCGCAGCGAGAAGCTGATGTTCTCCTTCCACGGCCTGCCACAACGCGTGGCCAATGCCGGCGACCCGTACCCGCAGCAATGCGAGCGCAGCGCGCAGGCGATCGTCGCCGCGCTGGGCCTGAGCACGGACGACTGGGAGATGGGTTACCAGTCGCGCTTCGGCGCGGAGCGCTGGCTGCAGCCCTACGCCGAACCCACGCTGTGGAAACTGGCCGAAGGTGGCGTGCGCAGCTTCGATCTGGTCTGCCCGGGCTTTGCCACCGATTGCCTGGAAACGCTGGAAGAAGTGGCCTTGGGCTTTGCCGAAACGCTGGCCGAGCGTAACGCCACACTGAGCTATATCCCGTGTCTCAACGCCAGCCCGGCACATGCGCAGGCACTGGCCGCGTTGGCACGTCGCGTATGAGGTTGGAGCCGTTTGCGTGCGACCTGGACATTGGCCGGATCACAGGGTTACGCAATCACGAACGCGGCCCGCGCCGGGTGCTGGCCCTGCATGGCTGGCTCGACAACGCGGCCAGCTTCCTGCCGCTGAGCGCGCATCTGCACGCGCAGGATCTGGATCTGGTGCTGCTCGATCTACCTGGTCATGGCCACAGCGCGTGGTTGCCGAGCGGTGCCGAATACACGCTCAGCAGCGCGATCGGGATTCTGCTGCAGGTGGCCGATGCGCTGGGCTGGGAGCGCTTCAGCGTGCTCGGCCACTCGCTGGGCGGCGGCGTTGCCAGCCTGCTCGCGGCCGCAGCGCCGGAACGCGTGGAAGCCTTGATCGCGATCGAGGCATTGGGCGCACTGGCCGAGCCGGTGGAGAGCACGGCCACTCGCCTGCGCGATGCAGTGGCCTCGGCTCGCACGCTGGCGCAGCGGCCGCTGCGGGTGTTTCCATCGATGGAGATGCCGGTCCGCGCACGCATGATGGCCAACCAGCTCACCGAACCGGCCGCACGCCTGCTGGTGGAGCGCGGCGTGCGCGCGGTGGAAGGCGGCTATAGCTGGTGCAGCGACCCGCGCCTGACCTTGCCGACCGCGATCCGCATGACCGAGGCGCAGATCGACGTATTGCTGGCCTCCATCGCCTGCCCGACCCAGGCCATCTTCGCCACGCCGGCGCAGGTGTATTTCCCGGATGCGTTACGCGATCACCGCGTGGCGCTGATGCGCGATGCGCGCCTGCATCTTCTGCCGGGCACGCACCACGTGCATATGGAAACGCCGGAAGCGGTGGCGGCGGTGATCAATGGGTTTTGGAAATGTCTCTGATCAGCCCACCCAAATCAAATGCATATCTCGTATCAAACAAGAATTTAGATCCAAAGCAGGCTGCAATCCTGTAAAAGCCCGAAGATTATCTATACAGAGAGAAAAGGATTTCCAGATGGGAGACGTCTCGCTATGAGAAGCCCGTTGTTCAAGACCGGTATGACGCTGTGTCTGTTGGCGCTTGCCTTGGTAGCGGGCCTTTACTTATCTAGCCAGCTAACTCTGGCGTTGTTGAAGCTTACTGTGCCGCTCCGCTGGGGCGCCTACTGGTCTTACGTCAAAGCGCTCGACCTCCCGCAGTTCGCTCCCTATGCCAGCAAGATCAAGCTGGCCGGCGCCATTGGCTTCGGTGTGCCGCTCCTGGCCTGGTTCGCGTTGCTGATCCCCCTGTTCAAGCCAAAGGCCGCCGCCTTGCATGGCGACGCGCGCTTTGCCTCCGGAAGTGATCTGGCCAAGAAGGACATGCTCAAACCGTCGCCAACCGGCATTGTGGTTGGCAAGCACGGCGGCAAGCTGGTGCGCTTGCCTGGTCAGCAGTTTGTGATCCTGGCCGCGCCGACGCGCTCAGGTAAGGGGGTGGGCATCGTCATTCCCAATCTGCTCGACTACCAAGGCTCAGTGGTGGTTCTAGACATCAAGCAGGAAAATTTTGATCTGACTTCCGGCTGGCGCAAGAGCCAAGGCCAAGAGGTCTTTTTGTTCAACCCCTTTGCCGAAGACGGGCGCACCCACCGCTGGAATCCACTGAGCTACATCTCTCCGGATCCGGCGTTTCGCGTGTCGGATCTGATGAGTATCGCGGCGATGCTCTACCCGGATGGCTCCGATGCCCAGAAGTTCTGGGTGAGCCAGGCCCGCAATGCTTTCATGGCGTTTACGCTCTATCTGTTTGATAGCCTCGATGATCAGATCAAGCGCAAGCACCCGAAAGACACCTGGATGTTCCCAACCCTTGGGATGCTCTATCGCGTGTCGTCCGGCGATGGGAGCGACTTGAATGGCTACCTCAAAAAGCTCTCGCAGCGCGACTTCCTGGGCCGGGACGCCAAGACGGCGTTCGACAATTTGCTCTCGCAGGCTGAAGAAACCTTTGCTTCGATCATGGGCACGTTCAAGGAGCCGCTCAACCAGTTCATCAATCCGATTCTCGATGCGGCAACCAGCGGCAACGATTTCTTGCTGACCGATGTGCGCAAGAAGAAGATGAGCATCTACATCGGCATCCAGCCGAACAAGCTTGCCGAAAGCCGCTTGTTGATCAACCTGCTGTTTAGTCAGCTCATCAACCTCAACACCAAAGAGCTGCCGCAAAACAACCCAGCGCTCAATCATCAATGCTTGCTACTCATGGACGAATTCACGTCCATCGGCCGGGTCGACATCATCGCCAGCGCGGTGAGCTACATGGCCGGCTACAACATCCGCTTGCTGCCGATCATCCAGAGCATGGCGCAGCTGGACGCGACCTATGGCAAGGATGTCTCGCGCACCATCATCACCAACCATGCGTTGCAAATCGTCTATGCCCCGCGCGAGCAGCAAGACGCCAACGACTACTCGGACATGCTCGGCTACACCACGGTCCGCAAGAAGAACAAGTCGCACACCAGTGGCAAGCAAAGCAGTGTGTCTTACTCGGAGACCGAGCAGCGCCGCGCCTTGATGCTGCCGCAAGAGTTGAAGGCGATGGGCTTCGATAAGGAGGTCTTTCTCTACGAAGGCATTCCAAACCCGGTGCTCTGCGAGAAGATCAAGTATTACGAAGATGCCTACTTCACCAAGCGCTTGTTGCCGAAGGTGAAGATCGAAGCCTTAAAGATGGTCCCCGCATGAGTGATAGCACGTCTTCCAATAGGCATCTAAGTAGATCAAAGGCTGATGGAGTCCATGGTCAACAGCGGCTGCGTGATCTGGGAATAATCAATGCGCGCACTGTGCAGCAGTTGGGGCAATTGCAACCAGGTGCGTTCGTAGCAACGCCTAAGCGCAAGCCCAATCTTCCACGTCCAATGCAACGCCTAGATCAGGAGGCTGCCATGATCCAGAATAACGATTTCTCTCCTGATTCGATCGGCAAACGACCGCCAGTGCCACAAGGCTTGCGCGAAAGCTTCAAGGATTACCCCGATCACATCGCGCGGTTGGAAAGCGCCCTCCAAGAGTCGGTCGATAAGCCATCGCCGATCACCCCTCCGTTGGAGTTTGCGATCTGGGCGATCGAGGGCTGTATCGATACTTTCATTGACGAGTCAAGCGAAAAGCTGCGCATTGCGGAGCAAACAGGTGACCAAGAGGCAATCGCACTAGCGAGGTCAACGCATCTGCTTATGCTTCACAGCGCCGCTAAGGGCGCATGGAAGGGGCAGAACTTGATGGATTATTTTGGCTTCCCGAGTTCGAAGTATCCCAATGGTCAAAGCCAGCGCACTGATCAGGATGTTCAAATGATACAGGAAAATTCTCCTTCATCTGGCTCCATTGGCGAATATCCTCCCGTTCCCGAAGGGTTGCAGAAAATTTTTCAGGAATACCCTGAATATATGGATAGATTGAAATCGGCCCTCAAAGAGTCGGTGGATAGTCCGTCATTGGTCACTCCTCCTCTTGAGATTGCAATATGGAACTTAGAAGATTGCTTGGATTCCATCTTGGGTGAAGTCAACAGGGAGCTTAGGGAAGCTGAGGAGGACGGTGACCCGGTAAAATTGGAGGCGGCCGAGAAAAAGCGTAGGCAGCTTGGGCCTGCGGGGTTCAGTCACAACTGGAAAGGCAGCAATATGCTTGCCTACTTCGAAGAACGCATGCCTGCGCCAACCTCTCCTGGCAGGGGAAATTCCGACATGTTCAAGCGCGATAATGAAAAAAAACTACTTCCGCCTCCCGTGCCGCAGAGCTTGCGTGAACTACTCGCAGACTACCCCGAGCTGATCCAAAGTCTTCAGGAAGTTCTCGATGCGTACATCAAGAAACCTTACATTTTAATGCCATTTGAAGGCGCCATTTGGGCTCTTGAAGGAAGGATTGGATCTTTCATGTCCGAAGCCAGCGAGGAACTCGAAGCCGCCTATGCCAGTGGGGATCCTGCGGCGATTGAGAGGGCCGAGAAGAAGGACTTTGCTGTTGGATACAGTCGTTTAAACATGGGTGCAATGTCTGATTTAGCCTCTTACTTTGATGGCACGCAAGGTCATGAGTGATTACGCGCTTACCCATGATGAGCACGGGAAGATTCTCAATGAAAAAATCTTTCCAAGAAGTGGCTTGTTACAAAAAACGTCGTTCGATCATCCCAATGCGATCATCCTGGCAGGCCAACCGGGTGCAGGTAAGGGAGGGCTTGCCAAAGTAGCTCAGCTTGAGCTCATCGGGGATGTAGTAAAGATCGATCCAGACGAATTACGCGACTTTCATCCCCAAGTAAGAGCTATCCGCAATGCTCACCCCTACACCTGGTCCGGCTACACCCATCCCGATGCCAGTCAGTGGGCCGATGAGCTGCTGCAGGCCACCATCGAAGGCAGGAAGAACCTGATCTTCGACACCACGCTCAGTAATGGCCAGTGGAGTTCGGAACTGATCAAGGATCTGCAATCGCGCGGCTACCATGTCGAGGTGCGTGCAATGGCCGCGCACAAGCTGGAAAGCGAGCATGGGGTCGACGCAAGGTTTGCTCAACAGCTGGATCTGGAAGGCCACGGCCGCTACGTGCCCGAAGGCGCGCGCGAGGCCATTTACACCAAGCTGCCGATCAGTCTGGACACCGTACATGAGCAAACCAGCGCGCCGATCCGTATCTTCAACCGCCAAGGTGCTGAGGTTTACGATAGTCGCACTGATGCACGTCCACCGGGACAGGTATTGGAGCAGGCGCGCAACGCGTGGTTCAAAGATCCTGTCGCGACACAGAAGCTCCGCGAGAGTTGGCAACAACAGGCCGATTGGCACCGTGATCTACCGGAACACGCGCAAGCGATTCCGAAATCCGATCCTGCTCTCCGAGCGAAGTTGCTCGCAGAGCATGCCGAGTTGCACGTCAGTGACGGCGTGAACAGCCGGCTGGAAGGCATTGCCACTATTGATGAACTCGTGCGGCCAGGGGCTCCGCCTGCACGCGTGCCTGTGCCCGAGCCGGAGATCCCAGGCTTGCGTCGCGCCGGCATGACAGCAGGGCTTGCGGGTTTAGGTGTTGCCGCCACTGCCTACGATGCGTCGCAAACCGGAGAGCGTGTTGGCACGCTGTTGGCACAAGACAACCTCACCGCTGCACGCTCAGAAGCGTTGCACTTTGCTGCGCGAGGCACGGGCGGCTGGGCGGGAGGCGCCGCCGCCGCTGCCGTTGTTGGCACAACCGGCGCCGGGCCTGTCGCGTTGGTGGTGGCCGATGGTTATCTGTTCAGTGCCGCTGCCGACAAGGCGGCGACGCTGTGGGACAACCGTCAGATCTATACACAGACCGACAAGCAGGGCGTGAGCTGGGAGTTCAACGGCAGCCAGTGGCTTCGCCAAGAAAAAGCCGACCTGCAAGACGATGGCGTGGATACGCCACAGAAGCAGGGCATGTTCGCGCTGCCCGAAAAAGCGCGCGAGCTGAACTATCACGCCAGTGGCGAAGCGACCGAGCAAGCGCTTGGCAAGGTGCAACCCAGTAATCCTTATGTGCAGCCATCCAGTGAGACAGACGCTGCGCATCTTTACGCACGGGATTGGCGGCATGATCCGGCAAGTGGCCAGTGGTCTCGGATGGTCGCCGACGAAGTCGATCGGAACGATCGGCCCATCTGGACGGTGGATCCAGCAAGCACTGAGCGCAATGCCGCGTTGGACCAGCAAGCAGCCCAGGTAGTTGACGCCAACATCGCCCGAGGTCCGGCCGCAATTGCAGCAACCTATCAAGCTGCGTATCAGCGCAATGGTTGGGGGGACTTCGGCCCCGTGCCAGCGGCCGTGCAAACAGCCTTGAACCCGGACTCGTTGCAAGCCTCGGACGGCAAGCAGTATCAGCGCGATACGCAAGGTCAGTGGCGCCACGACGGCGTTGCTGCCGAAGGCAATGTCCCGTTGGAACTCAACGCAACGCGCGAACGCTTGCAACCGGCATTGGAGCAGCACGCGCAAGCGTTGGCACAGATGCCGGCAAGGCAAACGCCAACGCCACAGCAACAAGACCAGGCCAACACCGAGGCGACCTATGCCGCCTATGGCGTTGCGCCCAATGGCCAGACTGCGGACGCGATCCAGCTTGCGGTGCAAAGGACACGTGAGGCAAACGGGATTGATGCCGCGACCAGCTCTTTGGCATTGGAGCGTGATGCGACCGGCCAATATTCGGTGGACAGCCCCATCCAGCATCTGAGCCGTGGTGCTGATGGTCTGGTGCGCGTCGCAGCAACCACCAGCACCGCCGACATCCATCAGGCACTCGGCGAGGTGCAGTCACTTCGGCAGGAGCAGCCCCCTTCGGCCGGTGCACCAGACCTGCGCATTGATGCGCAATCGCCACAAGAACGCGATGCTTACGAGCAAGCGTTGCGGGAGGCCAATCGGCAAGGTGTGTCCACGCAAGAAGCGCAACAGGTCGCAAGCTTTGCGGCGACAGCTGTTACCGCCCCGCATGTGGACGAAACCCGAGCGCCTCAGGCAGCCATTGATGCGCAGAGGGATAGAGACGTTGCACGCGCTGCTGAGCAGCCTGCTGTAGCAGAGGCCGGCACACCTGCTCCGGTCGTGATGCCTGTCCCCGTCAACGCGCCTCTGCCAGAAGACGTGCGCCCGGTCGCCAAGCCTGCCGAACCGAAGCCCGAACCTGTCCAACAACGTAAACCACAGGAGACCCAAGCGCCTGAGGTTGCCTCACCCCCGACAGCCGGCGCAGTCCAGCCTAAGGCGGAGGCATCGGTTCCAACGGCGGCGAGCGCGTCTGCGCCGAGTGCCGGGCCGGCATCATCAGTTTCAACCTCTCCCGATCAAGCGCCTACTCAGGCCGCTGCGCCAGTGTCGCCGGCATCCCATGAAGTGGAAGTGCTGCGCCTCGGCGACCGAGGGCAGGAGGTCGAGTTCTTGCAGTATCGCTTGCAGCAAGTGGATGCCCGTGGTCCAAACTGTCAGGCCGTGCCGCAAGACGGGCACTATGGTCCGGAGACCGAACATGCCGTGAGGCAGTTCCAGCAAGACCAAGGGTTGCCGGCAACAGGCGTTGCCGGCCAAGACCTGGATGCGGCGTTGTCCCAGGCACAAAGCGCGCGCCGAGATGCCTTGAAACCCACAGCGCCGACACTGGCAAATGGGCCGGTGGAGCAGGGCAGTGAGCAGCAAGCCCGAGTAGGCACGCCACAGAACGATGCGCCATCGGCTGTTCCATTGCAGGCAGAGCAGCAAGAGGCGATGCAGGCCTCGTCGCCGGCAATTCCAACGCAAAGCGAAGTGCCGGCGCAGATCGTATTGCCGGAGCGCCAACCCGCTGCCTATGCGTCATCGCCAGGTTTGGGTGGGACAACTGCCCGCTCTAACGCACACGAACACGATGAGGATCGGGTCGAGCAAGCAAGGCCCTTCCAAGATGCCGCTCAGCAGGCGTTTCCCTCTGATCATCGGGATTATGCGTTGTTCTCTGCCATCCAGGCGCAGCTCCCGAAAGGCACCTCCGATGAGAAGACCGCTGAGGTATTGCATGCCGTCAAAGAGTCAGGGATCGAACGTGCGGCTGAACTCCGCAAAGTGATCATCCAAGATGATGTCGCCTTTGTCTTTGGCAAAACGCCCGGCTTTCACTCGGAAACCTCGCTCAACACGCCATCGCCTGGCATCAATGAGACCTTGCAGAAGACGGAGGCATTGGATCAGCAACGGGCGCAGGAGATGGTGCAGTTCCAGCGCGAGCGCGAAGAAATCGACAAGAACCCAACGGGCCCAGTGATGACGCTTGCTGCGCGCTCCCAGCAGCAGGGGATGTCGGACGCGTCTAGTGGTGATGGAGGCGGTGGCGGAGGGAATGGTTGAAAATTAACTTAACATCTAAAAATAATTAAGTATGTACGCCATCGCGCGCCGCATGAAATAGAGCGCGCCGGGGTATTTTCCATAATCTACGGCATATCAGTTTATTTAAATTATAAAATCCCCCTAAAAACAAACTCCATTTAACATGAATTAAAGCCTAAATCCTTCTAGCGAAAAATCTAAGAATTGGCTAAGCAGGGCTAAATTAATTTTAGTCTGGGTTATTTCTTTATTTATTTTTATAGCCACATATTCACGCACTTTATTTATAATAATGATGTCCGAGTACGATTTCTTTTCATATGATTTATTTAAAGAGGGCGTATTTGGAATGACGGTTTTCTATGTAACGACCGAGTTGATGATGATGTTGGCAGGCATAGCGCTTTTTGGCTTCTTTATTCCTGCAGCCGAATGGATTAAAAACAAAAAATTTCCGAGATCCAATTTTATATTTTTTGGATTTATTAACATTTTGTGCTGGTTAATTTTCTTTGGCGAAATTTACAAAAGTGGCTGGAGTTTCGAGCGAACTTTTCCCCCACTGGCTCTCTCGGCGGTAGCCGCCCTTTATCTTGCGTCTTTACTCCACGCATCACGAACGCGCAGAATAAAATCAGCTGTAGCGCTAATAGTGACTTTGTGCTCACTCGCCGCAATTTGGCAAAAGCCCATGGTTGAACTACTTTCCAAAGGTTTGCGTGCTTATGGTGTAGGCGGTGAGCTCCTAGTTCAGATCGAGTATCCTGACGGAAAAGTGACGAAGGGCAAGCTAATCCTCCTTTCTCCAGAAAACGCTTACGTCATTCCAGAAGGCGACCCTGGCTCTATTGCAACAATCCGGCGTAGCGCTATAAAAATCATCAAAGTCACTAATAAAGCGCCGGTCACTCCGCCTGCAACAACCGCCGCAACTGCGCCTTGAGTTGGCGGCCGTGTTCGTGGAAATAGCTGCGTTCGTCGCGCCAGGCAGGAAAGCGCTGTTCCACTTCGGCCCAGAACGCGGGCGAGTGATTGGCCTGTACCAGATGGCAGAGCTCGTGCACCAGCACGTACTCGAACGCGGACGGGCGGCCGAGTACCAGCGCCAGATCCAGCGCCATCGAGCCATCCGGTGCGAGCGAGCCCCACTGCGAGGACATTACCTTCAGCCGCACCCGTGCCGGTGCGCGCGGCAAGCCGGGCAGATAAGTCGGTAGCCAACGGCCGACGTCGGCACGTGCCTGCGCTTCGTAAAATTCCTTCAGCGTGCGGCGCAGACCTGCATCGCCCAGTCGTGTGGGCACATGGAATTGCGCGCCGTCATCAGTGATGTCGATGCGTGCGTAGCGCCCGTCGTGCCAGCTCAGCGGCAGCAAGGCGCCGCGTAACGGCAGCAGCCCCGGCACGCCACGCTCCAGCGCGGGGAAGGCATCCACCTGCTGATAGCGCGACAGCTGCGTGCTCAGCCACTCCAGGTGCGCCATCAAAAAACGTTCGCCGGAAATCAGGCTGGCGCGGATCGGCAGCGTCAGCCGGGCGCCGCGTTCGTCCACGCTGAGCTTGATGCGCCGCGCACGCGGGTCGCGCACGCGCAACACCTCGATCTGCCGCCCCTCCAGTTCAAGACGCACGCAGTCGCGTTCGACAAGCTGCGGTGTGGGCGCGATGAGGCGGCGGACGGGCTTGAACATGGGCACAGGATAGCGCTGCGATGTGTCAGGTGGTGAGATGGAATGATTGAGACATCCGATGACGGCGCGCGCGTGATCTGTGGTGGCACTGCATCCATCACGCCATCCCTGGCGCAATGCGCAACGCGCAGCTCAACGCGCCCTCAACCAGCTCGGCTTGGCAACATCCAGACGATGCTGAAGCTCTCGGTCACCTTGAGAGGTGATTGAACGGTGTGGATGCGTCGGTTGTGGAGCGGATGATCTGCGGCTTGGTTGCAGGGCCCTTGCCCGCCCACCGTCGCGGGACACGCCGCAAGTAAGACCCTGTAGCTCTCGGTCACCTTGAGAGGTGATTGAACGGTGTGAATGCGTCGGTTGTTGGGCGGCTGATCTGCGGCTTGGCTGTAGGGCCCTTGCCCGCCCACCATCGCGGGACACGCCGCAAGTACGTCCCTGTAGGCTCTTACGCGGCATCCATGCCGAGTAAGGTCCCGCGACGGTGGGCGGGCAAGGACCTGTCGAGATGGTCGGTGTGCATGTTTTCAAGCAACCAGCAAACTGTCTAGTGCGGTGTCCTCACCGATTGCGGGACCGTGTGGCGGCATGGATGCCGCCACCGAGCCTACATGGACGTACTTGCGGCGTGTCCCGCAAGCGGTGAGGACACCGCGCCCTCGACCATCCAGGCGTTTGACTTAAACCCCCAATCGCCCCTCAACGACGCCACTGTTCGACGTTCCGTTTACTCCGCCTTGCTCAGCTTCAACGCGGTTTCCAGCAACAGGAACAGGCGGCGCACTTCGGCGCTCATCAGCGCGAAGCGGGCGTCGAGTTCGGCGCGTGCGCCGTCGTCGTCGCTGTGTTCGAGCTGGTCCAATGCGCCGTCGAGGAACTTGAGCTTGCGGATCACCAGATCGTCGCCGAGCACGAACGACAGATTGTCGTCCAGCACCAGCGCCAGCTTGGTGACCTGCTTGCCGGATTCCAGGTGCTTGTCGATCTCCTCGCCGCGCAGTTCCTGATGCTGGCACTTGACCACCGCGCCGCCTTCGATCGGATCCTTCATCTCGCACTCTTCGCCCAGGCTCAGGCCTTCGGGCAGGGGCTCGCCGGCGATCCAGCCGGTGAGGATGGCGCGCGGGGCGACTTCGGCATTCAACGGCAGTGCCGGGAAGCTGCCGAGCGCGCCGCGGATCTCGCTCATCACGTTCTCGCCGCTCTTGCGACTGGAGCTGTTGACCGCGATGTAGCCGTGCTGCAGATCCAGGATGGCATCGGTGCGCGAGCTCTTGACGAAGGCGCGCGGCAACAGTTCATGGATTAGGTCGTCCTTGAGGCGCTTGCGGGCCTTGCCGCCGGGGCGACGGCCTTCCTTCTCTTCGATTTCGGCGACCTTGCGCTCGAGCAGGTCGTTGACCACCGCACCGGGCAGGATCTTGTCCTCGCCACCGACGGTGAGCCAGAGGAAATCTTCCAGACGATGCGAGAGCACTTCCTGCTCGTCGCGGCCGAACGGGGAGATGAAACCGCGCGAGCTCATTTCCAGTGGGCCGACTGGCTTGAGCTGCACTTGCGGCAGCAGCGTGTCGATTTCGGAGAAATCCAGCGTGGTCGGAAAGCGGAACAAGGTGAGATTGCGAAAGAACATGCGTAAGACCGAAGAGGAGGAAACGTGGAGGGTGGAAGACCGACGGCGGCCGGATGGGCCGCGTCAGTCGCTGTCGTGTGTGATATCGCTTGCGGCGAGCCAGGCGTTGGAATCGGGATCGGGCGATGCTGCGTCATTGCAGCCGCCCAGCGACAGGAAATCGAACAGGGTGCGGTCGGCCAGTTGCTCGGGCCGCACATCGCCCAGCGCGCGGGCGATCTGTTCGACCCGCCCGGGCTGCTCGCGATCCCATTGCTGCAACATGCGGCCGACCTGCTGGCGCTGCAAATTTTCCTGGCTGCCGCACAGGTTGCACGGAATGATCGGGAACTGGCGTGCCTGCGCGTAGGCGGCGATGTCGGCTTCACGCACATAGGCCAGCGGGCGGATCACCACATGCTGGCCATCGTCGCTGCGCAGCTTGGGCGCCATTGCCGCGAGCCGGGCGTGGTGAAACAGGTTCATGAAGAACGTGGCCACGATGTCGTCGCGATGATGGCCGAGCGCGATCTTGGTCACGCCGTGCGCCTGCGCGTAGGCATACAGCGCGCCGCGCCGCAGCCGCGAGCACAACGAACACATGGTCTTGCCGGCCGGAATCACCCGGCTGACCACCGAATAGGTGTCCTGCTCGACGATGTCGAACGGCACGTCCAGGCCACGCAAATAGGTGGGCAACACCTGCGCGGGAAAGTCTGGCTGCTTCTGGTCCAGATTCACCGCCACCAGGGTGAACGGCACCGGCGCCTTGCGCTGCAGGTGCAGCAGCATGTCCAGCAAGGTGTAGCTGTCCTTGCCGCCGGACAGGCACACCATGATCTTGTCGCCGGCGGCGATCATGCCGAAATCGGCAATCGCCTGGCCCACCTGGCGCTGCAGGCGTTTGCCCAGGCGCAGCTGCTCACGCTGCAACCGCTGGCGCGGGTCGCGCGGCGCAGGGTCGGCCAGGGGTTGCGGCAGCGGCAGGACAGCGGTCATAAGCCGGCCATTGTAGCTGCCCCGCGCGCGGCGGGCCGGGGCGCGGCGCGTGCGGCTGAATGAGCGGTCAGTTGCTTGTAGGTGGGGCGTGCTGCGGTCGTTCGCCGTGCCGCATGGCTAGCGAGCCCATCACGGCTGCGCGGTGCGCCGCGGGGCCGGTTGCACGGCGGACATCTCGCAGCGCAGCAAGCCTTTCTGCGCCGGGCTGGGTAAAGTCCGGCAGACCGCTTCACTCGGGATCGGCATGGCATCTTCGGCTTCGCTGCATGGCGCGGCTTTTTTCAGTCGCGATTTTGGTAGCGCTAACATTCTCAGGAGTTCGACCGTATGAGCAACACTGTCTACATCGGCGCCAAAGAATATTTCCCCGGCATCGGCAAGATCGATTTCGAAGGCCGCGACTCTGACAACCCGCTGGCCTTCAAGGTCTACGACGCCAACAAGCAGATCGGCGACAAGACCATGGCCGAGCATCTGCGCTTTGCGGTGGCCTACTGGCACAGCTTCTGCGGCAACGGCGCCGATCCGTTCGGCCCGGGCACGCGTGCGTATCCGTGGGATGTGGGCAACACCGCGCTCAATCGTGCCGAAGCCAAGGCCGATGCCGCATTCGAATTCTTCACCAAGCTCGGCGTGCCGTACTACTGCTTCCACGACATCGATCTGTCGCCGGATGCGGACGACATCGGTGAGTACGAGAGCAACCTCAAGCACATGGTCGGCATCGCCAAGCAGCGCCAGGCCGATACCGGCGTCAAGCTGCTGTGGGGTACCGCCAACCTGTTCTCGCACCCGCGCTACATGAATGGTGCCTCGACCAATCCGGACTTCAATGTGGTGGCGCGTGCGGCGGTGCAGGTCAAGGCCGCGATCGATGCCACCGTCGAGCTGGGCGGCGAGAACTACGTGTTCTGGGGCGGCCGCGAAGGCTACGCCTGCCTGCACAACACGCAGATGAAGCGCGAGCAGGACAATATGGCGCGCTTCCTCACCCTGGCACGCGACTATGGCCGTGCGATCGGATTCACCGGCAACTTCCTGATCGAGCCCAAGCCGATGGAGCCGATGAAGCACCAGTACGACTTCGACAGCGCCACGGTGATCGGCTTCCTGCGTCAGCACGGCCTGGATCAGGATTTCAAGCTCAATATTGAAGCCAACCACGCCACCTTGTCCGGCCACAGCTTCGAGCACGACCTGCAGGTGGCTTCCGATGCCGGCCTGCTGGGCAGCATCGACGCCAACCGCGGCAACCCGCAGAACGGCTGGGATACCGACCAGTTCCCGACCGACCTGTACGACACCGTCGGCGCGATGCTGGTGGTGCTGCGTCAGGGCGGGCTGGCACCGGGCGGCTTGAATTTCGATGCCAAGGTGCGGCGTGAGTCGTCCGACCCGCAGGATCTGTTCCTGGCGCATATCGGCGGCATGGACGCGTTCGCACGTGGGCTGGAAGTGGCCAACGCGCTGCTGACGTCCTCGCCGTTGGAACAGTGGCGCGCCGAGCGTTACGCCAGCTTCGACAGCGGCGCCGGTGCGGCATTCGCCGATGGCACCAGCACGCTGGTGGATGTGGCCCAGCACGCGGCCGGCAATGCGCCAAAGCAACTCAGTGGCCGTCAGGAAGCCTACGAGAACCTGATCAATCAGTATCTGACGCGTTGATGCTGTGCAGATGATCGTCTGTACACGCGGGCGATCATCTACTGCCTGCGCGCATGGCCGCGTGCAGCGTTACGGTTGTTCTGCTGCATCCGGCGCTGCCGGTGCGGCTACCGAATCCCGCTTGACCAGCAGGTGCGCGACCACATGATCGACCATCTTCGCCGTACGCTCCTTGGCACGAATCGTCTTCAACAGGATATCCAGTGCGGCGTCGGCCATGGCGGCGATAGGCTGCTGCACGGTGGTGAGTTCGGGCCACACTGCGGTGGCGGCGGAAGTATCGTCGAAACCGACCACCGACAGATCGCGCGGCACATCCAGCCCGCGCCGGTGCGCGACCGAGATCGCGGCGGCGGCCATATCGTCGTTGCTGGCGAAGATTGCGCTGGGGCGGCGTTTGCGCGCCAGCAATTTTTCCGCAGCGACCAGACCCGATTTGTAGGTGTAGTCACCCGGCTGCACCAGATGCCGATCCAGGCGCAAGCCGGCATTGGACAGCGCCGCTTGAAAGCCTTCGAAACGGCGTGCGCTGGCGGACAGATTGGGATGCCCGGCGATGTAACCAATGCGGGTATGCCCCTGCGCTATCAGATGCTCGGTGATCTCCTTGGCAGCGGCGAATTCGTCGATGCGCACGCAGGCGACATCCGGGCTGAAGTGGTTGGAGGCGATCGCCACCACCGGCACCTTGGCGCGTACCAGCTCCAGTACCGCGGCCTTGGACTCACACAGCGGCGGCGGCAGGATCACCCCGGCCACGCCCTTGGCGAGCTTGCGTGCGGCACGGCGTTCGGCGTCGGCATCCAGGTCGTCCCAGCAGTCGATCACCAACTGGATCGAGGTGCGCGAGGCCACCCGCAACACGCCCAGCAGCAACTCGCGCAAATACGCGCCACTGGGGTCGCTGTAGATCAACGCGATACGCAAGCTTTGCGCGGCGGCGAGTGCACTGGCGGCCAGGTTGGGCGTATAGCCGAGCTTGTCCACCGCGCGCAGCACGCGCGCACGGGTGGCATCGCGCACGCTGCCGTTGTTGTTGACCACGCGCGAGACCGTCATCGGCGAGACCTTCGCCAGCGCCGCCACCTCATTGATGGTGATCGCGCGGCTGGTGCGGCGGACCGATTTCCTGACCTTCTCCAAGCGTGGCCTCTTCAAGTGGGTGGCGAATCTGCACGATGCACACATGCTGCAGTGAGAACGCAAGCGCCGCATGCATGCGTGACGATGCGAGGCATGGTACCGGGAAGCAGGCACAGCGGCGATACACGGCTGCGTGCGTTCGCGCCGATGGAGCATGCCGTATGAGCAGATGTTTGACTGGTCGCCGCGTCGCGGATTGCCGCGCGTTCTCATGGCAGTGGTTGCTGGCGATGCTGCTGCTGTGCGGGTTGGCGCTGGCCAGCACCAGTGCGCAAGCCGAAGATGGCTATGATTTATGGTTGCGCTACCAACCGCTGGCCAATGCGGCGCAGCTGCGTGATAGCGCGAGTGAATTGATCGTCGCTGGCGACTCGCCGAGCCTGCACGCAGCACGTGACGAGTTGCAGCGCGGGCTGTCGGGCCTGCTTGGCAGCGCGCCGCGGTCGGCCACTGCGATTACCCGCGATGGTGCGATCGTATTGGGCGCAGCCACGGCGCCGCAGATCGCTGCATTGAAGCTGCAGACCACCGGCCTGGGCCGAGAGGGCTATCTGATCCGCAGCGTCAGCGTGGGCGGGCATCGCATCACCGCCATCGTCGGCGGTAGCGACATCGGCGCGTTGTACGGCGCGTTTCACTTCCTGCGCCTGCTGCAGACCGGCCAATCGCTCACCGCACTGAATGTGCGCGAGTCGCCGCGGCTGCAGCTGCGCATGCTCAATCATTGGGACAACCTGGATGGCGTGGTCGAGCGTGGCTATGCCGGTGCCTCGTTATGGAACTGGCAGACCCTGCCCGGCTATCTGGACCCGCGCTACACCGATTACGCACGCGCCAATGCATCGCTGAGCATCAATGGCACTGTGCTCAACAACGTCAATGCCAAGGCATGGAGCTTGACACCGCAGTATCTGGACAAGGCCGCGGCACTGGCCAAGGTCTTTCGTCCCTACGGCATTCGTGTGTTTCTCAGCGCGCGCTTCAGTGCGCCGATCGAGATCGGTGGTTTGAAGAGCGCCGATCCGCTGGATCCGCAGGTGCAGCAATGGTGGCGCGACACAGCCGACGCGATTTACGCGCGCATTCCGGATTTTGGCGGTTTCTTGGTCAAGGCCAATTCCGAAGGCCAGCCCGGCCCGCAGGATTACGGGCGCAGCCATGCCGATGGCGCCAACCTGTTGGCCGACGCGCTGGCGCCGCATGGCGGTGTGGTGATGTGGCGCGCGTTCGTCTATTCGCATGAGCAGCCGGACGATCGCGCCAAGCAGGCGTACAGCGAGTTCGTGCCGCTGGATGGCCAGTTCCGCGACAACGTGATCGTGCAGGTCAAGAACGGGGCGATCGACTTCCAGCCGCGCGAGCCGTTCCATCCGCTGTTCGGCGCGATGCGCAAGACGCCGTTGATGCCGGAGTTTCAGATCACCAAGGAGTACCTGGGCTTTTCGACGCATCTGGCCTACCTGGGCACGCTGTTTGCCGAAACCCTACAGGCCGATACCTATGCGCGCGGCAAGGGCTCCACCGTTGCCAAGACCGTGGATGGCACGCTCTTCAACGATGCCAAACGCACGCGGCTGACCGGCATTGCCGGCGTGGCCAACATCGGCGCGGACCGCAACTGGAGCGGGTCGATCTTCGATCAGGCCAACTGGTATGCGTACGGGCGGCTGGCCTGGAGCCCGGACCTGTCGCCGCAGACGATCGCGCAGGAATGGGTATGCATGACGTTTTCCAACGATGCTGCCGTGGTCACGCCCGTGGTCGACATGATGCTGCGCTCGCGCGAAGCGGTGGTGGACTACATGACGCCGCTTGGCCTGCATCATCTGATGGGACGCGGCCATCACTACGGTCCGGCACCATGGGATGCAGGCAGCGAGCGCCCGGATTGGGACCCGGTGTACTACCACCGCGCCGACCGCAACGGCATCGGCTTCGACCGCAGTGCCAGCGGCAGCAATGCGGTGGCGCAATACACGAAGCCGGTGGCGCGCATGTTCGGCGATGTACAGCGCGTGCCGGAACGCGATTTGCTGTGGTTCCACCATGTGCCCTGGGACCACCGCATGGCCTCCGGGCGGCCGTTGTGGGACGAGTTGGTGTGGCATTACGACCATGGCGTGGACGAGGTGCGTGCCATGCGTGCCACCTGGCAGGGGCTTGCCGGCAAGATCGATGCACCGCGTTATCAGCAGGTGGCGAACTTCCTGGCGATCCAGCAGGACGAGGCGCAGTGGTGGCGTGATGCCAGTATCGCCTACTTCCAGAGCGTGTCCGGGCGGCCGTTGCCTGCCGGCACGGCGCCACCGGCGCATCCGTTGACGTACTACCAGGCATTGAAATTTCCGTATGCGCCGGGGAATCCGAAATGAGCCTGCGTGGTTTTCCCGTGGTCATCGCCATGCTATTGGCGTCGCTGCTACCACGCATCGCGCATGCAGCCGACGCACCGCTGCTGCATGCGCTGTTTCAGGAGCATGTGGTACTGCAGCGCGATGCGCCGATCCGCGTGTGGGGAGACGCACCCCCTGGCGCGCGCGTGAGCGTGCAACTGGATTCGCAACAGGTGCAGGCACGCGCAGACCGGCAAGGTCATTGGCAAGCGCGCCTGCCTGCGCATGCCGCTGGCGGCCCGTATACCTTGAGCGCGCGCACGAATAAGGGCGTGGCACAGCAGGTCAACGACGTGCTGATCGGCGATGTGTGGCTGTGCTCTGGCCAATCCAATATGGAATTGCAGGTGCATCGCACATTGGATTCGCGCAGCGAGATCGCCGACGCCGGCAACTCGCGCATTCGCATGTTCAAGGTACCTGCGCAATCCAGCCCGACGCCACAGCGCGGCTTCGGCGGCAATGCGGCGTGGCAGCTCACCACGCCGGAGACGGTGAAGGACTTCTCTGCGGCCTGCTACTACTTCGCGCGTGAGTTACAGAAGACCGTCGATGTGCCGATGGGCTTGATCAACGCCTCGTGGGGCGGCTCGCAACTGCAGGCCTGGATCGGCGAGAACGCATTGCGTGCTGCCGGCGATGACGGCCCGGCACTGGATGTGCTTGCGCGTTACGCACGCGACCCGGTGGATGCCGCGCCACATTGGGGCGCACTGTGGGAGGCCTGGTGGCATGCGCACGGTGAAGGCGAGCCCTGGCAACCGGATGCGCCCGGCGATTGGCAAACCGCACCAGGCACGCTGGGCGCGTGGGATGACTGGGGCGTGCCGCAGTTGGTCGGCTTCAACGGCGTGGTCTGGTATCGCACCAGCATCGAGTTGACCCAGGCGCAGGCCGCACAGGACGCCACCTTGCTGCTGGGGCCTGTGGACGAGCTGGACCAGACATGGGTCAACGGGCGCGGCGTGGGCAGCAGTTACGGCGCCGATCAGCCGCGTCGTTACAGCTTGCCGCGCGGTCGCCTGCATGCCGGGCGCAACAGCATCGTGCTCAATGTGCTCAACACCTATCGGCGCGGTGGGCTGCTGGGCGATGCGCAATCGCGTGCGCTGCAGTTTGCCGATGGCAGCACGCTAGCGCTGGATGCGCCCTGGCAGTACCGCATCGTGCCGCCGCAACTGGGCTCGCCACCGCGCGCGCCGTGGTCGTCGGCGGCCGGGCTGACCACCTTGTACAACGGCATGATCGCTCCGCTCGGCCAGCTCGGCCTGCGTGGCGTGCTGTGGTACCAGGGCGAATCCAATGCCGGCGATGCCGCGCATTACCCGGCCTTGCTCACGGCCTGGCAACGCGATTGGCGGCAACGCTTCGGTGCGCAGTTGCCGCTGCTGATCGTGCAACTGGCCAACTACGGCGCGCCGCCCACGCAGCCGATCGAAAGCGGTTGGGCGCAACTGCGCGAGGCACAACGCCGTTTCGTTGCCAACGATGCGCATGCAGGCCTGGCGGTGGCCATCGATATCGGCGACCGCTACGACATCCATCCGGCCAACAAGCAGGAACTGGGCCGGCGCCTGGCGCGTGCAGCGCGACATGTGGTGTATGGCGAGGCAATTGCACCTTCCGGCCCGGTGCCGCGTGGCGTGCGGCGTGACGGCGACGCACTGCGCATCGACTTCGACGACGTCGACACCGCATTGCTGAGCTACAGCGCCGATGCACCGATCGGCTTCGAAGTGTGTGGTGCTGCACCCGGCAGTTGCCGCTATGCCGCCGCCACCTTGCGCGAGCGCGCCATCGGCGTGCGCATTCCTGCCGGCCTGGATGCCACACGCGTGCGCTACTGCTGGGCCGACAGCCCGGTGTGCACGCTGTACGACCGCAGCGGCCTGCCCGCCGGCCCGTTCGAACTCTCCATCACTGCCGCTTCTTCCCCATGAGCGAGACCCCGATGTCACAGACTCCCGACTCCCCTGCTCCGCTGCAAGGCTCGGCCCGCGATCGCGAGATCGTCGAGGCGCGGGTCATCGTCACCTGCCCCGGGCGCAACTTCGTCACCTTGAAGATCCGCACCCGCTCGGGCATCACCGGGCTGGGCGATGCCACGCTCAATGGCCGCGAACTGGCGGTGGCGGCGTATCTGCAGGAACACCTGGTGCCGAACCTGATCGGCCGCGATGCCGGCCGCATCGAAGACATCTGGCAGTTCTTCTACCGCGGCGCGTACTGGCGGCGCGGCCCGGTGACGATGAGCGCCATTGCCGCGGTGGACGTGGCGCTGTGGGACATCCTGGGCAAGATGGCCGGCATGCCACTGTATCAATTGCTCGGCGGGCGCTCGCGCGAAGGTGCGCTGGTGTACGGCCATGCCAATGGTCGCGATATTGCCGAAACCAGCGAGGAAGTCGGTCGCTTTCGCGAGCTCGGCTTTATCGCGATTCGCGCGCAGTGCGGCGTGCCCGGCATCAAGAAGACCTACGGCATTTCCAGCGGCGGCAAACCCTACGAACCGGCCGAAAGCGAGCTGCCGACCGAAACTGTGTGGTCCACGCCACGCTATCTCGGCGTGGTGCCAAAATTGTTTGAGCAACTGCGCAACGATCATGGCGATGAGATCGAGCTGCTGCACGATGCGCATCACCGGCTCACCCCGATCGAGGCCGCCCGCCTGGGCCGCGACCTGGAGCCGTACCGATTGTTCTGGCTGGAAGACGCCACGCCTGCCGAGAACCAGCGCGCCTTCGAAGTGATTCGCCAGCACACAGTCACACCACTGGCGGTGGGCGAGGTGTTCAATTCGCTCTGGGATTGCAAGCATCTGATCGAGCAGCAGTTGATCGACTACATCCGCACCACTATCGTGCATGCCGGCGGCATCACTCATGTGCGGCGGCTGGCCGACTTCGCCGCGCTGCATCAGGTGCGCACCGGCTTCCACGGCGCAACCGATCTGTCGCCGGTGTGCATGGGCGCGGCGTTGCACTTCGACACCTGGGTGCCCAACTTCGGCATCCAGGAATACATGTTCCATTCCGACGAGGCCAATGCGGTGTTCCCGCACGATTACGTGTTCCGCGATGGCCGCCTGCATTGCGGCGAGACACCCGGGCACGGCGTAGACATCGACGAAGCACTGGCCGCGAAGTATCCCTACGTGCCCAAGCAGTTGCCGGTTGCTCGCCTGGAAGACGGCGCGATGTGGGACTGGTGATGCGCCTGCTGCCGGCCGTGCTTGCGGCACTGCTGATTGCCGTGGCCGCGCCTGCAAATGTGCAGGCGCAAGCGCAAGCCGATGTCGCCTTCGATTGGTTCGACTATCGCGGCGACGATGCGGTGTTCGCCACACCGTTGCCGGCCGGCCATTACCGCAACCCGGTGCTGGCCGGGTTCTACCCGGACCCCAGCGTGACGCGCGTGGGCGAGCGCTACTACCTGGTCAATTCCACCTTTGCGTATTTCCCGGCGATCCCGGTGTTCGAGAGCACCGATCTTGTGCACTGGACGCAGATCGGCAACGTGGTCGAGCGCCGCGAGCAGTTGAATTACGATGGCCTGGGTGTCTCGCGCGGCATGTTCGCCGCCAGCATTCGCCATCACGACGGGCGCTTTTATGTGGTGGGCACGTCGGTCGATAGCGGTGGCAACTTTATCGCCAGTGCAAGCAACCCCGCAGGGCCGTGGTCGCCACTGACCTGGCTGCCGAGCATCGACGGTATCGACCCGTCGTTGTTCTTTGACAGCGATGGCAGCGCCTATCTGCTCAACAATGGCCCGCCGCAAGGCACGCCGTTGTACGAAGGCCATCGCGCGATCTGGATGCAACGCTTCGATCTCGCCAGCAATCAGCCGATTGGTCCGCGCAAGGTGCTGCTCAACGGTGGCGTGGATCTGGCCAGCAAGCCGATCTGGATCGAAGGCCCGCACCTGTATCAACGCGACGGTTGGTATTACCTCTCGTGTGCCGAAGGCGGCACCGGGCCGCAGCATTCGCAAGTGGTGCTGCGCAGCCGCAACGTGTGGGGGCCGTATGCAGCCTCGCCGCATAACCCGATCCTGACCCAACGCGACCTGCCGGCCGAGCGCGCACACCCGATCAGCAACGCCGGCCATGTGGATCTGGTGGACACGCCGGATGGGCAATGGTGGGCGGTGTTTCTGGCCAGCCGGCCGTATGCGGGCGAGCGCTACAACACCGGGCGCGAAACCTTTTTGCTGCCGGTGCAATGGCGCGATGGCTGGCCGTCGATCCTGCCGGCCGGCGAGCCGATTCCGTATCACGCACAGAGCCCGCGCGGCTGGAAGACACCCGCCGATCAAGCACCGTTGTCGGGCAACTTCACTTGGCGCGATGACTTTGCCAGCACCTCGCTACAGCGTGAATGGCTCTATTTACGTGTGCCCAAACACGATGTGGCCGACCTGCGCGCACGCGCCGGTTGGTTGACCCTGCATGCCAGCGCACACGGCCTGGACAGCACCGCCACACCGGCCTTCCTCGCGCGACGCCAGCAACACACGCGCTTTACCGCGAGCACCGCGTTGGCGGTACCTACGCAGGCCGGCATCAGTGCCGGGCTTGCCGCCTTTCAAAATTCCAATGCGTGGTATGCACTCGGCGTGCGACGCAACGGAGATGTGCTGGAAGTATTTGTGGACAAGCGCGATGGCGTAAAAACCACCACGCTCGCACGCACCCGCATACCGGCAACCACACAGTTGCGCCTGCAGATCAGCGGCGACGGCGGCGCCTACAGCTTCGCCTTCGACACAGATGGTCGCGGCTGGCAATCGCTGCGCCGCAACGATGATGCGGGCATGCTCAGCACCGCACAGGCCGGCGGCTTCGTCGGCAGCATGATCGGGCCTTTTGCCCAGCTGGAACCGGACCGCACCAAGGAGGACTGACCATGCATTCGCACTTCGCACCATCCGTTGCTCGCACACCCCGAGCACGCGCACGCGCCGTGCTGCTGGCGATTGCACTTGCCGCAACCACTGCGCACGCCGCAACACCCCCGCCGTATCTGGACACGCAACGCCCCTTCGACGCCCGCGCTGCCGATCTGGTGTCGCGCATGACGCTGGAAGAAAAGGCCGCGCAGATGCAGAACGCCGCCCCGGCGATCCCGCGCCTGCAGGTGCCCGAATACGATTGGTGGAACGAAGCGCTGCACGGCGTGGCGCGTGCCGGCGGCGCCACCGTGTTTCCGCAGGCGATCGGCCTGGCGGCCACCTTCGACACGCCGTTGATGGCCGAGGTGGCCACTGCCATCAGCGACGAAGCGCGCGCCAAGCACCACGCGTTCCTGGCACGCGGCGAACACAAGCGCTATCAAGGGCTCACCTTCTGGTCGCCCAATATCAACATCTTTCGCGACCCGCGCTGGGGACGCGGGCAGGAAACCTATGGCGAAGATCCGTTCCTCACCGCGCGCATGGGCGTGACCTTCGTACAAGGTCTGCAGGCGCAGCAAGGTCCGTATCGCAAGCTCGATGCCACCGCCAAACACTTCGCCGTGCACAGCGGGCCGGAGGCCGACCGTCATCACTTCGATGTGCATCCCAGCGAACGCGATCTGCACGAAACCTATCTGCCTGCGTTCCAGGCGCTGGTGCAGGAGGGCAAGGTCGCTGCGGTGATGGGCGCCTACAACCGCGTCAACGGCGAATCCGCCTCGGCCAGCACGCGGCTGGAAGGCATCCTGCGCCGCGAGTGGGGATTCGACGGCTACATCGTCAGCGACTGCGCCGCCATCCGCGATATCTGGCAGAACCACAAGATCGTCCCCACGCCCGAAGCCGCCGCCGCACTCGGCGTCAAGCACGGCACCGACCTGGATTGCGGCGATACCTATGCCGCGTTGCCGGCCGCAGTGCGTGCCGGTTTGATCGACGAGGCCACCATCGATACCGCGCTCAAGCGCCTGATGACCTCGCGCATGCGGCTGGGCATGTTCGATCCGCCGGCCAAGGTGCCGTGGGCGCAGATTCCTGCGGCGGTGAATCAATCGCCAGAGCACGATGCACTGGCGCGCCGCACCGCGCGCGAATCGCTGGTGCTGCTGAAGAACGACGGCCTGCTGCCGCTCAAACCCACGCTCAAGCGCATCGCCGTGATCGGCCCCACCGCCGACGACCCGATGTCGCTGCTGGGCAATTACTACGGCACGCCGGCCGCGCCGGTCACCATCCTGCAAGGCATCCGCGACGCCGCACCGCAGGCGCAGGTGGTCTACGCGCGCGGCAGCGACCTGGTGGAAGGGCGCGAAGATCCCAATGCCGCTGCACCGATCGATACGCGCTATCTGCGTCCGGCTGCTGGCGCCACACAGAACGGGTTGACCGGCGAATACTTCAAAGGCCGCGCATTGGCCGGCACGCCGGTACTGACCCGCATCGACCCGCGCATCGCCTTCCGTTGGGATCGCAATGCACCCACAGACGATGCGGTCGGCCGTGGCGAGTTGCATGCCGACCGCGCGCTCGACAAGGACGACTTCAGCGTGCGCTGGCATGGCCAGCTGCTGCCACCGGTATCGGGCAACTACGAGTTGCAAGTGGCCGCCGACGATGGCGTGCGCCTGTATCTGGACGGCAAGCTGCTCATCGATTACTGGAGCGACGCCCCGCGCATGCGCGGCGGCAACGCCAGCGTGGCGCTGGAGGGCGGCAAGGCCTACGACCTGCGCGTTGAGTACTTCGAAGCCACGCGCGATGCCGGCGTGCGGCTGGCCTGGCGCATGCCCGGCGCCAAGCCGCCGCTGCAAGAGGCCGTGGACGCCGCACGCAACGCTGAGGTGGTGGTATTCGTCGGCGGCCTCACTGGCGATGTGGAAGGCGAGGAGATGGACGTCAACTATCCCGGCTTTGCCGGGGGCGACCGCACCGACACGCGCCTGCCCAAACCGCAGCGCGAGTTGTTGCAGGCACTGCAGGCCACCGGCACGCCGGTGGTTGCGGTGCTGACCACCGGCTCGGCGCTGGCGATCGACTGGGCGCAACAACACGTGCCCGCCATCCTGCTGGCCTGGTACCCCGGCCAACGCGGCGGCAGCGCAGTGGGCGATGTGCTGTTCGGCCAGGCCAGTCCCGGCGGCCGCTTGCCGATCACCTTCTACAAGGAAGCCGAGCGCCTGCCCGCCTTCGACGATTACGCCATGCGCGGCCGCACCTATCGCTATTTCCAGGGTAAACCGTTGTACCCGTTCGGCCACGGCCTGTCGTACACGCAATTTGCGTATTCGGATCTACGCCTCGATCGCACCACGGTTGCAGCCGATGGCATGCTTACCGCCACGGTCACGCTGAAGAATACCGGCCAACGCGCGGGCGATGAAGTGGTGCAGCTATATCTGCATCCGCTGAAGCCACAACGCGAACGCGCCATCAAGGAACTGCACGGCTTCCAGCGCATCACCCTGCAACCAGGCGAACAACGGCAGGTGCGCTTCACCATCAAAGCGCAAGACGCCCTGCGCATCTACGACGAGCAACGCAAAGCGTACGCCGTGGACCCAGGCGCCTACGAAGTGCAAATCGGCGCCTCCAGCGCAGACATCCGCAGCAAACAACGCTTCACCGTCACCGACGAGTAATCGCGCCCCAAGAAGCCGCCGCGAAAAGCCCCTCTCCCGTCGGGAGAGGGGGTGGGGTGAGGGTACGGCCACCACGCGAACGTGCAGCACCGACTATTCCAAACAAATCATGCCAATCCCACAACTCTCCCTAGCCACCCTTCCGCACCTACCCAAAACAATCCTAAAACCCAACTACGACCCAGCAACAACCACCATCGGCATCGTCCACCTAGGCGCAGGCGCCTTCCACCGCGCCCACCAGGCCGTCTACATCGACGACCTACTCGCGCATGACCCCACCTGGGCCATCAGCGCCGTCTCGCTACACAGCCCACACGTGCGCGACGCCCTAGGCCCACAAGACGGTCTCTACACCCTCGCCCTGCTCGACGAACACCCGCAACTGCGCATCATCGCCGCCATCCGCGAAGTGCTGTGCGCCGCGGACGAACAAGCTGCGGTGCTCGCACGCCTCGCCGACCCAGCCGTGCGCCTGGTCACTCTCACCATCACCGAGAAGGGCTATTGCCTCGCAGGCGACACCCTCGACCTCACCCACCCCGATATCGCGCACGACATCGCCAATCCGGCCACACCGCGCAGCGCCATCGGCTATCTCGTCGCCGGCCTGCGGCAGCGCAGGCAGCAAGGCACCGCGCCGTTCACCGTCCTCAGCTGCGACAACCTGCAAGACAACGGCAACCTGCTACGACGCGCGGTGTTGCTGCTCGCACAGCAGAACGATCCCGCGCTTGCGGATTGGATCGACCGGCACGTCAGCTTCCCGCGCTCGATGGTCGACAGCATCACCCCCGCCACCGACGACGCACTGCGCGCGCAGGTGCACGCGCAAACCGGCCTGCACGACGCCTGGCCGATTCAACGCGAGCGTTACACCCAGTGGGTGATCGAAGACCGCTTCTGCAATGGACGCCCCGCCTTCGAGCGCGCAGGCGTCACCCTCAGCGACGACATCGCCGGCTACGCACGCGCCAAACTGCGCCTGCTCAACGGCCCGCACTCCGCGCTCGCCTATCTCGGCAGCCTGCTGGAGTTGGAGACCGTCGCAGACGCCATGCATCACCCGCAACTGGCGGCGTTTGTCGAAACCCTGATGCGCGACGACATCGCCCCCACCCTGCAACCAATGCAAGGCTTCGACCCGCAGCACTACTGCGGCGCCATCCTGGCCCGCTTCCGCAACCCCGCCATCCGCCACCTGCTCGCCCAGATCGCCTGGGACGGCTCGCAGAAGATTCCCGTACGTTTGCTCACCGCCATCGGCGATGCATTGGATGCCGGACGACGGATCGACCGCCTATGCCTGCCGGTCGCAGCGTGGTTGCACTTCGTGCGCAGGCAGGCAGGACACGGCGTGGAATTGGTCGATCCGTTGCGCGATGTGCTAAGCGACATCGGGCGTTCGACTAGCGGCGATGCCAGCCATGATGTCGCGGCGTTCCTCGCTGTGGATGCAGTCTTTGCTTCGCTTTCCGGTGATGCGCGCTTTGTGGAGGCATTACAGCACGCGTATGCCGCGCTGCATGCTGGAAGTCCAGCAGACGTGCAAAGGTTGCTGTAGAAGCTGAGTTAGAACGGATGCTCCACACGCTGGATCCATACACATGCGCTACTCAAACAGCCTCTTGCTGGCGGCTGCAATCGCATTCGCCCAAACTGCCCAAGCATCTTCAAGTGGTGCGCTCAAGGATGTTGACTGGCTTGCAGGATGCTGGCGCGCAGAGAATCAAGAAGAAGGATCGATAGAGCACTGGATGCCACCTGCGGGCGGGACCATGCTTGGCATGAGTCGCACGGTGCGGGGCGGAAGGACTGTGCAGTTCGAGTTCATGCGCTTGCAACTGGGCGGCAGTGGGCAGCTGGAGTTCGTGGCGTTGCCATCTGGGCAAGCCGAAACGACATTTAAACTGTCCAAATCTGGCCAGAACTTTGCCTCCTTCCAGGCACCGGATCACGATTTCCCGGAGCAGGTGTCCTACCAAGAACTGGCAAAGGGGCGTATGCAAGCCCGCATCGAAGGCACTGTGGGAGGACAGCCGCGCACCATCGATTTCACCTTCAAGCGGGTGCCGTGCAAGTAGCTCCCGCGGCCCTGCTCACGCATGACTCCCTTTCGTCCTGCCAGGCCTTGCCATCGAGTCAGGTCTTGATCACTTGACCCACCCGGATCAAGTTGCCGTTCTCATCGACAATCGCGAACTCCCGCATCCCCCAAGGCTTGTCCCCGACAGGATCCAGCCGTGGAATGCCATGTGCCGCAAGTCCAGCGCCACGCATGGCGACATAGACCGCATCGACATCGCCAACCCGGATGTAACACCCCGCATAGCAGGCAGCAGGGTCAAGGTCCGGGTGTGCGAAGAAATGCAGCTCCACCTCGCCACGCGTCAGGATCGCGTACCCCGCATCGTGCGGATGCGCGTCGCCGACAAAGCCAAGCCGACGGTAGAAGGCGACCGTGCGTTCGATCGAGCGGCCTGGGAGCAGTGGAATCGTACGGTCTGGTGCTGCGGCACTGGAAGTCATCGCTTTCTCGTATTGGAATAACGAAGTCGTCTTTGGGTGCAACGATACGCCACATCCGAGAGATCAGTTGAAAGCCGTGTTGTCATGTATTGACTCGATCCACCGGCGAGTAGCAAGATCTCTTTGCTGCGGCACATTCCGCAGCCGGATTTGACAGTCCGAAACCACAAGGCGCACCAGCGCCCATTGCACGATGTCGGCGCTTTTTCTTTGCCCGATGTCTGCGTTGGGGAGCGTGCCCGCTCTATGGCGGGCGGTGTGCGGAGACCGAAAGGTCTGCCGGTACCTTGTGGCCGGTCTGTCAACCGCATGCCGTCCGCCACCTCGATTGACAGCGATGCGGCGGACTTCCTATCGCACAAGGAGTTCGATATGACACGTCCCAAAGCAACAGCCCGTGCAAGCTCTGCATCGCCCGCCAAACGCGCCTCCATTGTACGCAAGACGGCAAAGCAGAGTCCGGTCTTCACCAGTACTACTGATGAGACATCGATCGATCCATCGCTTGCGCCTACGCCGCCCTTACGCAAACCGTACTTCCGCATCCCGGACCAGGTCACCATGAGCCGCCAGCACTACAACGTGCGGCGTGCCGAAGATGTGGTTGGCTGCGCGGTACCCAAGCTGCGGCTGTCCGGGCGTTGGTTGGAGCAATGCGGTTTTTCTGTCGGCGATGCGCTGCGGGTCACGGTGGGGCGTGGCGTGTTGTTGATCAGCCGCGTGGCGCCCGCTATTCCTGCGGCAAGACCACGCAGAAGGTGACACGCTTTGAGCGCGCGCTCATCCGGCGCTTTGCGCCCCTTCTCCCGTGCAAGGCAGAGGGGGAACTGCCTGGTCCGGCGCGAATGGCAGAAAGGTACCTACGTTATGTTTGAGCGGCTTGAGACCTACGCAGCTAAGAAGACAGCTACGTCACGTCGCTCAACATGACATGCTTGGCTCACCCCTGCTCCCATCCATGTTCCGTCAGGTCTGAAGCCCGCATGGCCATGCGCAAGAAACACGAGCTGCCGGAAAAACCTTGCATGCACTGCGGGCGGCCGTTTCGTTGGCGCAAGAAGTGGGAACGCGTGTGGGACGAGGTGAGGTACTGTTCCGACCGTTGCCGTGGCGAGAGCAAGCGAACGCGTCCGGCTCCATGACCGGCGCGGTATGTTGATCGCCGATCAACAGCAAACGCCACCCCACTACCAAGTTAGGGCCTGTTAACACATCCGAAGCCCATCAACGACTAGGACGAAGCTGAGGAATCCAAGGAACATGACATCCAGCTTCTCGAAGCGCGAGAAAATCCGGCGGTAGCCTTTCAAGCGACGGAACAGTCTCTCCACTTCGTTGCGCCGCTTGTACATCTGCCGGTTGTACTCCCAAGGCTCGACCCGATTGGATTTCGGCGGGACCACCGGCACGAAGCCAAGATCGAGCGCTAACTGGCGGGTTTCGTTGCCTTCGTAAGCACGGTCCATCAACAAATGAATCGGCCGCTCCACTG
>NZ_JBEOLS010000026.1:0-62973 GCF_040279205.1 Xanthomonas hortorum
GGCAAAGCTTCGCCGCTGCAAATCACGCGGGTGAGTCCGCTGCACTGCTGCGGTGCGTCGGTTGCTAGAAAGGCGTCCAACATCGAGGGCACGAAGTGCACTGTGGTTACGTTGGCTTGAGCGATGGTTGCGCCGAGGTAAGCCGGATCCTTGTGTCCACCAGGATGCGCCAGCTGCAAACGCGCGCCACTCAACAGCGGCCAAAACAATTCCCACACCGAGACATCGAAGCTGATTGGCGTTTTTTGCAGCACCACATCGTCTGAGGTGAGCGCATAAGTGTCCTGCATCCACAGCAGCCGGTTGACCACACCGCGATGGGTGTTCATCGCGCCCTTGGGCGTGCCGGTGGAGCCGGAGGTGTAGATCACGTAGGCCAGGTGATGCGGCTGTAATTCGGGGACGTGCGGGGCGGTGGTGGGCAACGTTGCCCAAGGTGGGCTGGCGTGGTCCAGAACGCAGATGGGCAGACCTGCCAGACGTTGCATGCTTTCCAGTGCATTGGTATCGAGCGGCGTCAGGCGCTCTGCTGCATTTGTATTTAGCAGCGACACGCTGCCGGGTGCATCGGTAGCAAACAGCGACACGTGATCGCGCGCATGGGCATCGACGAGCAGGGCAAGCGGTTGGCTGTCGGCGAGCATGTCGGCCAGGCGCTGGGCGGGGTAGTCCGGATCCAGAGGAACGTAAGCACCACCGGCCTTCAGGATGGCGAGCAGGCCGACCACCAGCATCGGGCTGCGCTGCGCGCAGATCGCCACGCGTATATCAGGGCCAACGCCGAGTTGGCGCAGATGGTGAGCCAGCTGATTGGCCTGGGCTTCGAGCGCGGCGTAGTCAAGTTGCTGGTCGTCTTGCGCGACGGCAATGGCATGTGGAGTGCGCTGCACCTGCTGTGCGATCACCTCGTGCAAGAGCATGGCAGGGTAGACCACCGGCGCGGGCTGGAACTCGACCAGCAGTTGTTGGCGCTCGCGTGGATCGAGCAATGCGACGGTGTCCAGTGGCGCGTCACCGTCGGCGACCATGGCGCGCAGGAGAGCGTGCAGATAGCCGACGATGCGGGTGGCAGTGGCGGCGTCGAAGACTGCGGTGGCATAGCTCAGCGTGCCGTGGATGCTGACTCCCTGGCTACCATCGGCGAGCCGCCCGACTGAAGTGCCGCCACTGTGCAATTGCAAGGTGAGATCGAAACGCGCGGCATTGGCCGGAATCTGCAGCGATTGCGGATTCAGCGCGAACCAAGGGTCGTTTGTCATCTCTGACGACTCACCAGGTTCGTCCGTGGTTCCCGGATGATTGGCATGCTCGTCGACAGCAGTGGGCCACACGCCAGCAATCGCGTCTTGCTCCCATGCCATCAGCGTCTGCACCAGCGGCGTATGCGCACTGCTGCGTACGGGCTGCACGGCCTGGACTACCTGCTCGAATGGCAGATCCTGATGCGCCTGCGCAGCGAGTACGTGCTGTTTTACATGCGCCAACAGCGCAGCAGTGCTCAAGCTTGCGGGGGTATCGAAACGGATCGCCAGCGTGTTGACGAAGAAACCGATCAGCGGCTCCAGCTCGGCGCGCGTACGCCCGGCGACCGGGATGCCGACCAGCACACAATCCTGCCGGCACAATCGCGACAACAGCGCGCCCCATGCGGCCAGCACGGTCATGAACACCGTGCAGCCATGGCGGCGCGCCAGCATTTCCAGTGCCTGGCCAAGGTCGGCGTCGAAGGCAACAGGAACTTCAGCGCCGCTGAAATCCTGCTGGGGCGGACGCGGACGATCCAGCGGCAGATCAAGCAGGGTGGGTACGTCGGCGAGCTGGCGTTGCCAGTACTCGACTTGCTGCTGACGGCGCGCTCCTTCCAGCCACTGGCGCTGCCAGGCGGCGTAGTCGGGATACTGGATCGGCAGCGGTGGTAAAGGGTTTGGCAGGCCACCTAGGCAACTGACGTACAGGACTGCCAGTTCGTGCAGCAGCACACCGACCGACCAACCATCCGAGGCGCTGTGATGCTGAGTGATCAGCAGCGCATGTTCATCGGCCGACAATTGCAGCAAACGAAAACGGATCGGGGCATCGCGATCGAGCTGGAACGGCGTGTTGGCCTCATGCGCGATCCACTGCTGCAGCGCGGCGTCTGCGTCAGAGTGATCTGTGAGCGTGCGATCAGTGAGCAGGTGCTCGTGCAGTACCAAGGCGTGTTCGGGCGGTAGTAACGCGACATGCACCTGTTCGCCACGCATCTTTTCGACATGCGCTTGCTCGGCAGAACGCGGCGTCGGAACCAGACTACTGGGTAGCATCGCATCGGCGATATCGCTGCTTTGGTGCGGCACGCGGCTCTGCCGAAAACAACTGCGCAACGCCTCATGCCGTGCTACCAGCGCGTGCAACGCCACACGCAGGGCACCGCGATCCAACGCGCCTTGCAGACGCAAACCCATTGGCATGATATACGTCGCGCTGGGGCCTTCCAACTGATCCAGAAACCACAGCCGTTGCTGGGCGAAGGACAGCGGCAATGGCTGATCGCGCGGCAGGCGTGGGATCGGTGTAGATATATCCTCCTCAGCGTCTTGCAGCGCAAGCGCCAGGTCGCATAGCACTGGGTGGGAAAACAACAGCGCTACCGGTACGTGCCGTGCAAGCGCGGTCTGCAGGCGGGCGCACACGCGCATGGCCAGTAACGAGTGGCCGCCGAGTTCAAAGAAGTGATCATGCCGGCCAACATGCGGCAGCCCGAGTAGCTCACTCCATAACGCGGCCAGCAGACATTCATTTGGGCCTTGCGGCGTTGCATAGCCGGCCGCAGCGACTGCAGCACGATCGGGCGCAGGCAACGCGCGACGGTCGACTTTTCCGCTGGCGGTGAGTGGCAGGCACTGCAAGCGCACGAACGCCGATGGCAGCATGTGCTCGGGCAAGTGCTTGGCTAGCGCCTCACGCAGCGTCGCCGCATCCAACGCGTCGCCGATGCCATTGGCACTGCTCTCGTTTGGCTTCGTCGCTGCAACGACATACGCCACCAACTGCTTGTCGGCTGCGCCTTGCTGACGCGCGATCACCACCGCGTCGGCCACTCCAGCGCAACTGCGCAGTGCCATTTCAATCTCGCCGGGTTCGATGCGGAAGCCGCGTACTTTCAGCTGCTGATCGCAGCGGCCCAGGAAGTCCAGGCTGCCGTCTTCGCGCCAACGCGCCAGATCGCCACTTCGATACAACCGACCACCGGGCACGAACGGATCTTCGCTAAAGCGTTCTTCCGTGAGGACCGGCTGATTGAGATAACCGCGAGCCACGCCGGGCCCGCCGATGTAGAGCTCGCCAGGCACACCGATCGGCAACAATTGGCGTTGATCGTCCAATAGATAAATCCGCGTGCTGGCGATCGGGCGCCCGATCGGCACTGCAGTTACCGGTGCCTTGGCAAAGCGATGACAGGTGCTGAAGGTGGTTGCCTCAGTCGGCCCGTACGCGTTGATCAACTGGCAGTGCGGCAACGCTTGATTTACACGCTCGATAGCCGCTCGCGACAGCACATCGCCGCCGGCCAACAGCTGCCGCAGACTACGCAACTGCGCCAGTTGCGCAGGGCCAAGCAGTTCGAACAGCCCAGCGGTCAGCCACAACGTGCTGACCTGATGCTGTTGGACCTGCGCACAGATCACGTCCAGGTTCAGCGCACCGGGCGGTGCGAGCACCAATCGCGCACCATTAAGCAAGGCACCCCATAGCTCGAACGTTGAAGCATCGAAAGCCAGCGGTGCCGCGAGGAGGAAGCATTGCGATGCATCGCAGTCGGCGTAGTCAGGCGCGCACACCAGTCGCACCACATTGCGCTGCTCGACCATCACGCCCTTGGGCGTGCCGGTAGAGCCGGAGGTATAGAGCACGTAGGCCAGGTGATGCGGCTGTAGCTCAGGCACAGCAGGTGCAGTGGTGGGCAAGCTTGCCCAGGCAGGATCGATCTGATCCAGCTGACACACCGGCAGCGCATCGGGCAGCGGCAAGCGATGTAGTGACTGAGCATCTGCAAGCACAGCCACCGGGCGAGCATCGTCCAGCAACGCGCGCAGTCGCTGCGGCGGTGCCTCAGCATCCAACGGCAAATAGGCTCCGCCTGCTTTGAGAATGGCGAGCAAGCCGATCACCAACGCGGGGCTGCGCACGGCGCTGATCGCAACCAGACAATCGGGGCCAACGCCCAGTGCACGCAGATGCTGCGCCAGACGATTGGCCTGCAGATCCAGCTCGCCGTAACTCAACTGTGTATCGCCGCACACCAGCGCAGTCGCCTGCGGCGCGCGTGCGGCCTGCTCGGCAAACAACGTCGCCATGCCACGTTGCGGAAACTGCGTGTGGCTGCAGTTGAACGCTTGCAGCAAGCGATCGCGCTCATTGCTTTTCAGCAGTTGCGCCTGGCCTACGATGGCAGCCGGCTGCACGGTCATCGCACGCAGTACGTCTTGAAAATGGGCGGCGAAACGTTGCGCACTCCGCACATCGAACAACGCGGTGGCGTAGTTGAGCTGGCCGACCAAACCGTCGCCCGCTGGCCCCACGGTCAGGCCAAGCTCGAACTTGGCGGTGGTGTTGGCCGCCGGCATCGGCTCGACCGTGAGTCCATCCCACTGCGTCATTGCCGGCGTGTCTTCCCAAGAAAAAATCGTCTGCACCAGTGGTGGATACGCGGTGCTGCGTAGCGGCCGCAGCGCCTCGACCACCTGTTCGAACGGCAGGTCCTGATGCGCCTGCGCGTCCAGCACGGTCTGGCGTACCTGAGCCAGCAATGCAGCAGCGTCGAGGCTGCCAGGTGCGTCGAAGCGGATTGCCAGCGTGTTGACGAAGAACCCGATCAGCGGTTCCAGCTCCACCCGCATGCGCCCGGCCACCGGGATGCCGACCAGCACGCAGTCCTGGCGACACAGCCGCGACAACAATGCGCCCCAGGCCGCGAGCAAGGTCATGAACAAGGTGCAGCCATTGCGGCGTGACAGCGCTTTAAGATCACGCGTCAGCTCGGCATCCAGTTCGAAGCGGACCTCTGCACCGATGCCGTCCTGCTGCGACGGGCGCGCACGATCCAGCGGTAGATCGAGCAGCGTCGGTGCGTCGGCGAGCTGGCCTTGCCAATAGTCGAGTTGCTGCTGGCGGCGTGGCCCCTGCAACCACTCGCGCTGCCAGGCGGCGTAGTCCGGATATTGAATCTGCAGCGGCGGCAATGGATCAGGCTGGCCGTGGCGGCAGCTGGCATACAGCGTGGACAGTTCCTGCAGCAAGACGCCCACCGACCAGCCGTCCGAGCAACTGTGGTGCTGGGTGATCAGCAACACATGCTCGGTTGCGCCCAGTTGCAGCAGACGGAAGCGGATCGGCGCTTCCCGATCCAGCTGAAACGGAGTCTGGGCTTCCTGTTCCAGCCACTGCCGCACGGTCGCTTCGGAGGCGTCGGTGCTGAGGTCGTGCAGCGCGTGCTCCGTCAGCACCAACGCGTGTTCCGGCTCCAGTAGGGCAACGCGCGCGTCGCCGTCACTGGTCACGAAACAGCTGCGCAGCGCCTCGTGTCTGGCCAGCAACATTTGCAGTGCTGCGATCAGCGCGGCGCGATCCAGTGCGCCGTGCAGGCGAAGACCCAGCGGCATCAGATACGTTGCAGCAGGCCCCTGCAACTGATCCAGAAACCACAGCCGCTGCTGGGCAAAGGACAAGGGAAGCTGCTGGTTGCGTGCATGCCTTTGGATCGGTGCCAGCGCCTGCACGGTGCCGGCATCCAGAGCGCGCGCCAGCGCATGCAGCACCGGATGCGCGAACAGCAACGCCACCGGCATGTGGCGACCCAGGCTCGCCTGCACCCGCGCACTCAAGCGCATCGCCAGCAACGAGTGCCCACCCAGTGCGAAGAAATCGTCGTCGCGGCCAATGCGCGGCAGCCCCAGCAGCTCGGCCCACAGGCCTGCAAGGCTGACTTCGGTGGCGCCTTCTGGCACGCGATAGGCGTGGGTGGCGAACGCACTGTTGTCCGGTGCCGGCAACGCGTTGCGATCCAGCTTGCCGTTGCGCGTCAACGGCAGGCTGTGCAGACGCACGAACGCGGCGGGTACCAGATAGTCGGGCAGCCGCATCGCCAACGCCGCGCGCAGCGTTGCAGGAACAAGCTCGCTGTCTTTCGCGTTCGTCGTTGCGCTGACATAAGCCACCAGCATCTTGCCGTTGCCGGCCGGGCCATCTTCGCGTGCGATCACGGCCGCTTCTGCCACACCGCTGCACTGGCGCAACGCCGCTTCGACCTCGCCCGGCTCGACGCGGAAACCGCGGATCTTGACCTGCTGGTCGCCACGGCCGAGAAACTCCAGGCTACCGTCTGCCAGCCAACGCCCCAGATCGCCGCTACGGTAGATCCGCCCGCCTGGATGGAACGGGTCGGCGAGGAAGCGCTCAGCAGTGAGCTGCGGCCGGTTGAGGTAACCGTGCGCCACGCCGATGCCACCGATGCACAGCTCGCCCGGTACACCGATCGGCACCGGTTGCAGTTCGCCGTCGAGCAGGTAGATGCGTGCATTGCCGATCGGCCGCCCCAGCGGCGGACGTTGCCCATCCAGCGGCTGGCGCAGCACGCAGGTGGTGGCGAAGGTCGTCGTCTCGGTGGGGCCGTAGCAATGCAGCAACTGCCCGGGCGGGTGCTGGCGCAGCACGTGATCGATGGCGCTCGAATCTACTGCATCGCCACCGACCAGCAACAGGCGTAGCTGCCCGATGACATTGCCTAACGCGCGTGCATGCTGCTGAAACAGACCTGCGGTGAGATGCAGCACGCTGATCGCTTCGCGACGCAGCAGCTGTGCCAGCGCGTCGGCCTGCAAGGTCTGCGCGTGATCGACCACCACTATGCGCGCGCCATGCAGCAGCGGCGCCCACACTTCCAGCGTGCTGATGTCGAAGGCAGGATTGCCGACCCAGGCAACGCGGTCCTGCTCGGTAAAATTGCCGCAGGCCGGATTGCAGGCCAGGTTGATCACCGCACGTTGGGTGATCTGCACACCTTTGGGCCGGCCGCTGGAGCCGGAGGTGTACATCACATAGGCCAGTGCTGCGGCGCTTGCCGGAAGTGGCGAGACGCTGGTCACCGCAGCGGCATCGGTATCAAGATCGACCGCATGCAATTGCAGCGTCGCCGCCAGTGCTTGCGGCGCGCGTCCGGCAGCATGCAGCAGATGTCGCGCTGCGCAGTCGTCGAGAATGCTGGCGCTGCGTGTCCACGGCGCGTCCGGATCCAGCGGCACATAGACGGCACCGGCTTTCAGGATGGCCAGCTGCGCCAGCACCAGTTCCGCACCGCGCGGTAGCCACATGGCCACCAGCTCACCGGGGCCGACGCCGACAGCGCGCAACTGCCGGGCCAGCGCAGTTGCGCGCGCGTCCAGCGTGGCGTAATCGATCTGGCGCGCGCCATCGACCACCGCGATGGCGGCCGGGTTGCGTCGTGCCTGACGTTCGAACAGTGCGGCCAGCGCGGTGTCGTCGGGGCAGGGCGCGTCGGTCTGGTTGAAGCTGTGCAGCACCTGCCGGCGTTCGTCTGGCGGCAGCACATCGAGCTGGGTCAGCGCTGTGTCCGGCGATCGCTCCAGCGCAGCGGCCAGCGCTTGCAATGCCGACTCCATGAAGGCGCACAGCCGCTCCGGCGCCAGCGGCGCGACGCTTTGCGCGCTCAGTTCCAGCGTGCGGCCATCGTCTCCCACCGACAGCGCCAGCGGGTAATGCGTGCGTTCCTCGGCGCTCAGCAAGGCGCCGTCTTGCTGAGGCGCGGCCACCGCGTTGGAGCCGGCGTTGTGACGATAGTTGAGCAACGCGGTGAACAGCGGCGCCGGAGCCGGTACCGCACTGCAGCGCTGCGCCAGCGCGAGCGAGGCGTGTTCGTGGCGCAGCAGTGCGCTCAGTTCGGCATGGGTGTGCTGCAGCGCGGCCGCCACGCCGGCGTGTTGCTGCAACCGCAGACGTAGCGGCAAGGTGTTGATGAACAGGCCCAGGGTGCTGGCATCGGCCTGGTCCATGCGGCCGAACAACACGGTGCCGAACACCGGCTCGGCGCAACCGCTGCTGCGCGCCACCACCAACCCCCAGGCGAGATGGCACAGGCTGGCCAGACTGACACCGTGTTGGCTGGCAAGCTGCCGCATGCGTGCGCTCAGGTGTGGCGGCAACGCGTGTTCGCAGCTGCTCACCGCACCGGTGGCATCGAGCAGACCGAACGGTGCACATGGCGTGTCCAGATCGCCTAGACGCGCGCGGAAAAAGGCTTCGTGTGCAGCTTGCGGCAAGCCCAACCGCGCTTGTGCGACCAGATTGCGAAACGGTTGCGGTGGCGGGAGTTCATCGTCGCGCCCAGCCAGCAGCGACTGGATTTCGGACTGGATGGTTTCCAGCGTGGTGTGGTCGCCGATCAGATGGTGTTGCAACAACAGCAAATGCCAGCGTTGACCATCCGGGTCGGCAGCCACGCTGGCATGCAGCAGCGGGGCGCGGCGCAGGTCCAGCTGGCGCAGCTGCGGGTGCGCGGCGAGCTGTTCTTCGAACGATTGCCGTGAATCGAAGCTGGAGCAATCCAACGCTTCGACCGGCAACAATGCATGGCGATAGACCGCCTGCACCGGTTCGCTCAGGCCTTCCCACAGCACTGCGCTGCGCAGGATGTCGTGGCGATCGATCACGCGCTGCAGTGCGGCCAAGTAAGCGTCCAGTCCGGCGCGATCGGCAAAGCGCAGGCGCAGGCGCAGCAGATACGGATCGCCATCGGGCGCGAGCAGATGATGGAACAGCAAGCCGTCCTGCAGCGGCGATAGCGCGTACACATCCTGCAGGTTGGCTAGGCCACCGGGCACGTGTTGCAGCACGTGGTCGATGTCTTGCTGGGTGAGCTCGGCAAGTGGCAACTGCTGCGGCGTGAGCTGGGTCAGCTCGGCAGTGATGCGGTTGGGTGGCACAACCAGCGCGGTGCTGTTGTCGCCGTGCAGGCTGGCGGCGAAACCGGCCAGGGTGGGTGCGGTGAACAGGTGGCGCACCTGCGCATGCAGCCCGTCGGCACGCAGCCGTTCGACCAGGCGGATCGCCAGCAACGAGTGTCCGCCGAGCGCAAAGAACTGATCGTCGCGGCCTACTTGCTGCACACCGAGCAATGCGCACCAGTGCGCGGCGATGGCGCATTCGGTCGGTCCCTGTGGCGGGACGAACGCACGCGCGGCCAGGGCGTCGTCGGTGGGGGCGGGCAGGGCGCGGCGATCGAGCTTGCCGTTGGCCGTCAGTGGCAGCGCGTCCAGCAGCACGTACGCGGCCGGCAGCATGTAGTCGGGCAATTGCGCGGCCAGTGCGGCGCGCAGCTCGGCCGGTGCGAGCACGTCGGCGTCAGTATCGGGCTGCGCGGTGATGTAGGCGACCAAGCGTTTTTCTGTCGCGCCGCTGCCGGTAGCGATCACTGCGGCTTCGGCCACGCCAGGGCAGGCGGCCAGACGCGCGGCGATCTCGCCGGGCTCGATGCGGAAGCCGCGGATCTTGACCTGATCGTCGGCGCGCCCGCGAAATTCCAGACGGCCATCGGCCCGCCAGCGCGCCAGATCGCCGCTGCGGTAACAACGTTCGCCCGGCTGGAACGGATCGTCGACAAAGCGTTCTGCGCTCAGCGCCGGTTGATGCAGATAACCGCGCGCAACACCATGCCCGCCGATGTACAACTCGCCGACGCAGCCGTGCGGCACCAGCTGCTTGAAGGCGTCGAGCAGGTACACGCGGGTATTGGCGATCGGCTGGCCGATGTCGGCGGGGTGGTCGCCATCGGCCAGCAGGCCGGAGGTGGCCACGACCGTTGTTTCGGTGGGCCCGTAGTTGTTGCTCAGGCGCAGGCCGGCCGGCAACCGCGGTAGCCGCCGCAGTTGGTCGCCACCGATCAACAGTTGCTGCAATGACGGCGGCAGCGCGCCCTGTTCCAGCGCCAGCTCGGCGATGGGCGTGACCAGAAAGCCGCTGTGCAATGGCTGCTGCCGCCACCAGTCGAGCAAGGCCTGCGGATCGCGCGCGGTGGTCGCTGGCGGCAGGTGCAAGGTGGCGCCGCTGCACAAGGCCGGCCACAGTTCCCATGCATTGGCGTCGAAGCCGATCGCCGCAGTGGCGGCAGTGTGCTGGCCGGCAGCCAGGCCGAAGCTCTGCTGATGCCAGTGCACCAGATTTGCAAGCGCGCGATGTTCCACCATCACGCCCTTCGGTGTGCCAGTGGAGCCGGAGGTATAGATCACGTAGGCCAGATGCTGCGGCTGCGCAAGCGCGAGCGCTTCGTCCAGCATCGAGGCCTCTGCCCAGGCAGGCGCGGCGTCATCCATCCGGCAGATCGGCAGATCGATGGGCGGCATCAAATGCGACAGTGTGTCGCTGTCTGCCAGCAACACGCTGGGCCGGCAATCGGCGAGCAGGAATGCCAGGCGCTCGCCTGGATCTTCCGGGTCCAGCGGCACATACGCGGCTCCGGCCAGCAGGCTGGCCAGCAGGCCAACGACCTGCTGCGGGCTGCGCCGCAAACACACCGCGACACGCGCATCCGGCATCACGCCGAGCCTGCGCAGATGCCGTGCGAGCTGTGTTGCCTGCGCTTGCAGCTGCGCGTAGCTCAGCTGCTGTTCGCCTTGCACCAGCGCAAGTGCATCCGGTGTGGCTGCAGCTTGTGCCGCGAACCACTGCACCACACTGCCGGCCGGTACCGTCATGTGGGTCTGATTGCGATCGTGCAGCAACTGTCGGCGCTCGGCGGGCGACAGCAGTTCGATCGTTGCCAGGACGCGCTGCTCGTCATCGAGCATGCCGCGCAGCAGCGTTTCGAAATAGCCCACCAGCCGCGCGATTGTCGATGCATCGAACAAGGCGGTGGCATAGCTGAGCCGTCCGCACAGCCCTTGCGGGGTCGCCGCCAGGGTCAGGGTCAGATCGAATTTTGCGCTGCGTTCGGCCAGCGCCAGTGGCTGCGGTTGCAGTGCTGCCCATGCGCCTTGTTCCGGCGCAGCGTGCGATTCCTCCCAGGCAAACATCACCTGCACCAGCGGGGTATAGCCGGCATCGCGCACCGGTTGCAGGTGTTCGACCAACTGCTCGAACGGCAGCTCTTGATGGTCCTGCGCCGCCAGCACATTGCGGCGGACCTGGGCCAGTAGCGTGGCGGTGTCGGTGGTGAGGTCCACATCCACGCGCACCGGCAAGGTGTTGACGAAAAAGCCCACCAGCGGCTCCAGCGCCGCACGCGTACGGCCGGCGAACGGACTGCCGATCAATACGCTGGATTGCCGGCACAGCCGCGCCAGCAGTGCACCCCAGCCGGCCAGCAAGGTCATGAAACGCGTGCAGCCATGCCGCCGCGACAGCGCGTCCAACGCATCGCTGAACTCAGCGTCGAACGCAAACCTGAGTTCGCCGCCGTCGCTGGTGACCAGTGGCGGGCGCGGGCGATCCAGCGGCAGGTCGAGCAGGGTCGGTGCGTCGGCCAGCTGCGCGCGCCAGTAGTCGACCTGGCGTTTGCCTTCGCCCGCGCCAAGCCACTGGCCTTGCCAGGCGGCGTAGTCGGCATAGTCGATCGCAAGCGCCGGTAGCGGGTTCGGCCGGCGTGCGTGGAAGGCGTTGTAAAGCGCAGCCAGTTCGCGCTGCAGCACTGCTTCGGACCAGGCATCCGAAGCGCTGTGATGTGTCGTGCTGAGCAGCACATGCGCATCGTCTGCCAGCTTCAGCAGGCGGAAACGGATCAGTGGGCCTTGTTCGAGTTGGAACGGCGTACCGGCTTCGTGGTCCAGCCAGTGCTTTAGCGTTGCCTCGGCCTGCACAGCATCAAGCGTGGACAGATCATGTTCGTTGAGCTGCAGTGCCTGCTCGGCCGGCAACCATTGCATCCGCACCTGCTCGCCGTCGGGCACAAAGCGGCTGCGCAGCGGTCCATGGCGTGCCAGCAATGCCTGCAGCGCTTCGATCAGCGCGGTGCGGTCCAGCGCGCCCTGCAGGCGTAGCCCGGCGCACATCAGGTAACTCGTGCCGGAGCCATGCAATTGCTCCAGAAACCACAGCCGCTGCTGCGCGAACGAGGCCGGCAGCAGGCCGCTGTGGTCGGTCGGTACCAAGGTGTCCAGCACCGGTGCGGGGGCGAGGTGCTGTTGCTGCGCCAGCGCGAGCAAGCGTTCCAGTGCGTCGGTGTCCAGAGCATCCAGCGCGGTGGACTTATCGTGCGACATGATCCATCTCCGTAAGTGCACTCAGTTGCGCCAGCGCGTCGGGCGCCAGGCGTTGCAGCTGTGCCAGCGCGAGCCTGCGGCTGAAGGCGGCCAGGGTCGGGAACTCGAACACCGCCGACAGCGGCAACCGCACCTGCGCTTGTTCGCTCAACTGCGCCAGCAAGCGCACCGCCAGCAGCGATTGCCCGCCCAGCGCGAAGAAGTCGTCGTCGCGGCCGACCTGCGGTAGCCCCAGCAGCCGGCACCAGTGCGCGGCCACCAGGCATTCGGTCGGACCGCTCGGCGCGCTGTAGGGACGCAGCGCAAACGCCTGGCCTTCCGGCGCCGGCAAGGCCTTGCGATCGAGCTTGCCGTTGGCGGTCAGCGGCAGCTTGGGCAGCACCACCCAGGCCGACGGCAGCATGTGCTCGGGCAACGCGCGGTCGAGTGCGGCACGCAGCGTGGCGGGCCGTAAAGCCGCGGCATCGGCATCGGGCAGCGCGGTGAGATAGGCCACCAGCCGCGTCAGGCCTGGGCTGTCTTCGCGTGCCAGCACCACCGCTTCACGCACCCCGGGGGCCGCGAGCAGACGCGATTCGATCTCGCTCAGCTCAACGCGCAAGCCGCGGATCTTGACCTGATGATCGTTGCGTCCCAGGTACTGCAGGTTGCCATCGGGCAGCCAGCGCGCCAGGTCGCCGGTCTTGTAGCGGCGTGCGTCGTGCACGTCGAAATGGTCGTCTGCGACGAAGCGCTCGGCACTGAGCTCAGGCAGATTCCAATACCCGCGCGCCACCTGCACGCCGCCGATCTGCAGCTCGCCGGGCACGCCCACCGGCACCGGCTGGCCGTGGGTATCGAGCACGTACAAGCGGGTATTGGCGATCGGCCGGCCGATCGGCACAAGCCCGGGGTGCAGCTGTGGATCGCACTGCCAATGACTGACTTCAATCGCCGCCTCGGTGGGGCCATAGAGATTGTGCAATTCAACATGCGGCAGCGCCTGCAGACAGCGCCGCTGCAAGGCATCGCTCAGCGCCTCGCCACTGCACAGCAGCCAGCGCAGGCTGGGGCAACGTGGCGGTTCGGCCTGATCCAGAAACAGCTGCAGCATCGACGGCACGAAGTGCGCCTGGGTGATGCCGCGTTGTTGGATCAACGTGGCCAGATACTGCGGATCCTGATGCCCCTGCGGGCGTGCAAGCACCAGGCGTGCGCCGGCCTGCAGCGGCGAGAAGATCTCCCATAGCGAGATATCGAAACCGAACGGCGTCTTCTGCAGCGCCCGATCATGCGGCCCCAGCGGGAACATGGTTTGATGCCACTGCAGCCGGTTGACCACGCCACGATGCGCGTTCATCACCCCCTTCGGTTGACCGGTGGAGCCGGAGGTGTAGATCACGTAAGCCAGGCAGTCTGGATGCAGGTCGGGCAGCTGCGGTGCGCTAGCGGGCTGCGCGTTCCACGGCAGCTCTGGTGCATCCAGACGACAGTAAGTGACTTCGGGAAGTTGCGGGATTCTTGCCAGGCCATAGCCGTCGCAGAGCACCGCCAGCGGTTGGCTGTCGGCCAGCATGTAGGCCAGTCGCTCGCTCGGATACTCCGGATCCAATGGCACATACGCAGCGCCGGCCTTGAGAATGCCGAGCAGGCCGATCACCAGCTCCGGACTGCGCTGCAGACACAGCGCCACGCGACATTCCGTACCCACGCCGAGACTGCGCAGGTGATGGGCCAACTGGTTGGCCTGTGCCTCTAACTGAGCGTAACTCAACGAGCGCGCATCCAGTTCCAGCGCGGTGGCATCGGGCGTGCGCCGCACCTGCGCTTCGAACAGCTGGTGCAGGCAGATGCCGGGGGCAAACGCGGTGACGCTGGCATTGAAGCTTTCCAGTACCTGCGTTTGCTCTTCTTCGGGCAGCACTGGCAATCGCTGCACCGGCGTCTGCGGCGCATGCTCCAACGCATCGACCAGGCCGCTCAGAGCGGTGGCCAGATAGCTGCACAACCGCTGCGGGTTCAGCGCTGCACAGACTTGCGCAGTCAGCGCCAGGCCATGCCCATCGTCTTCCACGGCCAGGTGAATCGGATAGTGCGTGCGCTCCTCGGCACCGCGCAGAGCAGCATCGCCGCCGTCACGATTGTGCCGGTAGTTGAACAAGGCGGTGAACAGCGGCGCCGGTGCCGGCACCGCGCTGCAACGCTGGGCCAGTGCCAGCGAGGCGTGTTCGTGACGCAGTAACGCGGCCAGATCGGCATGCGTGCGGCGCACGGCCGCTTCGGCGCCGATCGGCTCGGCCAGCGCGATGCGTAGCGGCAGGGTATTGATAAACGGTCCGAGTGCGCCAGCTGCGGTCTGCCCCATGCGGCCGAACAGCACGCTGCCGAACACCGCGTCGGTGCAGCCGCTGGTGCGGGCCACGACCAATGCCCAGGCCAGATGGCACACGCTTGCAAGACTGACGCCCAATCGTTGCCCCGCCTGGCGCAGTCGTGCAACCAATGCAGCATCCAGCACCATCGTGTGTTCGCCGGGCGCGGTATCGGCCGCCTGCAACAGGCCGAATGGTGCGCACGGCGTATCCAGATCGCCCAGGCGCTCGCGGAAAAACGCTTCGTGCGCGGCTTGCGGCAATCCCAGGCGCGCTTGTGCCACAAGGTTGCGGAACGGTTGCGGTGGCGGGAGTTCAGCGCCGCATCCGGCTTGCAGCGCCTGGATCTCGGACTGGATGGTTTCCAGCGTGGTGTGATCGCCGATCAGATGGTGTTGCAACAGCAGTAGATGCCAATGTTGATCATCAGGATCGGCAACTACGCTGGCGTGCAGCAGCGGTGCGCGACGCAGATCCAACTGGCGCAGTTGTGGGCGCGTGGCCAGTTGCTCTTCGAACGGTTGTTGTGGATCGAAGCTACCGCAATCCAGTGCGTCGATCGCTAGCGTTGCGCGGCGATAGACCACTTGTACCGGTTCGCTCAGGCCTTCCCACAGCACCGCGCTGCGCAGGATGTCGTGGCGGTCGATGACGGTTTGCAGTGCGGTCAGATAGGCGTCCAACCCGGCGCGATCGTTAAAGCGTAGCCGAAGGCGTAACAGGTAAGGATCGTCATCGGTGGCAAGCAGGTGATGGAACAGCAAGCCGTCCTGCAACGGCGAGAGTGCGTAGATGTCCTGGACGTTGGCGAGGCCGCCGGGAACCTGTTCCAGCACGCGGTCGATGTCTTGCTGGGTGAGGTCGGCTAGCGGCAGGTGTTGCGGGGTGAGCCGGGCTAGGTCGGGGGTGATGCGGTTGGGTGGGATGACTAGCGTGGTGTTGGTAGTTGTCGTGTTGTGCAGGCTTGCGGCAAAACCGGACAGGGTGGGGCTGGCGAAGAGGTTGCGCACTTCGGCATGTAGCCCATCGGCGCGTAAGCGTTCGATCAGGTGAATCGCCAGCAACGAGTGCCCGCCGAGCGCGAAGAACTGATCGTCGCGACCGACCTGATGTACGCCGAGCAGCTCACACCAATGTGCTGCGATGGCGCATTCGGTTGGTCCTTTGGGGGGCACGAAGTCTTGCTTCGTCAAGGCGTCTTCGGTTGGCACGGGCAGGGCGCGACGATCGAGCTTGCCGTTGGGCGTCAGTGGCAGCGCGTCCAGGTGCACGTAAGCCGCTGGCACCATGTAGTCGGGGAGCTGCGCGGCGAGATGGGTGCGCAGCGTTTCGATGGGCAGCAGCTTAGCGGCCAGGTAGTAAGCGACCAGGCGCAGCTGGCCGGATTGATCTTTGCGTGCAAGCACAACTGCATCGCGCACATCGGAGTGCGTAGCGAGCCTTGCAGCGATCTCACCAGGTTCAATGCGCAAGCCACGGATCTTGACCTGATCGTCGTTGCGGCCAAGGTATTCGAGGACGCCATCGCTGCGCCAACGTGCCAGATCACCAGTCTTGTAGAGCTGCGCGTTTTGCGCGGAGCGGAAGGGATCGGGAATGAAACGCTGGGCAGTGAGCTCAGGGCGATCGAGATAGCCACGTGCGACTTGCACACCGCCGATATGCAGCTCTCCCGCCACACCGATTGGCGCTGGCTGTAGATGCGTATCGAGCACATGGAGCTGGGTGTTGGCCACTGGGGTGCCGATCGGTGTGTTGTCGGGGACATCGTCGCTGGCAGTGCAATCCCAGAAGCTGACGTCGATGGCGGCTTCGGTCGGGCCATAAAGATTGTGCAGTTGCACGCCGGGTAGGTGTCTGCGGAAGCGTTGCACCAGTTGCCCAGGCAAAGCTTCGCCGCTGCAAATCACGCGGGTGAGTCCGCTGCACTGCTGCGGTGCGTCGGTTGCTAGAAAGGCGTCCAACATCGAGGGCACGAAGTGCACTGTGGTTACGTTGGCTTGAGCGATGGTTGCGCCGAGGTAAGCCGGATCCTTGTGTCCACCAGGACGCGCCAGCTGCAAACGCGCGCCACTCAACAGCGGCCAAAACAATTCCCACACCGAGACATCGAAGCTGATCGGCGTTTTTTGCAGTACCACATCGTCTGGAGTAAGCGCATAAGTGTCCTGCATCCACAGCAGCCGATTGACCACGCCGCGATGGGTATTCATCGCGCCCTTGGGCGTGCCAGTGGAGCCGGAGGTGTAGATCACGTAGGCCAGGTGATGCGGTTGTAATTCGGGGACGTGCGGGGCGGTGGTGGGCTGGTGGTCCCAGGGCCTACTGGGCTGATCCAGCTGATAAACCGCCAATGTTGTCGGCAGTCCTTTGCAGAGCAGCACGCTGTCCGCTACCTCGGTATCAAGCAGCGAGACGCGGTGCAGCGCGTCGCCAGCCAGTAGCGGGAGGTGTTCGCACGCATACGCATCGACGAGCAGGGCGAGCGGTTGGCTGTCGGCGAGCATGTCGGCCAAACGCTGGGCCGGGTACTCCGGATCCAGCGGCACATAGGCGCCGCCGGCTTTCAAAATCGCGAGCAGCCCGACCACCAACATTGGGCTGCGCTGGGCGCAAATCGCCACGCGTACATCAGGGCCAACGCCGAGTTGGCGCAGATGGTGGGCAAGCTGATTGGCCTGCGCATCCAGCGCGGCATAGTCCAACTGCAGTTGATTCTGGGCCACCGCGATGGCGTGCGGGGTACGCTGGACTTGCTGCTCGATCAGCTCATGCAACAACGTGCAGGGATAAATGACAGCAGCCGGCTGGAAGTCGACCAACAACTGCTGGCGTTCGTGCGCATCCAGTAATGCCACGGTGTCCAGTGGCACGGTGCTGTCGGCAGCCATGGCGCGCAGCAAGCTTTGCAGATAGCCAACGATGCGATTGGCAGTCGCGGCATCGAACACGGCAGTGGCATAGCTCAGCGTGCCTTGCACACAGGATTCGGCGAGATTGCCGCTGCGTCGCTGTCCCACTGCCTCGTCACCACTGCGCAACTGCAAGGTGAGATCGAAGCGGGCGGCATTGGCGGGAATCTGCAGCCGTTGCGGATCCAGTGCGTCCCAGGGATCGTCCGCGATTTTTGGATGGTCAGCATCTGCACCAGAGACGTGTGGAACCACGCCAGCCACTGCGTCCTGCTCCCAGGCCAACAACGTCTGCACTAACGGTGTATGCGCACTGCTGCGTACGGGTTGTACGGCCTGCACCACCTGCTCGAACGGCACATCCTGATGCGCCTGCGCATCGAGCACTTGCTGCCGCACTTGCGCCAACAGCGCGGCAGTACTCAAGCTTGCGGGGGCATCGAAACGGATCGCCAGCGTGTTGACGAAGAAACCGATCAGCGGCTCCAGCTCGGCGCGCGTGCGCCCGGCAACCGGGATGCCGACCAGCACGCAGTCCTGGCGACATAAACGCGACAACAGCGCGCCCCACGCCGCCAGCACGGTCATGAACACGGTGCAGCCATGGCGGCGCGCCAAAGTCTCCAGCGCGTGGCTGAGATCGGCATCGAAGTGGATGGCGACCTCTGCACCGCTGAAATCCTGCTGCGGCGGGCGTGGGCGATCCAGCGGCAGATCGAGCAAGCTGGGGGCGCCTGCAAGCTGACGTTGCCAATAATCGAGTTGCTGCTGCCGGCGCGGCCCTTCCAGCCACTGACGCTGCCAGGCGGCGTAGTCGGGATACTGGATCGGCAGCGGCGGCAGCGGGTCTGGCTGGCCGCGCAGGCAACTTGCATACAGCGCAGACAGCTCATGCAACAACACACCCACCGACCAGCCGTCCGAGGCACTGTGATGCTGGGTGATCAGCAATGCGTGTTCATCGAGTGAGAGCTGCAGCAGACGGAAACGGATCGGTGCATCGCGATCGAGCTGGAACGGCGTGCTGGCCTCATACGCGATCCAGCATCGTAGTTCGGCGTCTGGATCGAAGTGATTGTTGAGTGCGTGATCGGTAAGCAGTTGCTCGTGCAGCACCAAGGCTTGTTCGGGCGACAATAGTTCGACATGCACTTGTTCGCCATGAACTTTCTCTGTTTGGACCTGCTCGTCCAGACACGACGTGGGCAGCAGACAAGCGGATAGCGCAGCGGTTGCGATATCGCCGTTTTCTTGCGGCAAGCGGCGTTGCCTGAAGCAACTGCGCAAGGCTTCGTGCCGCGCAACAAGCGCATGCAGCGCCGCCCGCAGCGCACCACGATCCAGCGCACCGCGCAGACGCAGGCCAATCGGCATGATGTAAGTGGCGCTAGGGCCTTCCAGGTGATCCAAGAACCACAGCCGCTGCTGCGCGAAAGACAGCGGCAACGGCTGGTCGCGCGGCAGGTGCGGGATTGCGCCTAGCGCATCGCCAGCCCTGTCCTGTAACGCGATCGCCAGTTCACATAACACCGGATGCGCAAATAGCAGCGCCATCGGCACCTGCCGCATCAGTGCGGTCTGCAGCCGGCCACAGACGCGCATGGCCAGCAACGAATGCCCGCCGAGTGCAAAAAAATGATCGTGCCGGCCAACCTGCGGCAACCCAAGTAACTCGGCCCACACTGTTGCCAGCAGACACTCGTTTGCGCCTTGCGGCTGCACATAGCCGGCTGCCGCGACTGCAGCACGATCCGGCGCCGGCAAGGCGCGTCGATCTAGTTTGCCGCTGGCAGTCAGCGGTAACCGCTGTAACCGCACAAATGCCGACGGCAGCATGTGCTCGGGCAGTTTTTGGGCCAGCGCCGCGCGCAAGGTGGCGGGAGCCAGTGCGTCGATATCGCTGCCATTGCTGTCGCTTGGCTGCGGTGTAGCGATGACATATGCCACCAATTGTTTATTCGCGGCACCTTCCTGTCGCGCAACGACCACCGCGTCGGCCACCCCGGTGCACCTGCGTAACGCCGCCTCGATCTCGCCAGGCTCGATGCGGAAACCACGCACCTTCAGCTGTTGATCGACACGGCCCAGAAAGTCCAGGCTGCCATCCTCGCGCCACCGCGCTAGATCGCCGCTTCGATACAGCCGGCCACCTGGCAAAAACGGATCTTCTCCAAAACACTCAGCGGTCAATGACGACTGATTGAGATAACCACGGGCCACACCCGGGCCACCGATGTAGATCTCGCCAGGCACACCGATCGGCACAAGCTCGCGCTGGTCATCCAATAGATAGATCCGCGTAGCGGCGATCGGGCGCCCAATCGGTACCGAAGTCACCGCTGCCTTGTCGAAGCGATGACAGCTACTGAAGGTGGTTGCCTCGGTCGGCCCGTACGCGTTGATCAACTGGCAGTGCGGCAAGGCTTGGTTGACACGTTCGACAGCGGCACGCGACAGCACATCCCCGCCAGCCAATAGCTGGCGCAGGCTGTGCAGCTGGCTCAGTTGCGCAGGATCAAGCAGCTCGAACAGGCCAGCGGTCAGCCATAAGGTGGTCACCCGATGCTGCTGCACCTGTGCACAGATCGCATCCAGATCCAGCGCGCCGGGCGGGGCAAGCACCAACTGTGCGCCATTGAGCAACGCCCCCCATAGCTCGAACGTGGACGCATCGAAGGCCAGCGGCGCGGCAAGCAGAAAACGCTGCGAAGCATCGCAATCAACATAGTCGGGCGCGCACACCAGTCGCACCACATTGCGCTGCTCGACCATCACGCCCTTGGGCGTGCCGGTAGAGCCGGAGGTATAGAGCACGTAGGCCAGATGATGCGGCTGCAGCGCTGGCACATCGGGTGCGGTGCCAGGGAAATCGCTCCACGCGGGATTGACCTGATCCAGCCGACACACCGGCAACGCATCGGGCAGCGGCAAACGACGCAACGCATCTGCATCGGCGAGCACAGCACATGGACGCGCATCGTCCAGCAACGCACTCAAACGCAGTGAAGGCGCATCGGCATCCAGCGGCAGATACGCACCTCCGGCCTTGAGGATCGCCAGCAAGCCGATCACCAACGCAGGGCTGCGTGCCGCACTGATCGCAACCAGACAGTCCGGGCCAACGCCAAGCGCACACAGATGGTGCGCAAGACGATTGGCCTGCAGATCCAACTCGCCGTAACTCAACTGTGTCTCGCCGCACACAAGCGCAGTCGCCTGCGGCGCGCGCGCGGCCTGCTCGGCAAACAGCATTGCCATGCCACGTTGCGGAAACCGCGTGTGACTGCAATTGAATGTCTGTAGCAAGCGACGGCGCTCGCTCGCTGGCAGAAGCGGTAATAACGCTACAGGGCTATGCTGTGCCTCGCCACGTTCAAGGGTTGTCAGCAGGCATCTCAAACGTGCACCGACACGCAAGGCCTGCCGCCGTGTCGAATGCGAGCTGTGCAATCCGCAACGAAATCGTTTGCGTAACTGGCAGATCTGCAATTGCACCTGCGGTGTCGCGGTTGTGCCAACAATCACCGCACTGTCGTTCGTTACACCGATCTCGATCAACGTCGGCCATGCATGTGCAACGTCACCACGTTGCGCATTTTTCGATTGCGCATACTCCTGGCTTGCAGTACGGAGTGCACGTTCATCCAATGCGGCGTGTACCTGTTCGCAGATCGCACTGCAGGTGTCGTGCACGCTTGGATGCAATGTCAGCTGGCGTGTGCGGTCTGAATAGCGCAGCCTGATCTGCAAGGGCACTTGCTCACAGGTCCGCGCCAGGTAGATCGCCATTGCAGCGAGCAGACGTTCCAGCCGCTCGGCCTCTGCCGATCTTGGCAAGGCCTGCCAGCGTGACCAGACAAATGCACTTGCAGTCTCCTCAGGCACGTACTGCGCCTGAGAATTGTCAGGGTGGGGGAGCATCGAATTGCCTGGCTCGATGGCAGGCCGCGATGAAGCAGTGGCGGCGCCGATCAATACCGCTTCGGAGTCAGAAGTCACGTTGAAAACCGCAAAGCACAGCGCTACTGAGGTTGGACACGAGATATCCATCGCAAAACTGCGGAGGTTCGGACGTCCTTGCGTGACGGATGAGTCTCCTTGTGTGCGGCTCACCATAGGCGCGATTCGAGAAGGATTTATTACATTCGCGCGGATTTATTGTTTAGCTGGATAATCTAACTATTATCAATGTTCCATTTGCTTTGGTTATGAAGTTAATTTAACGAATTACTTCTCCCGATGCTTTTCAAGCCGATGTGATCCGTGTTGCGTCATTCGCTTTGTTGTATGGCAAGCGCCTTACCCCATGTGGATCCGGTCGATGTACGTGTGTGAATTGCATCGCATAAACTTGCAGGCCGTCTCGGATAGAGCAGGCGCTGTTGACGCGGCGCGCTTCTACTGGCCAAACGACAGGCCGGACATTGGATCCCTTGCAGATGCGCCGTCGTGGGGCTGTTAGGCTGTGGACGAGGAGCAGATGTGTGAGACATCGATCAGCCCTGCGCGCCTGATCCAGTAGGCAGGCTAGATCTCGCAGAGGTGGGCGCTGTCAGACCTGTCGCCTGGACATCGCGTCCAGCGGTTGCAGGCGCCAGCGCACTGTGGCGCGCCCAATCACTCCTCTTGGCGTCTACGCCAAACAAGGCTACAATGGCGTCCGTTCCAAGGTAGGGATGGCGAAAAACCTGTTGCAACACAATAGGTTGGACGCATGCAACTAGCGTGCAGTTGCTGTCTTGAGACGAACAGGCCCCGTTTGCGGGGCCTTGTTGTTGCAAAGCAAGTGTTGTGGAATGCGATGTTCGGCCTGGTGGTAGAGTGGTTATGCAGCGGACTGCAAATCCGCGTACGCCGGTTCAATTCCGGCCCAGGCCTCCACATCGCACGCTGTTCTAGTCGCATCTAAGTGCCGGTTCGCAAGCGGGTGGCTCCGCAAGAAACAGCGAGCTGGTGGTGTGAAAGGGCTAGCGTAATGATGTGACAAGCTGTACAATTTCGCTCCACGCGGGAATAGCTCAGTTGGTAGAGCGCAACCTTGCCAAGGTTGAGGTCGCGAGTTCGAGTCTCGTTTCCCGCTCCAAATCAGAACGACTGAATTTGACGATTCAGTTGATCACTCAAAAGGGCCTCACGGCCCTTTTTTGTTGCGTCGGATTTGTGCAGGCACTCTGTTCCCGCGCCCGTGGCTCGACGTTCTTCGGCCAGACTCACCAGATTCGATAGGTGATTACCGTCTGCGAATCGACAAAACCGAAACTGATATCGCACAGATGCCCGCTTGGTAGATCCGGGCAGAGCCGCTCGCTGAGCTGAAAACGGACGACTCCCGCAATGGGATCCAGTGCCACCAGGTGCGCACAGGAAAAATCGAAGTAGCGGCCTACTGCGGAAAAACTCGCCTTGAACAGACTCTCCTTGGCAGAGAAGACGATGGTCAGGAACACTTCCAGCGGCACGTTGGTGGACGCGCAGATCGACTGCAGCAACGCCAGCTCCGAGCTATCCACGACAGTGCTCAGCAACGCCTCGCGTGCGTCAGCACCGACCACGTGCTCCAGATCGATGCCGATACCGCGCCATCTTCCAAGTGGTGCAACCGCCGCCGCGGCCAGGCGATTGGTGTGCGAGATGCTGCCGATCACCTGTGCCGGCCATAGCGGTTCACGCGAGCTGCCGGTGGCGATGTCGGGGCACATACCGGCGGCGACCAGTACCTGATGCTGCAAGGCTTGTTGCGCAGCCAGTCGACCGAAGAAATACTCGGCCTGGCGTTTGCGGACGCTACGCGCAATCGTGTCAGGGCATGCGATGTTGCAGAGACCAAATGCTTCCAGCGAAAACTGCGCAAGTTCGAATGCCATGATCTGCACGATCAAACTGCCACCGCCTAGGCAGGGCAGGGCGTACTGCCAACGCGCGTGCAATGCCTCGATCGAATCGATGCCTGGATCGCTCGCTGGAGGCGTGTTTCTGCTCAACAGCACGAACTGCATGCCGTCATCGGGCTGGTCGCCGCGCGTGCTGGACATCATCGACGCCTTCAACTTCGTCTGGCCTACCTGTCCGAGCGACATCTGCCAACGTATTCGTGCCAGGCACGGCTGCGAGCGCGCGGCAGATGGAGATGGATGAAGAGTGTGCCCGGGGCGGGAATCGAACCCGCATAGCCTTGCAGCTGAGGGATTTTAAGTCCCTTGCGTCTACCAGTTTCGCCACCCGGGCATTGCGATAGCGTGCCTGATTGCGCGCCGATTGTGAATCTCTGTGCGTATGTCTTGCTGCACTGCCGGCGCCTGTGCGGCTTGCGCTATCCTGCCGCTGTATAGCCGCGCGGAAAACCGCCCGCGCACGATCGAAGGAACCGCATGTCCCGCACCACGCTTCTCGCACCGCTTCAAGCGCACATCGCTGTCATCGGGCTGGGCTATGTCGGCCTGCCGCTGGCGGTTGCCTTTGGCGAGCAGCGCGACACGCTGGGCTTCGACATCGATGCGCAGCGGGTAGCGCAGTTGCGCGATGGCCACGACGCCACGCTGGAACTGGACGACACCGAACTGGCTGCCGCTATCCGTTTGCGCTACACCGCGAACGCGGCCGACCTGGCCGCGTGCAGCATCTTCATCGTCACGGTGCCGACGCCGATCGACAGCTTCGAGCAACCCGACCTGGAGCCGCTGCGCAGCGCCACCACCTTGATCGCCGCCGCGCTCAAGCCCGGCGACCTGGTGATCTACGAATCCACCGTGTATCCGGGCACCACCGAAGAAGTCTGCGTGCCCTTGCTCGAAGCCGCATCGGAGCTACGTTTTAACGAGGATTTTTTCTGCGGCTACAGCCCCGAACGCGTCAATCCGGGCGACCGCCAGCGGCGTCTGCGCGATATCCGCAAGATCACCTCCGGCTCCACCGCAGAAGCTGCCGATGCGGTCGACGCGCTATACACCAGCATCATCACCGCCGGTACCTGGCGCGCGCCGTCGATGCGCGTGGCCGAGGCTGCCAAGGTGGTCGAAAACATCCAGCGCGACGTCAACATCGCACTGGTCAACGAGCTGGCATTGATCTTCGACAAGCTCGGCATCGACACGCTGGATGTGCTGGAAGCGGCCGGAACCAAGTGGAATTTCCTGCCGTTCCGGCCCGGCCTGGTCGGCGGCCACTGCATCGGCGTGGATCCGTATTACCTGATGCACAAGTCCGAGAGCGTGGGCTATCACCCGGACCTGATCCACACCGCGCGGCAGGTCAATAACCGTGTCGGCCGGCACGTTGCCGAGCGCGTCTGCGGCATGCTCGCCACGCGCGGCGTGGTGCTCGCGCAGGCGAGGGTGCTGGTGCTGGGCGCAACCTTCAAAGAGAACTGCCCGGATCTACGCAATAGCCGTGCACTGGAACTGGTGCAGTTGCTGCAAGCTGCAGGCGTGCAGGTCGATACCTGTGACCCGTGGGCCGACCCGGCAGAAGCCCTGCAGCATGCCGGCGTGCAGCTGTGCGAGGTTGTGGACGAAGGTGCCTACGACGCGGTCGTGCTGGCGGTGGCGCATGCGCAGTACCGCGACTACGACGCCCAGGGCATCGCCGCGTTGGGCAAACCCGGCGCGGTGATTTACGACGTCAAATCGGTCTGGCCGCGCGAAGCGGTCAACGATCGTCTGTAACGCACCCGTCTTGCTGCTGCAGCCAGTGCACCGCGCCATGTGCGGCACGTAACCCGCTGGCGAAGCAGGCGGTCAGCAGATAGCCGCCGGTCGGTGCCTCCCAATCGAGCATTTCTCCGGCGCAAAACACGCCGGGTTGTGCGATCGCCATCAGCCCTTCGTCCAGCGCTTCCAGCCGCACGCCGCCGGCCGAGCTGATCGCCTCGGCAAGCGGGCGCGGCCTGAGCAAGCGCAACGGTAACTGCTTGAGCGTGCGTGCCACCTGCACAGGATCGTCGCCGGCCTGTTTGCCCAGATGTTCGTACAGCAGTGCGGCCTTGACGCCATCGATGCCGACCTGCCGGCGTAAATGCTCGCTAAAACTCCGTCCCTTGCGCGGCTTGTCCAGTTCGGCGCTCACGCGCTCAAGGGAACGTCCCGGAACCAGATCCAGGCCAAGTTCGGCCACGCCTTGCGCATCGATCTGCTCTCGCAAGTCTGCAGCCAACGCATAAATCAGGCTGCCTTCGATGCCGGTAGCAGTGGCAACGCACTCGCCCTGCAGTTCGTGTTGCACACCATGGCGATCATGCCAGTGCGCCACCACCGGCTTGAGCGGCGCACCGGCATGCCGCTGCACAAAATGCGCGCTCCAGTCGATGTCGAAACCGCAATTGGCCGGCACCAGGGGCGCAACCGCGATGCCGCGTTGCTGCAGTGGCGCTTGCCACAGACCATCCGAGCCAAGCTGCGGCCAACTGCCGCCACCGAGCGCCAATACCACCGCGTCTGCAGCGCGCTCGATGTCACCGGTTGGTGTGTCGAAGCGCAACGTACCGTCATCGCTCAACCCAAGCCAGCGATGCTGCACATGAAACGCGACGCCTTGTTCCTTGAGTCGACGCACCCAGCCACGCAACAACGGCGCCGCCTTGCGATCCATCGGAAACACACGCCCGGAGCTGCCGACATAGGTGTCCACACCCAACCCGCGCGCCCAATCGCGCAGCGCGTCCGCATCGAAGTCCCGCAACCAGGTCGCCACCGGTTCGGCACGCTCGCGATAACGCTGCGCAAACAGCGGCATCGGATCCGAATGGGTGAGATTCAAACCGCCCTTGCCGGCGATCAAAAACTTGCGCCCGACCGAGCCCTTGGCCTCGTAAAGGTCCACCGCAAGGCCGGCCGCACACGCCACCTGTGCGGCCATCAAGCCGGCCGGCCCGCCGCCGATCACCGCCAGCCGCCGCTTGCTCACATCCGTCATTGCTCAGGCACTCAGCGCGGCTGCACGCCAAGCAATTCCACATCGAACACCAGCGAGGCGCCAGGCGGAATCACCCCACCTGCACCGTTATCGCCATAGCCGTAGTCGGGCGGAATCATCAAGGTGCGCTTGCCACCCACGCGCATGCCGTCAACGCCATCGTCCCAGCCGCGGATGACCTGATGGCCGCCCAACACAAACTGGAATGGCTCGGCGCGATCGAGCGAGCTGTCGAACTTTTTACCGTGCTTGTCGGCGGCCTTTTCGTCGTACAACCAGCCGGTGTAGTGCACGGTGACCATCGCGCCGGGCGTTGCCACTGCGCCGGTGCCGACGGTGCGGTCGATCCGCTCGAAGGTAGCAATCGTGCCACCGGACGGCGGCAGGGCAGGCGCACAACTTGCGAGCAACAAGGCGACACAGAGCGTCAATAGAAGGCGCATGGGATGGTCCATGAAGGAAGGTCGCCATTATCGCATCTGGCTCCGGCTATCATCGCGCCCATGGCCAAGCTACTGCTCAATCTGCGCAATGTTCCCGATGACGAAGCCGACGAGGTGCGGGCGCTGATGCGCGAGAACCTGGTGCAGATCTACGAGACGCGGCCGAGCAATTGGGGCATTTCCGCCGGTGGCATCTGGCTCAGCGACGATGCCGACTACCCGCGCGCCAAGGCGGCGATGGATGCCTATCAGGCCCAACGCGGGGCGGTCGCACGCGCGCAGCGTCAGGAGGCACTGGCATCGGGCACCGCCGAAACCTTCGCTGCGCTGCTGCGCAAGCGTCCGCTGTTCGTGATCGCCACACTGATCGGCATGCTGGTGGTCGCCTCGCTGGTGCTGCTGCCGTTTCTGCTGTTGCGCGGCTGACCCCATTGCGGTGCCATCGGGCTTAAAATGACCCGATGATCACCAATACCGCAGCCTACCAATTCGTTGCCATCCAGGACCCGCAGCAGCTTGCCGACAGCGTGCTTCGCCACGCCGAACAACAGGCGCTGAAGGGCTCGGTGCTGGTGGCCGAAGAGGGCATCAATCTGTTTCTGGCGGGCGACGCCGAGCAGGTCGGCGCGTTCTATGCGTGGTTGCAGAGCGATTCGCGCTTTGCGCAGATGCGCATCAAGTACAGCCTGAGCGCGCAGCAGCCGTTCGCGCGGCTCAAGGTCAAGCGCAAGCCGGAGATCATCAGTTTCCGTCGCGACGATGCCTCGCCGCTGCAGGGACGTGCGCCGGCAGTGCCGCCAAGCGTGCTGCGCGAATGGATGCGACAAGGGCACGACGATCGCGGTCGCCCGCTGGTGCTGCTGGACACGCGAAATGCGCAGGAAGTGGCATATGGCACGTTCCAGGGTGCGTTGACGTTGCCGATCGACAAGTTCACCGAGTTGCCGGGCGCGTTGGAAGCACATCGCGCTGCGCTTGCGGATGCCACAGTGGTGAGCTTCTGCACCGGTGGCATCCGCTGCGAAAAAGCCGCGCTGTGGATGCAGGCCGATGGCATGGACAATGTGTTGCAGCTCGAAGGCGGGATCCTGGGCTACTTCGAAGAGGTCGGCGGCGAAGGCTACGACGGCCGCTGCTTCGTCTTCGACGAGCGTGTCGCGCTGGATCCCGAACTGCGCCCACTGGTGGATGCCGAGCGCAGCACCGAGGCCGGGGAAATCTGACCGGGCGCGATTGAATTTCCCGATATTCGCGCACTGCGCGTGTTCGGATCATGCAAACACGACGCAACGTTACCCCGCATGCGCGTCATGCCTCACTGCAGCGAGAGGCTTTGGTCTCTGACTTGAAAGTAATACGTCGCATCGTGCTTGCCCTGAATTATTCACGGAGATAGGCTGCACCAGCCAGCCGCATAGCGAGGACAACAAGGATGACCATCAGAGTTTTTCTGATTGACGATCATGCACTCGTGCGTACGGGCATGAAGATGATCCTGTCCAAGGAAGTGGACATCGATGTGGTGGGAGAGGCCGAGAGCGGGGAGTCGGCGTTGCCGCAAATCCGCCAGCTCAAGCCCGAGATCGTGTTGTGCGATCTGCATCTACCCGGCGTCAGCGGTCTGGAAATCACCGAGCGCATCGTCAAGGGCGATTACGGCACCCGCGTGGTCATCGTGTCGGTACTGGAAGATGGCCCTCTGCCCAAGCGTCTGCTCGAAGCCGGTGCATCCGGCTACGTCGGCAAGGGCGGCGATGCGCAGGAACTGCTGCGTGCAGTGCGTGAAGTCGCACTGGGGCGGCGCTATCTCGGCAACACCATCGCGCAGAACCTTGCGCTCTCCAACCTAGAAGGTGGTGGCTCGCCGTTCGATGCGTTGTCGCCACGCGAGCTGGAGGTCGCTTTGTTGCTGACGCAGGGGCTGCGCCAGGAAGACATCGCCAAGCGCCTGAACCTCAGTGCCAAGACCATCAATACTCACAAGGCGCGTCTGTTCGAAAAGGTTGGAATCCAGGACAGCATCGCGCTGGCGCGTCTGGCCAACCAATACGGTCTGACCGATCCCGCGCAAACAATGTAGGTCATGCGCTGGTGATTGGGCTCGCTCCTGACAAGCGATACCTCAGAACGAAGCGACTCACTGAGCAGCTAACGCGCTGGTGCGCATCCTCGCAGCTGTCTTGTTCGCAACTTGCACGCAAAAACAAAGCGGCCCGAAGGCCGCTTTGTTTGACGCCGACCTTGCCTGATTAGTCAGGCAAGGTCGAAACAGGCGATGCAGCAATCAGTGATCGCTACGCGGCTTGTTGGTGTCGTCTTCCTGCTCTTGAGCTTCAGTCGCAGTCGACGGAGCCACCGGCTTTACAGCTTCCGGGACGACAACCGTCGGCTTGTGCGCATCGTCTGCCTGCTTCTGCATGGTCGCAGGAGCTACGGGGGCGACTGCTGCAGGCTGCTCAGGCGCCTTGTACGGTGCCGGCGTTTCAGCAGGCGCCGAGGCCGACGATGCCGGTGCTGTGGCATCGGCCGGAGCCAATGCGTCGAGCAGCGTTGTCTGCACCGGTGCGTACGGCTTGCGTGCCTGAGTCACTGGAGCAGCGTCGGCAGCCGGAGTGCTCTGCGGCACCGTCGTGGTGGAGGTCACTGCGACATCCACAGCCGGGCTTGCAGCGCTGGACGGCTCTGCTTGCGACGGCTTGACGGTGACCACTTCTGCCTGGGCAGCCGGGACGCTCGAAGGCGCAGGTGCCGCTTGCGTGTGCACTGGAGCAGCAGCCGGAGCTGTCTCGGCTTTCACCGACTCCGCTTGCACTGGTGCCGGCACCACGACGGGTACAGCGCGTTCCGGGCTGACCGCAGCGGGTGCTGCAACGTCAGTCGATGCCGACGACACCTGCCCCTGTTGCGTAACCGACTCAGGCGCAGTCGCCGACGTCGTCGTAGCGGCACGCTCGACAGGCGCAGCTGCAGGAGCAGACGACACGACCGCAGCAGGAGTTGCAACGGGAGCCGGGTTGGCAGCCGGTGTCGAAGCAGCGACGGGAGACGGAGCTGCAACTGGAGCCGGAGTAGCAACCGAAGCCTGAGTCGGCGTCGGAGCTGCAACCGGAGCAGGTGTCGCCGCCGGTGCCGATTGCGCAACAGATGCCGCAGAGGCAACTGAAGCATCGCCACGCGCCTGCTCAGCTGCAGCTGCAACCGGAGCCGCCGCCGCCTGCCGTTCGAAGGACGGCGTGGCATTGGAGACCGGTGCAGTAGTCGACGTGGTGTCGGCCGCTACCTGGCTTTCCGAACGCTCCTTCGGCACCGGACGTGGCTTCACTGCTGCTGGAGTGCTGGACTCCGGCCTGGCGCGCACAGCTGCTGCAGGCGCGGCTTCATCGTCGAAGTCGAACTCCGGCTGGCCGGCGCGCGGTGCAGCGGAGGCATGCGTCTGCGTGCCGGCTTCGTCGCCTTCGTTCTCGTTGTCGCCATCGAGATCGCCTTCGGCATCGCCATCCAGATCGTCCGTTTCCAGACCATCGGCGCCGATACCACCTTCACCATTTGCGCCAGCGCCACGACGACGACGACGGCCGCCACGACGGCCACGACGACGACGGCTGCCGCCTTCGCCATTGGCTGAATCATCGCCTGCTGCATCCGGTGCCTGCCCGTCTGCACTGGCGTCAGTGCCACGGTCGGCATGCGCTTCGGTCACGATGACGTCGACCGGGTGTGCCGGGTTGGCTTCATTGGCGGGAACGTGCGTCGTCACCGGCGCGGCGGTTTCGGCGATTGCCGAAACCACACCGGCAGTCGTCGCGGTTGCGGCAGTTGCGGTCAGCGTCTGTGCCGAAGCCGTGCCTTCGTCCTGACGGGCGGTGCGCGGCTGCCTCTCGGACGGCGCGCCGTCCTGCTGTGCAGATGCACGCGGGGGACGCGGAGCCTGATTCTGCGGCTTCTGCTTTTGCTGCTGGCCCTGCTGCGGTTGCTTGGGTGCCTGCGGTTCGTTGCGCGGCGGCTTGGCGACCTGCACCTGCTGCTGCGCCTGACCGCCATTCTGCGGGTTCTGCGCGCTCTGGCCATTGGCAGGCTGGCGACGCTCATCGCGACGCTCCTTGTTGGCGCCATTGCCATTGCCGCCGTTACCACCATTGCCACGCTGCTGATTGCCGCCGTTACGCGCTTCACCACGCCCATCGCGGCGCTGACCACCACGATCGCCACGCTCATTGCGGTTGCCACGGGCTGGATCGTTCTGGCGCGGACGCTGGGTCGACTCGGGGACCGGAGCCACTGGCTCGACGCCACCGAAGATCCGCTTCAGCCAACCGACCACGCCGGTGACCGGCGCAGGAAGTGGCAGTGCGACGACCGGAGCCGGCGCAGGTGCTGCAGCGACCGGGGCAGGGGCTTCCTCACGCAAAGGAGCCGGCTGGCTCGGCTTGATCGAGGTCACTGCAGGCGCTGCCGGAATGTTCAACTGCGCCTTGGTCAGCGCATGCACAGGCAACTTGCGCGGCGTACCACGCTGATAACTCGGCTTGCCGCTGTCTTCGCCCAGCTCGTTCTCACGCAGACGGGTGACTTCGTAATGCGGGGTGTGCAGCTGCTCGTCGGCGACGATGATGATCGGCGAGGCGTGGCGATTTTCGATCTCGCGCAGCGCGCTGCGCTTTTCATTGAGCAGGTAGTTGGCGATCTCCACCGGGGCCTGCACCAGCACCTGTCCGGTGTTCTCCTTCATCGCGTGCTCTTCGGCCACGCGGATGATCGACAGCGACAACGACTCGACGCTGCGCATGCGGCCATGGCCGTCGCAACGCGGGCACACGATCTGGCTGGATTCGCCCAGGCTCGGACGCAGGCGCTGGCGGCTCATTTCCATCAGGCCGAAGCGCGAGATACGGCCCAGCTGCACACGTGCACGGTCGTACTTGAGCGCGTTCTGCAGCTTGTTTTCGACTTCGCGCTGATGCTTGGTCGAGGCCATGTCGATGAAGTCGATCACCACCAGGCCGCCCAGGTCGCGCAGGCGCAACTGGCGGGCCACTTCTTCGGCCGCTTCCAGATTCGTCTGGAACGCGGTCTCTTCGATGTCGCTGCCCTTGGTGGCGCGCGAGGAGTTCACGTCGACGGCAGTCAGCGCTTCGGTCTGGTCGACCACGATCGAGCCGCCCGAGGGCAGGCGCACATTGCGCTCGTAGGCGCCTTCGATCTGCGATTCGATCTGGAAGCGGTTGAACAGCGGAATGTCGTCGGTGTAGTGCTTGAGCTTGCGCAGGCTCTGCGGCATCACCTGCTGCATGAATTCCTGGGCGTCGGCGTACAGCTCCGGGGTATCGACCAGGATTTCGCCGATGTCGGCGCGCAGGTAGTCGCGCAGGGCGCGGATGATCAGGCGCGATTCCTGGTAGATCAGGAACGCCGCCGGCTTGCTCAGCGCCGCCTCGGCAATCGCCTTCCAGGTCTGCAGCAGGTAATCCAGATCCCACTGCAGCTCTTCGGCGTCACGGCCGACACCGGCGGTGCGGATGATCACGCCCATGTCGTCGGGGATATCGAGCTTGTCCAGCGCTTCCTTCAGCGCGGCACGGTCTTCGCCTTCGATCCGGCGCGAGACGCCACCGGCGCTCGGTGAATTGGGCATCAGCACCATATAGCGGCCTGCCAGCGAGATGAACGTGGTCAGGGCAGCACCCTTGTTGCCACGCTCTTCCTTGTCGACCTGCACCACGATTTCCTGGCCTTCGCGCAACAGCTCGCGAATGGTCGACTTGTTGTGGTCGACGCCAGCCTGGAAGTAATCGCGGGAGATTTCCTTCAGCGGCAGGAAGCCATGGCGCTCGGCGCCATAGTCCACGAACGCCGCTTCCAGCGAGGGCTCGAGCCGGGTGATACGGCCCTTATAGATATTGGACTTCTTTTGTTCCTTGGACGGCTGTTCGATGTCGATGTCGTACAGGGTCTGACCGTCCACAATCGCCACGCGCAGCTCTTCGGCCTGCGTTGCGTTGATCAGCATTCGCTTCATTGTTGCGTTCCTCTCGCGCTCTACCGCGCGGAACGCCGTGACGTTTCGCCTCTGGAACAGCTTGTCGGCCCTTCGCGCAACGCGCGGACAGGCCTGACCAGGGTTTCCAGCGCTGCAACACCACGGCAGGCCGCGGGAGCGCTTGTCTTTAAGTTTTATAGGTGTTTCAGGGCCGGCAGCCGCGTCCGGACGAACCGGGGCAGCGCACGGGACATGTTCAGCGCGACGGTCCAAAAACCGACGGCGATGGCCGGGCAGGCCGGTGAGCCGCTAACATGGCCGCCCCGGGGGCGGTGGTCGCGCACTGTGCCGGAATCATCGGAAGTCAGGCTTCTGGCCAATCAACTTCCAACGAAATCAAACCCTTATCTCGCTCGCCGAGTGTAACAGAATAAAGAGCCAGATGACCGACCCCCAGTTCCCCCAGCCGCCTGCCGACCGTGTAGGCGTGCGCATTCTCAAAGTTCCGGAAGACCGTGCCGGGCAGCGGCTGGACAATTTCCTGCTTGGCCAGCTCAAGGGTGCGCCGCGCAGCCTGATCTACAAGCTGGTGCGCAGCGGTCAGGTGCGGGTGAATGGCGGCCGCGCCAAGGCCGAGCGCAAGCTCGAGGGTGGGGAAGAAGTCCGCATCCCGCCGGTGCGCGTGAATGAGGAGGGCGACAAGGCAGCGCCGCCGTCCGCGTTCATGGCCCGGCTGGAGGCGGCGATCGTGTTCGAAGACGCGCGCCTGCTGGCGCTCAACAAGCCGTCGGGCGTCGCCAGCCATGGCGGCAGCGGGATCAGCTTCGGCGCCATCGAAACCTTGCGCGCGTTACGCCCAAACCAGACCCTGGAGCTGGTGCATCGGCTCGATCGCGACACCTCCGGCTTGCTGATCGTGGCCAAGAAGCGCTCCGCGCTGACCGAGATGCAGGCACTGATGCGCGAGGACGACCGCGTCCAGGGCCGCGGTATCACCAAGCGCTACCTGACCTTGTTGGTCGGGCGGATGCCGGACGGGGTGATGACGGTGGATGCGCCGTTGCATATCGGCCTGCGCCAGGGCGGCGAGCGGCATGTGCAGGTGAACGCGATCGGCAAGCCATCGCTGAGCCACTTCAAGTTGCTGGAGCGACGCGGCGGGCACTCGTACTGCGAAGTCCGCATCGAGACCGGCCGCACCCATCAGATCCGCGTGCATGCCCAGCATCTGGGGCACCCGGTGGCGGGCGACGACAAGTACGGCGAGGCGGAGGTCAACAAGCGCCTGCGCGACCAGCTCGGCCTGAAGCGGTTGTTTCTGCACGCGGCGTCGCTGGAGTTCACGCTGGATGCCGGCAAGGTACCGTATATGTTGAACGCGCCGCTGGCGCCGGAGCTGGCTGAGGCGCTGGACCGGCTGGGTCGCTAAACGAAGCCACCGCAGGCCCTCGTCAGCCTCAAGGTGTCGCAAAGCGAAACAACACCAGGCTGATCGCCAAGGTGCCCATGCCGGCCACCAGGCCGTAGACGGTCTCATGGCCTTTCGCATAGCGCTTGGCGGCGGGCAACAATTCATCCAGCGCCAGAAACACCATGACCCCGGAAATCAAGCCGAAGACGGTGCCGAACACCGCTTCGGACAGCACATTGGACAAGGCCAGATAGCCGATGCCGGCACCGATCGGCTCGGCCAATCCGCTCAGCAGACTGGCGCCGAAGGCATAGAACTTGTTACGCGTTGCGAAGTACACCGGCACTGCAATCGCAATGCCTTCGGGAATGTTGTGGATGGCGATGGCGAACGCCAGCGGCATGCCGACTGCGGGGCTTTCCAGCGTCGCAAAAAACGTAGCCAGGCCTTCGGGGAAATTGTGCGCGGTGATCGCAATCGCCGTCATCAAGCCGACCCGACGGATGTAGGCGCGGTTGTCGTCGCGAAACAGCGGGTCATCGCTGGACAGGCTCTGGTGCGGGTTGGGCACCAGGCGGTCGATCGCCATGATCAGCAGCATGCCAGCCAAAAACGCCAAGGTGCCGAAGGTAAAGCCGAGCTTGTCGTTATAGGCGTTGGAGAACGAGGCGATCGACTTGTTGAGGATCTCCGATAGCGACACGTACACCATCGCGCCGCCAGCGAATGCCAGCCCGAATGCCAGCAGGCGCGGATTGGGCTTCTTGGAGAACACCACCATGAGGCTGCCGAGCCCGGTAGCGAGTCCGGCGGCCAGGGTGACCGCAAACGCGGTCCAGACGTTCTGTGATGACACTTCGAGCATGTGACGCGACGACCTCGTGGAATGGAACGCACTTCTGCGGGGAGCGTGGCGATTGCTGCGCGATAGGCGCACGACCACCCTCGATTGCAGGATGGTCATGCGTGGATGACGAACGTGTGGTGCCTGGTGCGATGGGCAGAACGATTACGCGGCAAACAAACGAATGCGTTTGCTGCTGGAAACGGACATGCGCCATTCGCCTGACCGTTTCCCCAGCGTCGCCGTCTGGCGACGCGCTACCTGCGAGATTCCATCAACGCTCAGCCGCCGCGACGTGCACGCTCTTCGATGGCGAAGCATTCGTCCGGGCGCGGCACCGGCGGCTTGAACGCGACCGGCACCTGGATCGTCTGCGGCACCGGCTGCCCGTTGCGGGTGGCAGGCTTGAACTTCCATTCGCGCACGCGCGTTTGCGCGGCCTCGTCCAGCACCGGTTGACCGCTGCTTTGCGCCAGCGACACGTCGGTGGGGGTGCCTTCGGTACCGATCACGACTCTGAGCACGGAGGTTCCGCCGACACCGGCGCAGGCGAGTTGCGGGGAGTATTCCGGCGGCGGCGTCTTCAAGGCGGCCAGCTCGGTCGGTGCAACCACTGGCGCGGACGCCTGCTGGGACGACTTGCCACACCCGCTGATGCCGACGGCAACGAGTAGGCAGGCGAGGGCGGTGCGGTAACGGGTCATGCAGTGGCTCCCTGATCGTAGAGTTGCGCGGTCTTGGCCGCGCAGATGAAGTCGTTCTCGCTCAGCCCGCCGACGTCGTGGGTGGAATAGCGCACCACCACGCGGTCGTAATGCACGCCCAGATCGGGGTGATGGTCCTCACGATGGGCGATCCAGGCCAGCGCGTTCACGAAGGCGAGGGTGCGGTAATAGTCGGCAAAACGGAACGTGCGGGTGATCGCCGTGCCCGCTTCGGCCAGCTCCCAGCCCGGCACTTGCGGGAACAGCTCGGCCAGGCGGGCTTCGCCAAGCTTGTGGTCGCTCCCTTTGCGCGGGAGGCAATGGGCCTGCTCCAGGGGAATCAGATCGGTCATGACGGTCTCGCAGGGGTGGCGGACAGCGCGCCCAGCGGGATCACGGTGTTCCATGAGCGCGGGCGCATTGAGCGGTAGAATAACCCGCATGATCCAGATATCCGACAAAGCCCAGACCTATTTCCGCAAGCTCATCGAACGTGAGGGCGTGCCCGGCATGGGCGTGCGCCTGAGCGCGGTGGATGCGGGTACCCCGCGCGCCGACGCCCGCCTCGAGTTCGCCGAACCGGCCGATCTCAGCGGCGACGAATGGGCGATCGACTGCGACGGCTTCACCTTATATATCGTCGCCGCCAGCGTGCCATGGGTGGATGGCGCCGAGATCGACTACGTCACCCAGTCCACCGGCAACCAGCAGCTCACCATCAAGGCGCCCAAGATCAAGGGCGAAGCGCCGGCTGATTCGGCATCGATGGTGGAGCGTGTGCGCTGGGTGGTGGAGAACGAGATCAACCCGCAGCTGGCCTCGCACGGCGGCCGCGTGGCAGTGCAGGAGGTCTCGGCCGATGGTGTGGTGCTGCTGCGCTTCGGCGGCGGTTGCCACGGTTGCGGCATGGCCGATGTGACCTTGAAGCAGGGCATCGAGAAGACCTTGATGGGACGCGTGCCCGGCGTGATTGCGGTGCGCGACGCGACCGACCACGCTACCGGCGACGCCCCGTACATTCCGCGCGACAGCGCGGCCTGATTCCGCACCACCGGTGACAACGGCCGCCGATCTGCTGCAGGCACTGCGCGCGCGCATGCCGAGCAAGCTCATTCTGGATCGGCGCACTGGCCTGCCTTATGGCTGGGCAACCTGGATGCGCAACCGAGACAGCGTGGTTGCGCCGTTCGACCGCGGCCAGGTGGCCGATGTACTGCTGGCGCGGCCAGCGTTACCGCACAGCATGCGGACCGCGGCGCTGCTGTCTCCATTTCAGGCCTTTCGTAGCCTGTGGTGGCAACACTGGGAACCGCGCCGGAAAGACGAACGCCCGCTGCATTGGCTGGCGCTGCTCGGCAGTTTTCTGATCCACCTCGGTTTCATCGCCTTGCTGATCTGGGTGGTCAGCGTGCGCTGGGCGCCGGATGAAACCAAACAAGGCGACGAATCGCGCGTGCGCATGAGCTTCATCGGCGAAGGCGCGGCGGAGCAGGGCGGTGGTGAAGGGGAACCTGCTGCTGCGCAGGTGGCCGCGGGTGAAGCGTCTGCAGCGTCGCAAGCGAATGCGGCGAGTGGTAATCCGACTGCTTCGGCAACGCCGCCGCCTCAGCCAACGCAGGCCACCGCCGATTCCGTTGACAGTTCAAGCGTTGCCGAGGCGCAGCAAGTCGCGCCCGAACCCGTTGCTGCCGTCAGCGAGCCAACGACGCCGGATGTGCCGCAGGTGAGGGTGCAGGTGTCGCCGGTGACGATCGAATCGCCGCTGCAAGTGACCGAAACGCCAGTAGCCACCAACGACTTTGTGGTGCCGCCACCGCCCACGATCACGGTGGCTGCGCGCCCAATCGAGGCTGCAGCGCCTCAGATACAGGTGCGTCAGCGTGAGATTCAGACGGTGACCGAACGGCCGCAAGTGCGCGAATTGCAGCGTCCTGCCACCAACGTTGCGGTGCGATCTGCCGATGCGCCAGCGGTTCGAGAGCGCGAAATCGTCGTGCCGGATCGACCTCAGGTCGTTGCGCCAGTCGTGCGCAATCGCGAGCTCACGCCGACGGTTCGCATGCCGGAAATAGCGGTTCGAACGGCGGAGTTGCCGAGCGTGCCGGATCCGGCGTCGCAGCTTCAGCCGGCACCTGCGGTGCCTGCCCAATCGACCCCGACCGTTCCGTCGCCGACAGCATCAGCCGCTAGCGCCGCGGCGCAGCCGACGCCTTCCACTGCGCCGTCCACACCATTGCAAGCGACCCAATCGCGATCCGAACAATCCACCAGTGCGGCAGCGGCATCTTCATCCAGCAAACCTGCAACCAATAGCAACGCCGGCCCGCAACCGGCAGACCGCAGCGGTGGCTGGGATGTGGCAACCAAAGCCGACGACTGGAACAAATTCGACCGCAACCGTGAGGGGAAAACGACCGGCGCCAATGGCCAACGCGACGGCATGTTCAACGCCGATGGCAGCGTCCGCGTTGCCGCCGGAACCGGTGATACAGGCAACGGCGCGGGCGAACGCGGGCCGCCAGGCAGCGACACCGATACCTGGACCCGCGACCAGATCGCCCAGGGCGGCACCTGGCTCAAACGTCCGCCGTACGGCTACACGCCGACTTCGCTGGACAAGTACTGGATGCCGAACCAGTCGCTGCTGCAGGAATGGGTGCGCCGCGGCCTGAAGAAGATCGAAATCCCGATCCCGGGAACGACCACCAAGATCAGCTGCGTGGTGTCGCTGCTGCAGTTCGGCGGCGGCTGCGGCCTGAGCGACCCGAATCTCAACGACCAACCAGCGACCGCAAGACCGCCGCCGGATGTGCCGTTCAAGCGGGAGCTGCAGGAGGATAGGGGAGCAGTGGGCCGTGGCGGGAACTGAATTTTGTTACCAATCGCTGCGTTGTCTGACAAAGTTGCGAGGGAACTCAGCGATGCACACTCGTGACTAGTGGTGGCCGGGAGTTTTTGAAGTGGCTTGCTGTCCTCTTCATGACAGGTGACCACGCATCGAAAATCTTGCACGTTGGCTACGTCCCAGTCGTCACAGAACTGGGCAGGATCGCCTTTCCACTCTTCGCGCTCATCCTGGCGTACAACCTTGCGCAACCCAGAGCCGACATCGAGAAGTCAGTAAAACGCCTGTTTTTTTGGGGTATTGTCGCCGCACCCATCGCGGCCATAGCGTTCCAGGACGTGCTGCCGCTCAACGTTCTCTTGTCTTTTTCGCTGGCTGCAACCTGCATTTTGGCAATCGAGCGTCGTCAGTGGGTGTTCCTGGCAATTTGCAGCGTGCCGGCCCCTTTTTTTGTGGACTATCAATGGAGCGGCCTGGCAGTGGTTTTAGGCGCGTGGATCTTCTGGCGGAACCCACGTCAATGGGGGCTAGAACCAGGTGTCGCCGCGATGTTGTTGCTTGTGCTGCCAGCACTGTCCTTGTACGTCGTCAACCACAACTTCTGGGCGCTGCTTGCTCTACCACTAATCGCAGTAGGGCGAATGCCGTTACCTGTTCCGCGCACGCACAGGATGTTCTATTTCTACTATGTGACCCATCTGGCGTTCTGGGCGGGAATTTCTTACGTAGCGATCTGAATTTTACATAATATACATTATGCGAAATCAGCTGTGCGGGCGGCACGAGCGCGGCTCCGCTGGATCTGGCTTTGGATCAAATCTTGCCTACCCGAGGGTCGGCAGGGATTCGTGTAAAAAACAGCCAAAAGTAAGCTAACTCGCTGTCAGTAAAGGTCTTTTACACGAACCCCTGCCGACCCTCTGATTAGGCAACGTTCCTTGTCTTTGATCGCTTCCGTTCGGGTGCTGGTCAATTCGGCCCGCACATTCTCCAGGGCCTGTGCGTCTTCGGCCCAGCACCCCTGCAATGCCTGATGTTCGGCGGCGGTCAGCCACAAGGCTTTCCAGTCCTTTCTCCTGGGCCTCGATGCCTCGGCGGGCTTCGGCCAGTTCCGAGGGCGCGGCAGGGATTGATGCAAAAAACAGCCAAATCTTGCCCAACCGCCTGATAATTGAGGAATTATCACTCCGGCTTCCGGCACTGCGCATGCCGTCTGGTTCGATGCGCCCATCGCCAGCGCCGCGCGACGCCTGACCGAGTTGGCCCGCGCGCATGCTGGACCGCGACCTCCACGTCTGGCGGTTTAGCGCTGGTCTCGCGCCATTTTATGAATTGTGATCGAGGACGAAGTAACGCGTTGCCGCAGAAGTAGCACTTCTCTAACGCGGCGATTACTTCCGATTTGGTGCGCCGCAAATTTACTAAAATTTTACTGTAATTTAACTATCAAACCAGAAGAAAGACCATGAGAAAATTTACATCGAAGTACATGCTTGGCGCCTGCATCGTTGGAAGCATCGTTAGCGCGGGTGCAGCGGCGCAGGTCGCTGCAATAAACAATACTGGCCGTGCCGAGGCTATGTCTGCATGGGAAACTACGCTCAAGCACGAGGCACCGGCTATGGAGGGCTGCTTTAGCTCGACATTTCCGGACATGGGGTGGCAGGCGGTACGCTGTGGCGCACCGCCGAAGTTGGTCATGAAGCCACGACACGTTGCCAGCGGCAACGTTCGTACCACCACCGACAACCGTGTGCTCATCACCGGCAATGGCGATGACTACGCTGCACGCACGGGCAGGCTCACCCACTCAGCCGTCGGTTCGTTCCCGAGCGTAAGCGGCGTGACCACTGGGGTAGTCCAATACTCGCTGCAAATCAATACCGACAACGACAGCAACCCCGCCGCTTGCGCTCAGTTCGGTTTTTCTTCGTGCAAGACTTGGCAACAGTACGTCTACTCCAGCGACGCCGACGAAGACTCAAGTAATGGCTTTGACCCGGTCATCTTCATTGAAAGCTGGGTACAGGCGGACAGTACCTCGGAATACGATGCGGCGGGTTGCCCATCCGGCTGGGGTGCCTACGAAGACAACAATTGCGTTATCAACAGCGAATCGGTGCGAGTGCCTCTGGTGCCAGTTTCGGGCATCGCTGGTGTCAAGCTGACCGGTTCTGCGACCTCGGGGGGCGTGGATACCGTGTCGTTTTCGGTGAACGGAAGGGCCTACAGCGTGAGTCAGCGCGCCTCTACGGTGGATATCAATAAGATCTGGCGCCTGACCGAATTCAACATCTTCGGCAACGGCGCCAGAACTCAGACGGTGTCGTTCAATCGCGGCTCGCACGTCACGGTAAACGTAGCCGTAAACGATGGTACGACAAATGCCCCGACTTGCCTGGGCAATGCCGGCAAGACGTTCGAGCAGAACAACCTGACGCGCGGTATTTGCTCCGTCTTTGGTGGCGCTTCGCCCGGCATTAGCTTTCCTCAAAGCAACTGACTATTTGCGTCTGGGGAGGTTTCGTCCTTCCCAGACGTTACTTGTTCGCCAACGGGGCGCGGTGGCCGCAGCTGCGCCAGGAGCTGTTCCAGGGTGCTCAGACGTACCGTGGCCCGCAAGGTGTCCGCCTCGGCATGTTCCCGGCGCTGGCGCTCTTCGATCAGATCGGTCCGCGCCGCAGCCAATTCGGCGCGCACGCCTTCCAGCGCTTGGACATCTTTGGTCCAGCGCGCCTGCAGGCCTTGGTGCTCGGCGGCCGCCAGGCGCAGCGCGTCGCGCTCGCGCTGCTGGGCGTCGGCCCGCTGGCGTGTCTGCGTCAGTTCCCGCTCCAGCCGGGCATGGCGTTCCAGCCACTGGCCGTTTTCCCGGTTGAGCTGCATCAGGTCGTGGTTCTTGGCGGTCAGCGCCTCGTTGGCCTGCCGCAGGGCAACCTGCAGTTCCTGTACCTGGTGCTCGTGCCGGCGTTGTTCCTGCTCACGCTGGTCCTTGACCGAGGTGCGGTAGTGCTCCAGGGCTTCCCTGGCGTGGTCGTGCTTCTGCTCCAGCGACTGGGCATGACGTTCGTGCTCCGCCAGTCGCGCCGTAAGGCCCGCGATCCGCTCCTGCAGTTGAGCCAGTTCGGTAGTGCGGCTGGCCACCTCGCTTCTGGCGGTGGCGCTCGCCTCGCGTTCTGCCTGCAGTACGGTCTCGCAGCGCTGCAGCTGCGTCGTGAGTGAGTCAGCCTCTTGCCGGGCCTGCTCCAGCGTTTGGGTGCGCTCCTGGAGCTGCGCCTGGAAGCGCGCCTGGGCCTGCGCCACGACCGTATCGGCCTCGGCGTGCAACCGCTCGGCGAGGCGGGCGACGAGGTCTTGGAGTGCGTCGCTCACGGCCATCTTCGCGCCAACGCCTTGCCCTTCCTCCTCTTCCAACTCCCTCAGATAACGGTGAATGGTGGTCTTGGAACCGGTATTGCCGAGCGCCACCCGGACCGCATCGACAGACGGATGCTTGCCCGTTGCGCGCAGGCTATCGCGGGCACGCTGCACATCGCTTTTGTACAACCCGGACCTTGCCATACGTCCCTCCGCGTATTTCGTAACGCATTACATACCACGTATTTACGTACTACTCAACGTGTTAGACGGACCATGTGAGGGCCGTGATCTCACGCGGGATAATCTAGAATTATCCCGCGTAAGAGGCCTTCTGACCCTTCCCGGTTCCAAAAACAGTACGAAACCACCCTGGGTGGGCGAGCGCTGGGTAGTATGGCTCAGAGCGGAAAGGAGGCCGGCCGAGGGCACAGGCACGCTCCGCCACTGAGCTCATTGGCCATCAAGGGACTGTGCATGCCGATCGAACGTGTCGTCATCGACAACTTCAAGTCGTTCCGCCATCTGGACTTGCCGCTCAATCCCCACATGAACCTAGTGGTGGGCGACAACGAGGTCGGTAAGTCCACCCTGCTGGAGGCCATCCACGCGGTGGTCACCGGACAGTTGCATGGGCGCAACCTCGCCTACGAGCTCACGCCCTACCTGTTCCACCAATCCACGGTGCATGAGTACTTGGCGGCGCTTCAGGCAGGCACGCCGGCATCGCCGCCACGGATCTCCATCGAAGCCTACCTGGGCCGCGACGCGGCGCTGGCGTCGCTGCGTGGCACCAACAACTCGCTGGGCTTGGATACCGCTGGCATCCGCCTGTTGGTCGAGCTCAACGACGACTATCGCGAGGAGTTCAACGCCTACCTGCAGCAACACCAGGGCGTGGTCAGCTTGCCGGTGGAGTATTACACGGTGCGCTGGTACTCCTTCGCCCACAATGGCGTCACCGCACGCAGTATTCCGTTCGATTCGACCATCATCGACACGCACGGTATCAAGACCTTGTCCGGTGCCGATCGCTATATCGCCGGCATCATCGAGCAGGCACTGACGCCTGCGCAACGCGTCTCGCTGTCGCTGAGCTTTCGCCGCATGCGACAGAGCTTCTCCGAAGAAGCGGATGTGGCCGCCATCAATGCCTACCTGACCGAGCACACCGGGGACATCAGTCACCGGGCACTGACGGTAGGCGTGGACACATCGCCGCGCTCAACGTGGGAAACCAGCCTGTCACCGTATCTGGATGAGCTCCCCTTTACCCAGGCCGGCAAGGGCGAACAAAGCGCGGTGAAGATGAAGCTGGCGATGCACGCTGCGGGCGCGGCGCACGTTCTGCTGATCGAGGAGCCGGAGAACCATCTGTCCTTCTCCAGCATGACCCAGCTGATCGATAAGATCGCGGCCCTCTCCGCAACGCAGCAGGTCGTCATCGCCACCCACAGCAGCTTCGTGCTGAACAAGTTGGGCGTGGACAACGTGATCCTGTTCAGTGCGCAGGGCCAGATGAAGCTGGACCAGCTGCCATCCGATACGCACGACTATTTCATGAAGCTGCCCGGTCACGACACGCTGCGGCTGATCCTGGCCAAACAGGCGATTCTGGTGGAAGGCCCGTCCGATGAGCTGATCGTGCAGCGTGCCTACTGCGATCACCACGGCGTGGCGCCACTGGCCCGCGGCGTGGACATCATCTCGGTCAAGTCGTTGGCGTTTAAACGCTTCTTGCAGATTGCAGAGCGTCTGCACATTCAAGCCAAAGTGATTACCGACAACGATGGCGATATCGCGGTTGTACAAGAACGCTACGCCGACTATCCCAACGCCATCTACTACGATTCCGACGAGAGCGCCCCATCGCTGGAAGAGCAGCTGATCAACGCCAATTCTCTGGCCGTGCTCAACACCGTGCTGGGTAAGTCATTCGCCGATGAGGTGGCGTTGCTCAAGTACATGAAAGGCCATAAAACCGACACGGCCCTGGCGATCTTCAACAGCCCGCATTCGATCAGGTTCCCGGACTATGTCCAGCGTGCCATCACCTAACCGGGTGCTCCTCTCCGCGGCCGGCTCTGGCAAGACCACCTTGCTGGTCCGGCAGGCCTTGGAGCGACCGCTGCGCCGCATCGCCATCGTCACCTACACGCTGGAGAACCTTGAAGAGATCCGGCGTTCGTTCGAGATGCACGCCGGTGCGGTTCCCCCGAATGTCACGTTGCACAGCTGGTATGGATTTCTGCTGCGCGAGTGCATCCGCCCGTACCAGGCTGCGCTTTGCCCTCAGCCTCGGATCGAGACGATCCTGTTCGTCGACGGGCGCACCGACAACCGCGCCCCACGCTCACAAGTCGCGCGACACTATCTGGCCGGCAACCGGATGTACTCCGATCGGGCGGCCGACTTTGCTGTGCGCTGCGATGAGCTGACCCAGGGCCAGGTTATGGCGCGCTTGGCGGACATGTACGACGAGCTGTACATCGACGAAGTCCAGGACCTGGCCGGCTACGATCTGGACTTGGTCGAGCGGCTGTTGAAGAGCGATATCGCCATCACGTTGGTAGGCGACACACGCCAGGCGACCTACGCGACCAACTACGCACCAAGGCACAGCCAGTATCGCGGGCCGAATCTGGCAGCCTTGTTCCAGGTTTGGGAGTCGGACGGCTTATGCCAGCTCGATCACCGCCTCATCAGCCTGCGCTGCGTTCAGGCCCTCTGCGATTTGGCCGATGCGCTCTATCCGCAGATGCCACGGACCGAGTCAGGCAATGGCGAGGTCACGGGGCACGATGGCATCTATCTCGTCGCTCCCGGGCATGTCGCTGCGTACATGCAGGAATTTGCTCCAACCGTGCTTCGGTATGACCGGCGGCAGGCGTGTGACGGACTGCTTGCAATGAACTTCGGCCAGTCCAAGGGCCGCACGTATAGCCGGGTCCTGATCTTCCCCAACGGGCCGTTGACGCAGTACCTGCGCACGGCAGATGCGTCACGCATCACCGCACCACCAAAATACTACGTGGCTTTCACCCGGGCGCGGCAAAGCGTGGCGTTTGTGTATGCCGGCGCGTGTGCGCTGCCGGGTCATCAGCTCTACGCGCCTAGCAGCGCAAACGCATAAGCAGCGATCACATCTTCCTCAACGGGGCGGCGATAAGGGGGCGCCGGCCCCGGATCTTCGAGGCCAGGCATGACCTGATCGACGCCGAATTGCTCTCTAGGATTGCATCCTACAAGGATAGTTGTAGAATAGCCGAATGAAAGATGAGTCCGCCGTCTCAGCGCTCGCTGCCCTCGCACACTCCGACCGTCTGGCCGCGTTCCGGATGCTCGTTCGCGCCGGCCCCAACGGCATGCCATCGGGCGAAATCGCCGAAGCGCTTTCGATCCCGCCAACGCGCATGAGCTTCCACCTTGCGACCCTAGAGCGCGCAAGCCTGCTGCGCTCCTGGCGCGACGGGCGGCGTGTCCTGTACGCCGCGAGCTACGAGGACATGCGCCAGCTTCTTGCGTTTCTCACCGAGGACTGCTGCTCCGGGAATCCGGAGATCTGCGGCGCCCTCTTCAACTCCATCACCCCTTGCACTGCGGAGACCTGCGCATGAGCCTGCCCCAGCCCTTCAACGTCCTGTTCCTGTGCACCGGCAATTCCGCCCGGTCGATCCTGGCCGAGAGCGTCCTTCGCAAGATTGGCGATGGCCGCTTCAATGCGTTCTCGGCCGGCAGCCATCCCAAGGGTGAGGTCCACCCGCTGGCGATCGAGACGCTGCGTCAGGCCGACTACCCAGTCGAGGGCCTGCGCTCCAAGGCGTGGGACGAGTTCGCCGTGCCGGATGCCCCGCGCATGGATTTCGTGTTCACCGTCTGCGACCAAGCCGCCGGCGAGGCCTGCCCGTTCTGGCCAGGACAGCCGGTTACCGGGCACTGGGGCATCGAGGACCCTAGCCACGAAACGCGCGGGGACATGTGGCAGCGCGCTGCCTTCCGGCAGGCGCTGGTGTACATGGAGAACCGCATCAAGGCGTTCGTCGCGCTACCGATCCACACGCTGTCGCGGGCGACCTTGACGGCGCAGGTAGGCGACATCGGGCAGTTCGAGGGCGCCACGTCGCCCCGACCCGACGTGGCTTGAGGGGATCATCATGACGCTGACGATCTACCATAACCCTGCCTGCGGCACGTCCCGAAATACCCTGGAAATGATGCGCCAGTCCGGCGAAGACCCTGAGGTCATCGAGTACCTGCAGACTCCGCCGACGCGCGAGAAGCTGGTCGAGCTGATCGCCGCGATGGGCATCGCGCCTCGCGATCTCTTGCGCCAGAAGGGAACGCCCTACGCGGAGCTGGGCTTGGATAATCCCGCGCTCACGGACGAGCAGCTGGTGGACGCGATGATGGCGCACCCCATGCTCATCAACCGTCCCATCGTCGTTTCCGACCGGGGCGTGGCGCTGTGCCGGCCATCCGAGAAGGTGCTTGCGCTGCTGGACAGCCCAGTCGCCTCCTTCACCAAGGAAGACGGCGAGACCGTGACGACAGGCGGAGCATCAACGTGATCGATCGCATTGCCATGGATCTACCGAGCATCGACCTGACGCAACTCACGCCGATCGACGTCGACGCACTGGCGGCGCCCGGCGATCCAAGACACCCGCCCCGCATCCTCATCCTCTACGGCTCGCTGCGGGAGCGCTCCTATTCGCGGTTGCTGGCCGAAGAAGCTGGCCGGCTGCTGCGCTGGTACGGCTGCGACGTGCGGATCTTCGATCCGCACGACTTGCCGCTGCCCGACGGGGCCGCTCCAGATCATCCGAAGGTGAGCGAGCTGCGCGAACTCGCCTATTGGTCGGAAGGCATGGTCTGGGTCAGCCCGGAGCGCCACGGCGCCATGACCGGGATCATGAAGGCGCAGATCGACTGGATACCTCTGGCCGACGGTGCCAAGCGCCCGACGCAAGGCAAGACCCTGGCGGTGATGCAGGTCTCCGGCGGCTCGCAAAGCTTCAACGCGGTGAACCAGCTGCGCGTGCTCGGCCGGTGGATGCGCATGGTCACGATCCCGAACCAATCGTCCGTGGCCAAGGCGTTCCAGGAATTCGATGAGGCGGGGCGCATGAAGCCGTCGGCCTACTATCAGCGGGTCGCTGACGTCTGCGAGGAGTTGGTGAAATTCACGTGGCTCGTGCGTGGCCGCTCGGCATACCTGACGGATCGCTATTCCGAGCGCGTCGAGAACGCCGAAGAACTGTCCAAGCGCGTGAATCAGCGCTCCATCTAAACCCTGCGGAGCGCTGCATGCTTGCCCTCGCGATCTTCATCGTCACCCTTGTGTTCGTCATCTGGCAGCCGCGCGGGCTTGGCATAGGCTGGTCGGCCATGGCAGGCGCCGCGGTGGCTCTGGCCACCGGCGTCGTCGGGTGGAACGACGTCGGCACGGTGTGGGGGATTGTCTGGGATGCGACATTCACCTTCGTCGCACTCATCATCATCTCGCTCATCCTGGACGCGGCCGGTTTTTTCGCATGGGCGGCGCTGCATGTGGCCCGCTGGGGTGGAGGTAATGGCCGGAAGCTCTTTCCGCTGATTGTCCTGCTCGGTGCCGCGATCGCGGCAGTGTTCGCCAACGACGGCGCGGCGCTTCTGCTGACGCCGATCGTCCTGGCCATCCTGTTGCGCTTGAATTTCCAGCCCGCCGGGGCGCTGGCGTTCACGGTGGCCTGCGGCTTCATCGCTGACACGGCAAGCCTGCCGCTCGTTGTCTCGAACCTGGTCAACATCGTCACGGCGAACTTCTTTGACGTATCGTTCGGGCGCTACGCAGCGGTCATGGTGCCGGTGAATCTGGTATCCGTCGCGGCGACATTGCTCGTCCTGTGGCTCTGGTTCCGGCGCGATATTCCCCGCACCTATCCGGTCCACGATCTCGAAGCGCCGCGCCAGGCGATCCGCGACACGGCGGTCTTCCGTGCCGCCTTGCCACTTCTCGCATTGCTGCTCGTTGCGTACTTCGTGACCGGACCACTCGGCGTGCCCATCGCCTTGGTGACGGGTGCGGCCGCGCTGGTGTTGATGGCGATTGCGGGCCGCTGGGCGACAGGCGGCCGTGGCGCCACCATGGCCTTGACCAAGATCTTGCGCGACGCGCCCTGGCAGATCGTGCTGTTTTCGGTCGGCATGTATCTGGTGGTCTACGGCCTGGGCAATGCCTGGCTGACCGGCGCGGCAAGCGCTGTCCTGGAGTGGCTGGCGGCGCAGGGAACCTTCGTGGCCACGGTGGGCACTGGCTTCGCGGTGGCCGCGCTTGCCTCGGTCATGAACAACATGCCGGCAACGCTGGTCGGCGCGCTTGCCATCGACGGGGCGAACGTTCCTACCGCCACCCGCGAACTGATGATCTATGCCAACGTCGTGGGCAACGATCTTGGCCCCAAGCTAACCCCGATCGGCTCGCTCGCGACCCTTCTGTGGTTGCACGTCCTTGCCGGCAAGGGTCAGCGGATCACGTGGGGCCAGTACATGAAGGTGGGGCTCATCCTCACGCCCCCCGTCCTGTTGGCCACGCTCATCGCGCTCTGGATCTGGCTGCCGCTCGCGCGATGATCGCGCTGGCGCGTAGCGGCTAGCAGCGATCACGTCTTTCTTACGTGTGCCGCGGTGGGCGACGACGGCAGCGGGCCGGAGTCGTTGAAGCAAAGCGTCCCAGGGAAGCCGAGCCCGGGCGGGCCGCTGGCGCGGCAGGGCCCGTGAGGGTAAAGTCCGTAGCTACTACGGAGTAAGCGTACGACGAATGAAAATCAGTGAGGCAGCCGACGCCAGCGGGTGCCACTTGGAGACGATTCGCTACTACGAGCGGATCGGGCTGCTGCCGCGCCCGGGGCGCTCGGGCAACGGCTACCGGGTCTATGGCCCGGTCGACATCGAGCGCCTGCGCTTCATCGCTCGCGGCCGGGACCTGGGTTTCAGCTTGGAAGAGGTCCGCAGCTTGCTGCAGCTGGCCGGCGATGGGGACCTTTCGCGCGGGGATGTGGATCGGCTGGCCCGCAGCCATTTGGCCGACGTGCGTGCCCGGATGGCCGACCTGCAGCGCATGGCCAGCGAACTGGAACGGGTGATTGCCCGTTGCCACGGCGGGCAGCAGGCTGAATGCACCATCCTTTCGACCTTGCGCCAGCCGGCCTCTGTCGAGGCCGCACGTCAGTGACCGAACTGGACCGCTACCTCGACGCGGCCACGCGCCAGAACACGGTGCGCAGCTACGCGTCGGCGCTGCGGCACTTTGAAGTCGAATGGCAAGGCCACCTCCCAGCGACACCTGACAGCGTAGCGCGGTACCTGGCAGCGTATGCGCAGACCTTGGCGGCCAGCACCCTACGTCATCGACTGGCGGCCATTGCCTCTTGGCACCGCGACCATGGGTTTGTCGATCCCACCCGAGCGCCGCTGGTGCGCAAGGTGCTCAAGGGCATCCAGACCTTGCACCCGGGCCAGGTCAAGCAAGCCGTGCCGCTCCAGATTCGGCGGCTGGTCGAGCTCGATGACTGGCTGGCCGCGGCAATCGCTGCGGCACATGCCCGGGGCGATGGGGCAGCGGCGCTACGCCATCATCGTGACCGAGCCCTGGTGCTGCTGGGGTTCTGGCGGGGCTTCCGTGGCGATGAACTGCTGCGCCTGGAAGTGGCCCATCTGACGCTGGTACCGGGACAGGGGATGACCTGCTTCCTGCCGCGCAGCAAGGGCGATCGCCAAGCGGCCGGCGTCACCTACAAGGTGCCGGCGTTGTCGCGGTTGTGTCCGGTGGAGGCGACCCAGGCGTGGCTGCATGCGGCCGACCTGCAAGAAGGGGCGGTGTTTCGGGCAGTCAACCAGTGGGGCCAGGTGAGTGCCGACGGACTCCATCCCAACAGTTTGGTGCGCCTGCTGCGCGAGTTGTTGGCCAGTGCCGGCTTTGCCGATGCTGGGCTCCACAGCAGCCATTCGTTGCGCCGCGGCTTTGCCAGCTGGGCCAACGACCAAGGCTGGGACATGAAGGCGTTGATGGAGTACGTCGGCTGGCGCGATGTGCAGTCGGCCATGCGTTACCTGGACGGGCGTGACCCGTTTGCCCGTGACCGCATTGAAGCGAGCCTGCCCAGTGCAACCGCAGCCATGCCCGCGATGGCGCTCACGGCACCCGAGGGCATGCCTGCGCTGCAGCTGCTCCTACGCATGGTGCTAACGCCGTTTGCCCGTTCGGGCCGCGGCGCGGCCAAGGCTCGGGCGAGGATCGAAGAGATTTGCTTGGCCCCGTTCAAGGCCGTGCGCCTGAACACGGCCAGCAGCGAGTACCGGTTGACTGCCCCCACCGATCCCGACCGGGATCTGGACGAAATCCTGGCCACGTTGCTGGATGACATGCACCGCATGGCCGATACGCACCAGTGTTTCCTGGAAGCGTCTCTCAGTACAGACGACGGGCGCCACTGGGATTGATCCCCTCATAACCTCCGGATCCAATGGCGACCCTTCACGAGACCGCTTACCCGCGACTGAAGCCTGATCCCACCGCCAAAGAACTGGAGGAGATCTATACCCCCACTGCCGCTGAAATTGCATTCGCCAAGCAGCTGACCACCCAGCCGGCTCCGCAACTGGCGGTACTGATCCATCTCAAGCTCTTCCAGCGTTTGGGCTACTTCACCCTGTTGACCGAGGTGCCCGAGCGGATCCCGCAACACATTGCCAAGGCCGCCCGTCTTGGGCGTGTGCTGACCGCCGACCAGCTCGAACGCTATGACGCCTCCGGCAGCAAGCGCCGGCACATGCCGCAACTTCGGCAGTTCATTGGGGTTCGTCCCCTGGACAAATCCGGGTTGTCTTGGCTGGACACGGTGGCCACCGCCGCGGCCCAGACCAAGCACACCATCCCGGACATCGTGAACGTTCTGCTGGAAGAGCTGGTGCACCATCGCTACGAACTGCCGGGCTTCCGCACCCTTGAGCTGGCCGCCATCGGGGCGCGCGAGCGAGTCAATCTGGGCTACTACCGCAGCATCAGCCGCGCCCTGACGCCTGCCACGCGCACGCTCATTGACGAACTGCTGCGCGCACCGGAAGGGTCCAGGTTCACTGGCTGGCATTCGCTCAAGCGCGAGCCTGGCCGGCCGACCAACAAGGAGGTTCGGTTCTATCTGCAGCACATCCGCATGCTGCAGCAGTTGGCTGAGCAACTACCTTCAATCGATGTGCCGGTCCCGAAGCTCAAGCAATTTCGTGCAATGGCTCGGGCGTATGACGCCAGCGAGCTGGCCGAATTGGCTGCGGACAAGCGCTATGCGCTGGCCACCATCTTCATTCGTGCGCAGCATGCCAAGACACTGGACGATGCAGCCGAGTTATTCATTAAGCAGGTGCGTGGATTGGAGAACACCGCGCAACAGAAACTGCTGGCCTATCAGCTCGAACATGCCAAGCGGGCCGACTTCCTCATCGGTCAGCTCAAGGAGATCCTGCAGGCCTATCAGCTCGATGGCAGCGATAGCCAGCGCGTGGACGCGATCGACAACAGCCTAGAAGCCGAAGTGTCTACCTTGCTAGCCGAATGCGAAGAGCATATGGCCTACGCAGGAAAAAACTACCTACCTTTCATGCTGCAGCCCTACGGCGCGGTCAGGCCGCTGCTGTTCAATGGGCTGGAGCTGATGAACTTGCGGGCGACCAGCCACGATGCGGGCATGGAGCCGTTGATCGCTGCAGTGCTGTCACTGCGCAACCAACGTCGTGAGTTGATCGAAGTCGCTTCCCTGGGCCTGGACCCGGAAAAGGATTTCGATTGGATGTCCAAGCTCTGGCGTCAGCACGTGTTCGGCAAGCGGGCCAGCGCAGCAGGCGCCGGTTGGATGCACCGCAAGTACTTTGAGCTGGCCGTGCTGGTGCAGGTCAAGGACGAACTGAAGTCCGGAGATCTCTTTATTCCCAGCAGCGAGCGCTTTGACGACTACCGCGAGCAGCTGGTTGATGAAGCCACCTTGGCCCAGGAACTGGAAGCCTATGGTCAGGTGTCAGGTCTGCCCACCGACGCCGAGTCTTTCGTGGCTGGGTTGCGCGCAGAACTGACCGCTTTGGCCGATGAGGTCGACAAGCGTTTCCCCGAGAATGTGCATGCGGACATCCTGGATGGACGCTTGGTGCTACGCAAGGGGCAACGGGCCGAAGTCTCCAGCGCGATTGCCACCGTGGACCGCCTCATCACCGAACGGCTCCCCGAGTCCAGCATCGTAGATGTACTGATCGATGCCAGCCAATGGCTGGATCTGCACCGCTTCTTCCATCCGATCGCCGGCACCGAGAGCCAAGTCGAAGATCTGCCCCGGCGCGTGATCACCACGCTATTTTGCTATGGCTGCAACCTAGGTCCGACCCAGACGGCGCGGTCGATCAAGGGCTTCAGTCGGCGCCAGGTCGCTTGGCTCAACCTCAAATACGTGACCGAGGATGTGCTTGAGAAGGCCATCGTAGAGGTCATCAATACCTACAACAAGTTCGACCTGCCGGGCTATTGGGGCAGCGGTAAGAGCGCATCAGCAGATGGCACCAAGTGGAGTGTCTACGAGGACAACCTGCTGTCCGAGTATCACATCCGCTACGGCGGATACGGAGGGATCGGCTACTACCACGTGTCCGATAAATACGTAGCGCTGTTCAGCCACTTCATCCCTTGTGGCGTGCACGAGGGAATCTATATCCTCGATGGCCTGTTGGCCAACACCTCCGATATCCAGCCAGAGATCGTCCATGGCGATACCCAAGCCCAAAGCTACCCGGTCTTCGGCTTGGCCCACATGCTTGGCATCCAGTTGATGCCGCGCATCCGGAACATCAAGGAGCTGACATTTTTCCGGCCCGAACCGGGCAGGGCCTATAAGAACATCCAGGCATTGTTCGGGGACAGCATCGACTGGCAACTGATCGCCACTCATCTCCACGACATGCTGCGGGTAGTGATCTCGATCCGACTGGGCAAGATCACCGCGTCCTCGATCTTGCGTCGACTGGGTACCTACAGCCGGAAGAACAAGCTGTACTTCGCCTTCCGGGAGCTAGGCAAGGCCGTCAGGACGCTGTTCTTGCTGCGCTACATTGATGACAACGAGATTCGCAAAACGATCCACGCCGCGACCAACAAGAGCGAGGAGTACAACGGCTTCGTGAAATGGGTCTTCTTTGGCAGCCAGGGGATCATCGCCGAGAACGTCCAACACGAGCAGCGCAAGATCGTCAAGTACAGCCAGCTGGTGGCCAATATGATCATCCTCCACAACGTGGAAGGCATGAGCCGGACTTTGGCTGAGATGCGGAAGGAAGGGATTGAGCTGACGCCGGATATCTTGGCTGGTTTGTCGCCATATCGGACCAGTCACATCAACCGCTTCGGCGACTACCACCTGGACCTTGAAAGGGAAGTGGCGCCGCTGAGCTATACCGCCAAGGTTCTTGAGCATGCCCCATAAATGGGGGGATTCGCGACCTGGTTGAAGCAATCCGCCTTGTACTTCAGACGCTTAGGCCGTTTTTGGCCCCGGCCGTAAAGATTCCCTGCCGACCCTCGATCCAGATCCGCGCGGCTTCCGCGCGGACGTCTTCGAACCAGTGCGCCAGCTGCGCTGCATCCAGCCCGTGCGCCGAGGGATCACCGGCTGTCGATTGAGACACCTCGCGCAGCCAACGATCCTGAGTCTCTGCGGGTAATCCAGCGAAGCCATTGCTCAGCGCGTCGAGCGTGTCGAGCCCCAGCGGCACTGCAAGCCGATCGGGTGGCAATGCGGCATGGCGCCAACCATCGCCCGCGCCTTCGGCAAGCTGGATATCCATCCGTCGGGCAATCTCGCGCGCATCGCTGGCCCCATCCAATACACGCGCAACGACTGCGGTGAGTAGTTCCAGTTGATGTTGGCTCAGCACGCCTTGCGCAGTCGCGGGCGGGCCCGCATGCCGGCTGAGCAGCAGCTTGCGCATGCGCGGGGCGACCCTGTCTGCATTGAGCAACCTGATGAAGTCATCGGGCAGGCACTTGTTCACGCTGCGATCCACATGCGCTGCGATCAGCTGCGCGAGGTGTTCCGGCTGCTCATACGGAATCAAGTGCGCGGCATCGGCCACGACGGCGATACGCGCATCGTGATAATGCGGCGCGTTCAGCGCTGTCTGCGCGGCTTCGCCGAGGTCGCCATCTTCTCTGCCGGCGATGATCAACGCAGGCACGTGCATGCAGCCGGCCTGCGCGCTGCAGTCCTCACGGCTGGCGTGCGCGAGCCAGGCGATCCACGCTTTTGCACTGGTGCGCAGCACATCATCGACAGCAGCGTTTTTGACCGGCGCTGGCAACGTCACCGCACAGTTATCGTCGATGAACTGCTCGGCCTCTTGCCGGGTGGGATGGCCCTTTTCGAACCAAGCCAACATTGTCTGTCGGCGTGACTCATCCATCGGCTCTGGCGCCGGCGGCGACGCCGCGACCAGGATCATGCCTGCCAGGCCGGCAAGCCCGGCCATGCCATCGCGCGTCTGCGCTGCTGCCAGGGTGGCGATCTTTCCGCCCATGCTGTGTCCGATCGCAAACCAGCACGTCGGTTGCCGCCGAATCACCTCGTCGACAAACCAGGCAACCAGTGCGGCGGTGTCGACATGCTGCAGCGGCGGCGCGTCTCCGAAGCCTGGAATATCGAGCGCCACACAATCGAAGCGCGCCTCCAATCGCTGGATCACACCAGACCACTCGTTACTGCTGGACCCGAGGGCGTGCAGGAAGAACAGCGTCGGCTTCGCCATGTAACACCTCTATCCACCAGGCGCGCATGATGACCGGCGCATCGTCCACGCATCGTGCAGATGAGTCCGACATCTTGTGATCCGGACACGCCGAGCCGGATCAAGGCCAGCGCGTTGTAGAGGACTTGCCGCACCCCGATAAACATTCGAGAGCGCGAGGCGGCTCTACCGAACTTATGACAGCGTGGTGCGTCCCACAGGCCAGCGTGTCTTAGGACGCGCAGCGTCGCCTATCATCCGTAAGTTGACCAGGTTTATTGATCGAGCGCCTTGGCAGCGCAGTCTGGAACTCGGTTGCGGATCTTTCCGGGCGATGTTGCATGCAAGCTGGCCGCTACGCAGCCTGGCCCGCACAAGCGTGAAGCGCCGCCCTACCCCTTCAACACCAGCGACACATCCGGGTCTCTGTCGCACATGAAGTCCACAAAGGCGCGCACCTTGGGCGCCGCCAGACGTCTGGAGGTGTGCAACACCCACAGCGCCGGCTCCGCGCCCGCAATCGTGCCCCACTTCACCGGCAAGCACACGGTGGAGCGCATGATCGAAAGCCTGTATATTCCTGCAACGATTCTGCGTCCTGCGTACTTCATGCAGAACGAAGCGATGATCCAGCAGACGATTCAGGATTACGGTGTCTACCCGATGCCGATCGGCTCTGCAGGTGTGGCCATGATCGATGCGCGCGATATCGCAGACATCGCGGTTGTCGAACTGCTGCGACGCGACCGTGCACCTGCCGCGCTCGCACGTGTCACGCTCGAACTGGTTGGCCCGCATGCCGTCACGGGCAGCTCCGTTGCGAAGGTCTGGAGTGCAGCGCTTGGGCGCGAGATCGCCTGCGCGGGCGACGATGTGGCCGCGTTCGAAGCGCAGATGGCGGCCTACGGCCCATCCTGGCTGGCCTACGACATGCGCCTGATGATGGCCGGTATCCAGACATTCGGCATGCAGGCAGCCGACGGCACGGTAGAAAAACTGCAGGCCATGCTGGGGCGCCCGCTGCGCACCTATGAAGACTTCGTACGCGAGGCGACGGCGCGGGCTTGATCGCATGCGACGCAACAAGCGTGGAAAACCCTGCTTGTTGCGTACAAGCCTCTGCTGGAGGCGAACCGACCAGTGGTATCAGCATTCTCACGCACATAATCATTACGCTGCCAGTCGGTTTTTTCCTGACGTACGTGAACGAAAATGCAAGCTAAATGCAGCCTGGAGCGCGCGGTTCAAGTTTCCGATTTTCGCGTCGTTATCACGTTGCCGAGGCACTCACGCGAACATCACGCGGCCTGCTAGCCGGTGCCACTTACTGGACATCAGGACGATTCGCATGACTGCCTACTTGCAACGCTATAACGTCGGTCGCCGTCTCGGCGTCGCTTTTGGAATCTTGATTCTATTGTCGAGCCTGCTGGTGGCGACGGGCTTGATCACCATGGCCAACGCACGACAACAGTTCGATTTCATCGTGCTCGATCGTATGGCCAAGATCCAGATCGGCAATGGCATGCTGGATGCTAATTCATCGATCCTGATTGCGCTCGGCACCTATGCCATGGCCACCAGCGATGAACTCAACAACGAAGCGCTCTCCACCATCAAGGCGCAGCGCCAGCGCTACAGCGAGCTGCGTGCCAAGCTGGACACGTTGCCCAGCTCCGAGGAAGGCCGCAAGATTCGCGCCGAGATGGATGCGCGCCGCGCAATCTCGGGAAAAATCAACGATCAGGTCATGGAGCTCGCTGCTCAAAACGACAATACGCCGGCGCAAGCGCTGCTCAGCGAAAAGGCGCGCCCGGCGACGATTGCATGGCAGGACAAAATCCGCGAGCTGGTGACGCGTCAGGAAGGTCAGAGCCAGCAAGCCTATGCCGATGCAGTGGCGTCGATGAATCGCGGCAAGCTGCTGATCGTCTCCGGTGGCATTGCCGTGGTGGTGATCAGCAGCCTGCTTGCCTGGCTCATCACCCGCAGCCTGACCCAGCCGCTCGCACGTGCAACCAAGGCTGCAGAGGCAATTGCCAACGGGCAGCTGGACAACAACGTGGAAAGCGACGCCAAGGATGAAACCGGCCGCCTGCTGCGTGCCATGCGTGGCATGCAGACGCAGCTGCAATCCTTGCTCACTGCACAGAGCGACATGGCCAAGCGCCACGACGATGGCCAGGTTAGCTTCCGCATCGACGCCACGGCGTTTCCCGGCGACTACGGCCGCATGGCCAAGGACACCAATACGCTGGTGGCCTCGCATCTGGCCGTGCAGACAAATCTGGCGCGCATCATGGGGCGTTACGCCATCGGCGACCTCAGCGAGAGCATGGACCGCCTGCCCGGCGAGAAGGCGGTGCTGACGCAGACCATGGACGAGGTGAAGGCCAACCTGTCTGCAATGAATCACGAGATCAAACAGCTGGCGCAATCTGCGGCCAATGGCGACTTCACCGCACGCGGCGATGCCGATCGTTTCCAATACGATTTCCATGTGATGGTCGATAGCCTCAACCAGCTCATGGCCACGGCCGATGGCAACCTGCAATCGCTGTCGTCGCTGCTGCAATCCATCGCCGCAGGCGACCTCACCGCGCGGATGAGTGGCGAGTTCAAGGGCGTGTTCGCGCAGATGCGTGACGACGCCAATGCCACTGCTGCACAACTTGCAGAGATTGTCGGCCGCATTCAGCACTCGGCCGTATCCATCAACTCGGCCGCCAGCGAAATCGCCGCCGGCAATCAGGATCTGTCGCAGCGTACCGAGCAGCAGGCGGCCAACTTGGAAGAAACCGCCGCTTCGATGGAAGAACTGACCTCCACCGTGCGCCAGAATGCCGAGCACGCCCGTCAAGCCAATCAGTTGGCAATCGGTGCGGCAAGCGTTGCATCGCAGGGCGGCGAGATCGTGAGCAAGGTCGTGGGCACCATGTCTGGTATCGAAGCCTCGTCCAAGAAGATTGCCGACATCATCTCGGTCATCGACGGTATCTCGTTCCAGACCAACATCCTCGCGTTGAATGCTGCGGTGGAAGCCGCACGTGCCGGCGAACAAGGCCGCGGCTTTGCGGTGGTGGCGTCGGAAGTGCGCACCCTCGCCCAGCGTTCCACTGCTGCGGCGAAGGAGATCAAGAGTCTGATCGACGATTCGGTCGAGCGGGTTGCCGAAGGCTCGACGCTGGTGCATACGGCGGGCTCCACGATGGCGGAAATCGTTGCAAGCGTGCAGCGCGTAACCGACATCATGGGCGAGATTTCTGCGGCCTCGCAGGAACAGTCGGCCGGTATCGAACAAGTCAACACCACCGTGACGCAGATGGACGAAACCACCCAGCAAAACGCAGCACTGGTGGAAGAAGCCACCGCCGCGGCACGCTCGATGGAAGAACAGGCTGTGCAGCTGACGCAGGCAGTGTCCGTGTTCAAGATCAGCGACGACAGCACGCGCACCCTGCGTTCGACAACGCCGGTTGCTGCAAAGCTCAGTGTGATTGCTGGACGAACTGTTGCCGCTGCCAAAAGCCCGATACGCCCGCCAGCTGCACCGAAGCGCGCGGTGGCCGCAGGCGCCTCGCACGATGCAAGCGACTGGCAGGAGTTCTGATCTTGTGCGTCGCAAACGGCCCGGCTTGTCCGGGCCGTTTGCGTTTGAGAGGTGATCGAATCTGCAGATGGCCAACACGTTGAGGCGATCCGCTACGGCGCATACGCGCGTATGCACGATGCCTTAACTCGACCGGCCTATGCTGCGCCGGGCTGGACAGCTCGCGGCGCCCTGTTTCGCCAAGCCTCGATCGCCGCTGGCGTCCATGCACCCCGGAAGATCTAAAGACATCGCAAAGGAGATTGTATGAAAAAGCTGCACGCTCTTATGGTTGTTGCTGGCTTGTTGGGCATGAGTTCGCCGGCATTTGCAGAGGTCGCCAATCTGACCAACAGCGCCGACGGCGCCAATCGCGATGCTGGCATCGCGGCAGTCAAGAAGAAATTGCAGGATGCCTGCACGGGACGTCAGGGCAAGCCGGATCTGGATTCGTTCGAGGTGGTGTTCGAAAAGACCAGCAAGAATCCGGAGGTTCCCAAGCCTTATTACGTGGACGCGAAACTCAAGTGCGATCTGCCATAAGGCTGACAGCGGCTGCTACGCCATTGTGCGATTGGCGGCGATAACACCGCGATAGAGCCCCGCGCATGCGGGGCTTTTTGTGTCCGTCGCATCGTGCGCTTGCTCGCACCGCGACACGCTGCTGCAGCACCACCACCACCACCACCACCACCACGCTATGCGCGGATGGGCAACGCCATAACGCCAGCGCGCTGCTGATATAGTGCGGCGAACGCGGTGGGCGCAACACCCATCATCAATATCTCGTCACCAATTACAGGGAGTTGTCATGGGTCTTTTGCAGGCGGTAGCAGGTGCAGTCGGTGGCGTGCTTGCTGATCAGTGGAAGGACTTCTACACCGTGCCGGCTGGCCTGCCTTCCACCGCCGCGCTGTTCGCTGCGGTGCCGAGTGGAAGCAACGCCGGGCGCGGTGCCAACACCAACGCGTCTTCGAACATCATCAGCAACGGCTCGAAGATCGTCGTGCCCGAGGGTTACGGGCTGCTGTTGTTGCAGGACGGTGCGATCACCGGGTTTGTCGCCGAGCCGGGTGGTTACGAATGGCGCTCCGACGATGTCAATGCGCAGTCGATCTTCGCCGGCGATGGCCTGGTCACGCCGCTGATCCGGCAGAGCTGGGAGCGCTTCAAGTTCGGTGGCCAGCCCGGCGCGCAGCAGGCCGCGTTCTTCGTGTCGCTGAAGGAGCTGCCCGACAACCGATTCGGCACGCAGTCGGAGATCTATTGGGACGATGGTTTTCTTGGGACGCAAGTCGGCGCGATCACGCGTGGCTCGTATACGTTGAAGATTGTCGACCCCATTTTGTTCGTGAAGAACTTCGTGCCTGCGCGCTACCTGCAGCCGGGCCAGGTGTTCGATTTCACTGATCTGGACAACGCTGCTGCCAGCCAGCTGTTCAACGAGGTAGTGAGTGCGCTGGCACCGGCCTTCAGCCTGTATACGAACGATCCGGGCAAAGGCAACCGCATCGCGCGGCTGCAGCAGGATTCGCTCGGCTTTGCCAAGAGTCTGTCCGATGCGGTCGAGCAGGCGTATCAGTGGAACTCCGAGCGCGGTCTGGCCATCGTCAAGACGGCCATCGTGTCGATCGAATACGACGCGAACACGCGGGAATTGCTCAAGACCGTGCAGCGCGCCGACGTACTGGCGGGCGCACGCGGCAACTCCAATTTGCAGGCGAGTGTGGCGCAAGGCATCCAGTCTGCGGGCGAGCACGGCGGCGCTGCAGGTTTGGTGGGCGTGGGCATGGCGACCGGCATGGTGGGTGGCGTTGGCGGTCTGCAACAGCCGGTCGCGCCCGCTGCACCCGCTGCCGACGACGCAGTCGCCAAATTGAAGAAGGCCAAGGAAATGCTGGACCTTGGGCTGATCACGCAGGACGACTACAACGCGGCAAAAGCCAAGGCGTTGGGCCTGTAAGCGAGACGCGCCGCCATCATGTCCGACTCCCGCATCCCGCCGCCGTTGCCGGCGACACCTCCTCCGTTGCCGCCGCTGTCCGCAGCGCCTGCGACCGGCTCCGGTTCGCCGCAGGACGTACCGCCGTTGCCGGGTAGTTTCAAGCTCGACCCCGCCACCCTGCCCGCCCCAATCCGCAACGAGCTGCAGGCGCCCGACCCGCTGGCCATCGACACCGCCGCCCCCGAGCTCAAGGACGGCCTCAATCGCTGCCCCAAATGCGGCGCCAGCGATATCCGGCCCAAGCTCGGCACCGATCTATTGGTCTGCCAGTTCTGTCGTCACGAATGGCACGGCGCGCGGGTGGAAGAAGTCTTCGGATTCGGCGAAGGCATCAGCGAATTACGCGGCACGGTCATCGCTTCGGGCGCGCAGGATATTGCTGCAGACGCCGCCAGCCTGATGAGTTTCAAGTGCACTGGCTGCGGCGCCGAGGTGACCATCAATACGCAGAGCACGATGACGGCGCGTTGCCACTGGTGCCGGCATGTGTTCGGCGTCAACGAGCAGGTGGCCAATGGTGCGGTGCCCGACGCAGTGCTGCCCTTCCACATCAACAAAGACGATGCCGTGGCTCGTATCCGACAGTTTGTGGACAAGCGGCGCCTGTTTGCGCTCAAGGCCTTCAAACAGCAGTTCACGCCGGAGAACGTTGTGGGTGTCTACCTGCCTTACATGATCGTCGATGGCAGCGTTAGCGCCAGCGTGAGCGGCACGGGCGAGATCAAGACGCGGCAGTACACGCAAGGCACCGAAAAGAACAAGCGCACCTATTACGACGCCGACGTGTACCAGGTGCAGCGGCAGGTGGAATTCACGGTGGACGATCTGCCGCTGGAATCGTCTGCCGAGCGCGGCAACCTGGATAGCCGGGTCAACACCAACAACATCATCAACACGATCCTGCCATTCGACACCAAGAATGCAGTGAAGTGGAACGCATCGTATCTGGCGGGGTTCACCTCGGAAAAGCGCGACCGCGATGTCGAGCAGCTAAGGCCACGACTGGAAGATCAACTGCTGTCGATCGCCCGCGTACAAGTGGAAAGCTCGGTGCGCCGCTACGACCGCGGCGTGCGTTGGGAGGTGGAGCGGCTGGATGTCCATGGCACGCGCTGGGTGTCGATGTATCTACCGGTGTGGCTGTACTCGTACCACCAACCCGGACGTGGCGGCGGCATGCTGCACTACATCGCGGTGAATGGCCGTACCGGCGAGACCATGGGCAGCGTGCCGGTGCAGCAGTGGAAACTGTTGCTGGCCGCACTCACCGCCGGTACCGTAATCGAAGGAATTGCCCTCTGGATCGTGGCGGTGACCGCATGAGCGACAACAACGGACTGTGGTTACTGCTGGCCGGCCCGGTCGGTGCGTCTGCGCTGTATTGGGTGCTCTACCAGTACTACCGCAATACCGATCAGTCGCATGCCTTCGAGCGGGAAACGACGGTCGATGCAAAGCCAGTGACCGGCTCGGACCGCAAGGTCGATACGATCACCGGCACGCAAGCCAAGCACATCGATGGCGACAACGTGTCCGCCTACCGAACGCGCGTGCGCCGGGATGCGGATTAAGAGCGGCTGTTTGACGTCCTAAGCTGTGGTGCCAACGCCCAACTGCGCGCGCGCCACATTCAGGGTGGTCATGATCTGGACCACTTCGTCGAGTGGATGCAGTGGCGATTCCTTGCGCCCTTCGCCGATATAGCGTGCGGCAGCGGTGGCTTGCCAGGACAGCCCGTCGTAGCCGTTGACGCCGGTCGGATCTGCCCATAGCGCCGGTTGGCTGGCGTAATCGTTGCCGACCAGACGCAGGGTTGTGGGGTTATGGAAGTCCCCTGCAAGGTCGACGCGGCCTTCGGTGCCTGTGACATAAGCGACCGAGCTGCTGCGGGCTACGATGGAACTGATCAGGGTGGATTGCGCGATTCCTGCATGCGAGAGCACAACGGTCGAAAACGCATCCACGCCGGTGTCGGTGAGCGCACCGGTTGCGGTGATGGCGGTGGGTGCGGCCAGGATCATCGATGAGAACTGCACGGTATACACCCCCAGATCCAGCAACGCTCCGCCGCCGAGCTCCGGTCGGCGTTGCCGATGCATCGGATCATTGGGGCCGATTTGACTGAGGTCCGCAAAGACATGCCGGACCTCGCCGATCGCGCCATCGGCCAGCAGTTTGCGCAGCACCGAGGTGTGAGGCAGATACCGGCTCCACATCGCTTCCATCAGGAAAAGGCCGCGTGCGCGTGCTTCCTGCACCAGCACGCGCGCGTCGTCCGCGCAGGTAGTCATGGGTTTTTCGATCAACACATGTTTGCCGGCGCGCAGCGCCAACAAGCCATGTTCCAGATGCTCGCTGTGGGGCGTGGCAACGTAGACGATGTCGATCTCGGGGTCGTCGACTAATGCCTGGTAGCTGTCGTACGCACGCTCCATTGCCCAGGTTTTTGCGAAGGTGCCAGTGTCAGCCTCCCGTAAAATTGATCCATCCATAACTAGAGGTCTCCGGGCACACTAGCCACCGAGGAGACCAACGATGCGCAAGAGCAAGTTCACCGAGAGCCAGATCGTCGCCACGCTGAAGCAGGT
>NZ_JBEOLS010000027.1:0-61418 GCF_040279205.1 Xanthomonas hortorum
AATGCTGCCTGGCGGCAGGAGATGCCGCCAGAAAACGCATGCCTTACGCACTTCAAGCCAACTACACGCCTCATCTCGACAAGGCTGCTTGAACTTCGAAGATACTGACTGGTTGTTCAGATCTTCCCTAGTCGTTGATTGGCTTCGGATGTGTTAACAGGCCCTAAGCACATGCGCCGGAATTTGCTATTCGGGATTGGGGATTCGCAGAAGCAGCGTATTGATTGGCCTGCCAATTCCGCTTCAGTTCGCTTAAACCGATGCAAGGAAAATTCAAGTCGGTGTGTTTTGCGAATTCCCAATCCCGAATGACGCATCCCGCCTCCATGACTAACAGCACATCCGCTATACCTAACTCCACACTAGCATTGCCTTCAACCTAGTGGAGATGGCGATGACCGAGCCGGATGCCTACCTACGAAAATTTCAGAAAGAACTGAGCGCCGGCACCGTGTCGCTGGCGTTGCTGGCAGTGCTGGCGCAAGCCGACGAGCCGCTGTATGGCTACCTGATCGCCAAGCGCCTGGAGCGATTGGATGGCGTGCTGAGTGGCAAGCAGAGTGCGCTGTATCCGGTACTGCGCAATCTGGAAGCGGCAGGGCTGCTGCAGAGCCATGTCGAGCCCTCTGCGTCCGGTCCGCCGCGGCGCTACTACCGCATCACCCAAACCGGGCGTGATTGCCTGCGCGACTGGACCGCCGCCTGGCGCGCCACCCGCGATTCCGTTGATTCAGTGCTTGAGGGGACTCACCCATGACGACCATTGCGCAGACACGTCCGTTGCCGACCACCATTCCCGATTACCTGACCCAGTTGCGCCAGGCCCTGGCCGGCGCGGACCCGGCGATGATCCAGGACGCACTCTACGATGCCGAGGAGTACCTGCGCGCCGAACTGGCCGAGCACGCTGACAAGAGCGAGGCCGAGGTGATCGCCGGCGTGGCCAGCAGCTACGGCGCGCCGGATGAAGTGGCCGAGATCTATCGCGAGACCGAAGTGACGGTGACGCGCGCACTGCGTCCGCCGCTACCGCCCAAACGCAGTTCCTGGATGGGCAGGTTCTTCGGCGTCGCGGCCGACCCGCGCACGTACGGCGCATTGTTCTACATGCTGCTGTCGCTGGTCACCGGCGTGTTCTATTTCACCTGGGTGGTGACCGGCGCGAGTCTGTCGGCAGGCCTGTTGATCCTGATCATCGGTGTGCCGCTGCTTGTGCTGTTTTTCGGGTCGGTGCGTGTGCTGTCACTGGTGGAAGGCCGCGTCGTGGAGACGCTACTGGGTGTGCGCATGCCGCGTCGTCCCGCCCATCCCGGGCCGCAAGGTGGCTGGCTGCAACGCATCGGTGCGATGTTCACCGATGCGCGCACCTGGAGCACGATGCTGTACTTCCTGCTGATGCTGCCGCTGGGCATTATTTACTTCAGCGTGTTCACCACCTTGTTGTCGTTGTCGCTGGGCTTGGCCGCTTCTCCGCTGGCGCTGCTGTTCGACAACACGGCGGTGCTGACCTGGGATGGCGTGGATGTCACCAGCCCCTTGCTGGCGCTGCCGTTGTTTGTCGTCGGCGTGCTGCTGCTGTTCGTCACGCTGCATCTGGCACGCGCCTTCGGCAAGCTGCATGGGATGTTCGCCAAGCATTTGCTGGTCAAAAGTGGCGAAAGTTGAGTGCACTGCGTGATTGCGTGATTGCGTGATTGCGTGTTGTGCGACATGCGACATGCGACATGCGACTGCGATCGCTGCAGTACCGCGTGGTCTGCAGTGCAGAACCTGAAAGACGCTACGACTTGAAATCCCGGTTGTCGTGGAAGTGATTGGACAGTGCGGATAGATCAGTTGCAGAGCGGGTGATCTGTGGATTGGCTGCAGGGCCCTTGCCCGCCCACCATCGCGGGACACGCCGCAAGTACGTCCATGTAGGCTCTTGCGCGGCATCCATGCCGCGTAAGGTCCCGCGACGGTGGGCGGGCAAGGACCAGTCGAGCTGGTCGGTATGCATGTTTTCAACAAAGCAGCCGGCTCACTTTCTGGTGCGGTGTCCTCGCCGATTGCGGGACCGTGTAGCGGCATGGATGCCGCCACCGAGCCTACAGGGAGGTACTTGCGGCGTGTCCCGCGGGCGGCGAGGGCACCGCGCGCTCGACCACTCGACCACGCACTACTCTGTCTTTGCATGAACCAAGAATCTGCCCATAAAAAAGCGCCTTGATCAAGATCGATCAAGGCGCTTTTTTTTCACCTGATCAAGCGCGTTTGCCGCGCTTGCGGATCGGGGTGACGGTGGCGGGGTCGCGGCTGCCGACCGGGTCGGCATCGTAGCGAGCGATGAATTCGCGCACCTGCGGGTACACCACTTCGCGCCAGCGACGGCCGCTGAAGATGCCGTAATGGCCGGCGCCTTCCACCACCAGATGACGGCGATGCGCCGCATCGATGCCGGTGCACAGATCGTGCACCGCTTCGGTCTGACCGAGGCCGGCGATATCGTCCAGTTCGCCTTCGATGCTGAGCAGTGCGGTATTGCGGATCGCCGACGGCTTCACCAACTGACCGTCCACTTTCCACTTGCCCTGCGGCAGCAAGAAGTCCTGGAACACCACGCGAATCGTGTCCAGGTAATACTCGGCCGGCATGTCGAGCACGGCGTTGTATTCGTCGTAGAACTGCCGGTGCGCCTGCGCATCCTGCAGGTCGCCCTTGACCAGATCGGTGTAGAAATCCCAGTGCGACATCACGTGTCGGTTGGGATTCATCGACAGGAAACCGGCGTGCTGCAGGAAGCCCGGATACACCTGCCGGCCATGCCCCGGATAGGGAAACGGCACGGTGTGGATCAGGTTGTTCTGGAACCACTCGATGCCGTTCTCGGTGGCCAGGTTGTTGACCTGGGTCGGGCTGCGGCGTGCATCGATCGGCCCGCCCATCATCACCAGCGAGCGCGGCGTGGGCTCATCGTTGGTGGCCATCAGCGATACCGCCGCGAGCACCGGCACGGTGGGCTGGCACACGCTCACCACATGCAGGCGGTCGGCGCCGATGTGGCGGATGAATTCCTGGATGTAGCTGATGTAGTCCTCGAGCCGGAACGCGCCGGCTTCCAGCGGCACCATGCGCGCGTCGACCCAGTCGGTCACGTAGACCTTGTGGTTGCGCAGCAGGGTACGCACGGTGTCGCGCAGCAGGGTGGCGTGGTGGCCGGACAACGGCGCCACCACCAGCACGGCCGGCTGCTGCTTCATCGTGCCGATCAGCTCGACATGGTCGCTGAAACGCTTGAAGCGCAGCAGGCGGCAGAACGGCTTGCTCAGGACTTCGCGTTCGATGATCGGCAGCGAGTGGCCATCGACCTCGACATCGTCGAGCGCCCAGGCCGGCTTTTCGTATTCCTTGCCGAGGCGATGGAACAGCTCATTGCTGGCTGCCATGCGTTCGGCGCCCGGGAGCGAGGCCCACAGACTGTCGGGGTCGGAGAACATCTTGGCGTTCGCCTGGGCCTGATGCACCCAGGGGGCGAGCAGATTACGGGTTAGCTCGTGCAGTTGATAAAGCATTCCACCCATCCGTGCGGCTTTGCTGCCACGCAGCATACCCGCTTTGGCGCATTTGCACCTTAATGGGGCTGCGGACGGTAAAGGTTGTCATAGGAGCTATGGCAAGCGTAAGCAGCTTCATCTGCCGCCATTTGTGATCTTCCGAACGGCTTAGCGCTACGGAAGATCGCGTTAGTAGTAGGACTATCGAAGCCCCTCTCCTGCGGGAGAGGGGTTGGGGTGAGGGTACGGGGCAAAGCCACACGCGGTAAGTCATTCAAGCAACCAACGGACTACTCTCAACCGCGCTCCAGTGCCGATGCCTCCCCACCCAACTGCGGCGACAACCAGCAATGCGATCCCAGCGCCGCAAAGCCCACGCTGGCGAAGCGGCGCCGATACCAGCGCGCCGGCCGCGGCTGAAAACCATCGTGATCGCCTTCGAAGGCATCCTCCTGCGCAAATGTCTCCAGAAACGCCACGCCTGCGCACATCTCGGCCAGTCCGGGCAGGCCCTGGTTGAACTCACGCGTGGGTACGTAATGCAGCACGTCCGAGCAGATCAGCAGATCCACCGGCGCACACGGGCGCAGCCAGGCGAAGTCGCCGAAGCGGGCAGGGTGGATCTGCCGGCTGCGCCCGTAGCGCTGCACTGCATAGGCGCTGCTGTCGAAACCCAGATAACTGAGCTTTGGCCGCAGCGCCAGCAACGGTGCGCGCCACGCGGCCTCGCCACAGCCGATATCCAGCACGCTGCGGATCGGGCGCTCCAGGTAGTACTCGGCCTGGCTCACCGCGAGTGCGACCTTGCGTCGCAGGCGCGCCGGGTCGGCTAGCCCGGCATCGCGATACCAGCGGCTGAAATAGTGGGCGTCGTACTGTTTGTCGTCGGGCTGATGCATGGACGGATGTGCTTTCGCGCAAGCGGATAGGTGAAAATGCGGGCCATCCTACGCCAGCCAGCGAAGCCAGCCCATGACCCTGTATCTGTGGATCAAGACCTTCCACCTGTTGTTCGTCATCGCCTGGATGGCCGCGGTGTTCTACCTGCCGCGCATCCTGGTCAATATCGCCGAAGCCGGCGCCGAACCCGCAGTGCGCGCGCGCCTGGTGCTGATGGGGCGCCGCCTCTACAAGTTCGGCCACAGCATGCTGGGTCTGGCGCTGGTGCTGGGTGCGGTGTTGTGGCAAGGCTATCGGGTGATTCCTGACTTCCCGACGATGGTGGCTGGCGGCTGGATGCACGCGAAACTCTTTGCAGTGGCGCTGATTCTGGCGCACTACATCGTGTCCGGGCGCTGGTTGAAGGGCGTGGACCAGGGGCGCGCCGTGCCCAGCGGCCGCGCGCTGCGGTTGTTCAACGAAGTGCCGGTGTTCTTGTTGGTCGGCGTGATCTGGCTGGTGCTCGCCAAGCCGTTTTGAGCGCTGTTGACGAACAGACGGCGTGTGCCGAGCCGAGGCGCTGGCCGACGCAGGTTGACTGGGTCAGGTAGCAATTACGCGTCGACGCCCAGCTCGCTCAGACCTTTGCGTGCGATGTCGATCCAGGCGCGTTGTTCGCGCTGGTAATGCTTGGGCGAGGCGGCCGCGTGGCGTAGCACCTGCTCGAAGATGGCCTTGGCCTCCTGCTGGCGCGCAGCGCGCAGCAGCAATTGCGCATAGCGCACGCGTGCTTCTTCGCCCGGATAGCCTTGCGCAAGCGTCTCGTACTCGTGCAGCGCCTCGTCGATGCTGCCGCTGTCTTCAACCGCGCGTGCATACAGCAGATGCCCGTCGTGCGAACGGTAATTGGGATTGGCGGCGATCAATGCGTCCAGGGTCTTGCGTGTTTCCGCCGCCTGGCCCAGCCCGTACTGCGCCTTGGCCAGGCCCAGCATCAAGTCTGGATCGTCGCGGTAGATGCCACGCAGCGCGCCCTGGTAGAGCTCTGCCGCACGCGTGTAGTCGCCTTGTTCCAGCAGCGTCTGCGCGAGCCGACGGCGGTTTTCCGGAGTGTCGGCCACATCCAGTTGCCGCGAAGCGTCGCGTTGTTCGCGTTGCGGATCGATGCGCTGACGCACCTTGCGCAGTCCACGGCGCGCCGTGGGGTCGTTGCGCAGGTCCGGGATCACCGCCACGCACACGTAGACCAGGACCGCCAGCAAGGAAAACGCCAGCAGGATGAAGATCCAGTACAGCGGGCGGCCACTACGCACCACGTGCACGCAGCAGGCGGCCTGTAACACCAGCGACAACAGCAGTAGCGGGCTCATTGTGCGGACATCCTTTTCATGCGTGCCTGGCGGTGCGATGGCGCGCTCTGCGCCATCGTGAGTCAACCGCCGATCAGTTGCCTTCGTAAGCGCCGTAGCTGCGCAGGCGCTCGTAACGCTGCTGCAGCAGTGCGTCGACCGGGATCTTTTCCAGCGCGTCCAGCTCGTTGAGCAGCACCGCTTTCAGACGCTTGCCCATCTGCTCGGGATTGCGATGCGCGCCGCCGGTGGGTTCGCGAATCACCTTGTCGACCAGGCCCAGGCCTTTCAGGCGCTTGGCGGTGAGGCCGAGCTGCTCGGCAGCGTCCTTGGCCTTGGCCGCGTCCTTCCACAGGATCGAGGCGCAGCCTTCGGGCGAGATCACCGAATAGGTGCCGTATTCCAGCATCAAGGTGCGGTCGCCCACGCCGATCGCCAGCGCGCCGCCGGAGCCGCCTTCGCCGATCACGGTGCAGATCACCGGCACTTTCAGTTCGGCCATTTCCAGCAGGTTGCGTGCGATCGCTTCGGACTGGCCGCGCTCTTCGGCGCCGATGCCGGGATAGGCGCCGGGGGTGTCGATGAAGGTCAGCAGCGGCAGGCGGAAACGCTCGGCCAGCTTCATCAGGCGCAGCGCCTTGCGGTAGCCCTCCGGGCGCGGCATGCCGAAGTTGCGCGCAACCTTGGTCTTGGTGTCGCGGCCTTTCTGGTGACCGATGATGACCACCGGACGGCCATTGATGCGGCCCAGGCCACCGACGATCGCCTTGTCATCGGAATAGGCGCGGTCGCCGGCCAGTTCCTGGAATTCGTCGCAGATGGTGTTGATGTAGTCCAGCGTGTACGGGCGCTGCGGGTGGCGCGCCAGCTGCGAGACCTGCCAGGCGGAGAGGTCGCGGAAGATCTGAGCGGTGCGTATGCGCAGCTTGTCGCGCAGCGCACGCACCTCGGTGTCCACGTTGACTGCAGGGCCGGTGCTGGCCTTGCGCAGTTCCTGGATCTTGGCTTCCAGATCGGCGATGGGTTGCTCGAAGTCGAGGTAGTTAGGATTCATGCAGTGGTGTCGTCAACGTAAGGCGGGAAGTGTAGCTGAAGCGGTGCGCCCGACCCGTACGGAACCGTTCGGATGCGGGGATTCGGGATTGGGGATTCGCAACAGCGGTCCAGAGCAACCCGAACGTAGCAGCGCCGCTCTTGCCAATCCCGAATCCCGAATCCCCAATCCCGGCCCCTCACGCCCACGGTGGGCTGTACTTGATCTTCAAGGTGCGCACTGCCGGGTCGGCGCGCAGGCTGTCCATCAGGTGCTGGTCGATGCGCACCGAGTGGCTGCCGTTGAGGTCGAGCATGCCGGCGACGCCGCCGCTTTGGGCGCGTAGCAGCAGGTCCAGGCGCAGCGGCGTCTTGCCGGGGCGGTGCTTGGCCAGCAAGGCGTCGATGCGCTTCCAGGCCTGTTTTTCGCGCAGGTCCAGGCGCAGTGACAGGCGTTGCGCGTGGTCGGCGCAGATCTGCTCGTAGTCCCAGCACTGGCGGATGCGCAGGCTGTAGCCGCCGTTGAATTCGTCCTCGCGCAGGCCGCCCTTGACGATCAGGATGCGGTCGCGGGTGAGCAGATGCCCGAACTCGGCCATCGCATCGGAAAACGCGCTGCACTCGACCCGGCCACGGCCGTCTTCCAGTTGCACGAACACCTGGCTGTCGCCCTTGCGACGCACGCCGACCACCAGGCCGGCGAGAATGGCGCTGACTTCCGGGCGCCAGGCACGTTTTTCGCCATCGCCGCCGCCCCCACCGCCGCCACGCTGCTGCGAGGCGAGAATCTTTTCCAACGCCCCCAGATCGCAGCCGACCAGCTCGCGCACTTCGTCGCGGTGCGGGTCGAACGGGTGGCCGCTGAGATAGAAGCCCAGCGTTTCGCGCTCGCCGGTGAGCAGTTGGCCCAGCGGCCATTCCTTGCTTTCGGGCAGGTCCAGACGCAGTGCCGGTGCACTCGGGTCCGGCCCGCCGAACAGCGAGTTCTGCCCCGAGGCGCGCTCGCGCGCCATCTGCTCGGTGGCTTTCATCACCTCCGGCAGCTGCAGCATCAGCGAGGCGCGGTTCTTGCCCAGGCCGTCCATCGCGCCGGCATTGACCATCGCCTCCAGCGTGCGCCGGTTGAGCTTTGCGGTGCCCACACGCGTGCAGAAATCCAGCAGCGTGGTGTAAGGGCCGCCGCGCTCGCGTTCTTCGATGATCGCCTCGCACGCGCTCTGGCCGACGCCCTTGATCGCGCCCAGGCCGTACTGAATCGTGTCCGGGGTGGCGGCCTCGAACATGTAGGCCGATTCGTTGACGCGCGGCGGCTTGACGGTCAAGCCGAGGTTGCGCACCTCGTCGAGGAAGCCGACCACCTTGTCGGTGTTGTCCATGTCCGAAGACAGCGTGGCGGCCATGAACTCGGCCGGGTAATGCCGTTTCAGCCAGGCGGTCTGGTAGCTGACCAGCGCGTAGGCGGCGGCGTGCGACTTGTTGAAGCCGTAGCCGGCGAACTTCTCCATCAGGTCGAAGATTTCGTCGGCCTTGTGCGCGCTCACGCCGCCCTTGGCTGCGCCCTCGCGGAAGATCTCGCGGTGCTTGGCCATTTCGGCCGGCACTTTCTTGCCCATCGCGCGGCGCAGCAGGTCGGCGCCGCCCAGCGAATAATCGCCGACGATCTGCGCCATCTGCATCACCTGCTCCTGGTACACCATGATCCCGTAGGTGTCCTTGAGGATGGCCTCGGTGCGCGGATCCGGGTAGATGATCTCCTGCTGGCCGTGCTTGCGCGCGTTGAAGTCCGGGATCAGATCCATCGGGCCGGGGCGGTACAGCGACACCAGCGCGATCAGGTCTTCGAAACGGTCCGGGCGCGCGTCCTTGAGCAGGCGGCGCATGCCCGAGGATTCGAACTGGAACACCGCGCCGGTATTGCCCGAGGCGAACACGCCCTTGTATGTGGGCACGTCGTCGAGGGGGAGGGTGGTGATGTCGACCGGGTCGATGCCGGCGCGCGCGTGGCGCACGTTGATCGCCTTGACCGCCCAATCGATGATGGTCAGCGTGCGCAGGCCGAGGAAGTCGAACTTCACCAGGCCGACCGCTTCGACGTCGTCCTTGTCGAACTGGGTGACCTGATTCTTGCCGCGCCCGCCCTCGTCGTGTTCGGCGAACAGCGGGCAGAACTCGGAGAGCGGCTCGGGCGCGATCACCACGCCGCCGGCGTGCTTGCCGGCGTTGCGGGTGAGGTCCTCGAGCTGGCGCGCCAGGTCCATCAGGTCGCGCACGTCGTCTTCGACCTGATAGCGCTGGATCAGGTCCGGCGAGGCCATCTCCGAATCCTTGCCTTCGCCCATCGCATCCTTGAGCGTGATGCCCAGGATGTTGGGGATCAGCTTGGCCACGCTGTCGACCAGGCCATAGGTGAAGCCGAGCACGCGCCCGGCGTCGCGCACCACCGCCTTGGCCGCCATGGTGCCGTAGGTGATGATCTGGCTGACCCGCTCGCGCCCGTACTTGCGCGCCACGTAGTCGATCACCTCGTCGCGGCGATCCATGCAGAAGTCGATGTCGAAGTCGGGCATCGACACGCGTTCGGGATTGAGGAAGCGCTCGAACAGCAGGTTGTACGGCAGCGGATCCAGATCGGTGATCTGCAGCGCCCAGGCCACCAGCGAGCCGGCGCCGGAACCGCGGCCCGGGCCGATCGGAATGCCCTGGTTCTTGCCCCACTGGATGAAGTCGGCAACGATCAGGAAGTAGCCGGGGAAGCCCATCTTGATGATGGTGTCCAGCTCGAATTCCAGCCGGTCGACATAGTCCTGGCGGGTCTTGCCGGGGGCGATCGGGCTCTTTTCCAGGCGCGCGGCCAGACCGTCGCGCGCCTGGCTGCGGATCCAGCTGTCCAGCGTTTCGTCTTCCGGCACCGGATAGGCGGGCAGGAAGTAGGTGCCCAGGCGCATCTCGATATTGCAGCGCTGCGCCAGCGCATGGGTGTTGTCGATCGCGTCGGGCACGTCGGCAAACAGCGCGGCCATCTCGTCGGCAGACTTCAGGTACTGCTGGTCGCTGTATTCGCGCGGGCGCTTGGGGTCGTCGAGCACGCGGCCGGACGAAATGCACACGCGCGCTTCGTGCGCATTGAAGTCGCTGGCGTACAGAAAGCGCACATCGTTGCTGGCCACCACCGGCAGGCCACGCACGCCGGCTGCATGCAGGGCGAACTGGTTGAAGCGTTCTTCGCCCTCGCGCCCGGTGCGGGTCAGTTCCAGATGCAGGCCATCGCCGAATACGCGTTGCCAGTCGGCCAGTTGCTGCTCGGCCAGATCGGCGCGGCCTTCGCTAAACAGGCGCCCGGCCAGGCTGTCGCGGCCGGCCAGGGCGAACAAGTTGGCGTGGCCGCTCTGCAGCCATTCGGGGTGGATCGCCACGCCGCCTTCGGGGCGGTGGCCTTCCATCCAGGCGCGGGTGAGCAGCCGAGACAGGCTCAGATAGCCTTCGCGGTCGCGGCACAACAGGGTCATGCGCCAGGGCGTCATGTCCGGTGTGGCGATCATCACGTCGGCGCCGGCGATTGGCTTGATGCCGACGCCCTCGGCGGCCTTGTAGAACTTGACCAGCGCGAACAGGTTGTTGAGGTCGGTGACCGCCAGCGCGGGCATGTCGAGTTCGACCGCGCGGCTCAGCAGGTTGGCCTGCTTGGCCTTTTTCGGGTCAGCCTGATCCGGTTTCTCGGGCACACGGATGGTGGAATCCGCCAGCGAGAACTCGGTGTGGACGTGCAGATGGACGAAGCGGGAAGTGGACATGCGAGACCGGAATAATGCGCGGTCAGGGTAGCGACCGTGGCCGGGCCGAACAAGGCTTGACAGCACCGGTGCGGGGCTGCGGCCAGACGCCACGGGGGCTGGCCGGTGCAGCCGATTCAGGGTTCGGCTAGCTGCGTGGAGCGCGCTGGCGGCGATTGCGCGGATCGGGGGGCGTGCGGGGCTGCGCGAGCGCAACGTCCGCTGCGCGAAGCTACGGCCGAAGCGGGTCGCATGCGCGCGGATGGATGGCACCGATACCGGGCCAGGTCCCCTGAACTGCGGTCAGTCAATCGACCAGCAGCAGGCCATCGGCCGGGGCCACGCAGGGCACGTCCCAGTTCGACGGGGCGGCGGTCTCGATCCCCAGCGCACGCCGCACCGGTGCGAAGCTGCGGCGATGCTGCGGGCAGGGCCCGTGGGTCTGCAGCGCGGCCAGATGCACCGGCGTGGCGTAGCCCTTGTGCTGGTCGAAGCGGTATTCGGGATGCTGCGCGTGCAACTCATGCATCAGGCGGTCGCGGGTGACCTTGGCCACGATCGAGGCGGCCATGATGGCGCGGTCGAGCGCATCGCCACCGATCAAGGCCTCGGCAGGGCAGGGCAAGCCCTTGGGCACGCGGTTGCCGTCGATACGCGCGAACCCGGCCACATGCGCTACCCCTTCCACTGCGCGTCGCATGCCCAGCATGGTCGCCTGGTAGATGTTGATGCGGTCGATCTCTTCGCTATCGATCAAGATCACCGACCATGCCAGCGCCCGCTCGACGATGCGCGCGTACAACTGCTCGCGCCGCTCGGTGGTCAGTTGCTTGGAATCATCCAGCCCGTTGATGCGCGGCTTGCTCGGGTCGAACACCACCGCAGCCACCGCCACCGGCCCGGCGAGCGGGCCGCGGCCGGCTTCGTCGACGCCGGCGATCAAGCACCGGGATTCGGCATTCGGGATTGGGGATTGGCCAAACAAGGGCGACTGGCGCGCCTCGGTGCTGGCGCTATCGGCTTGTGCGTACGGAGCCAGGATTTTCATGCCTTTGCTCCTGACGAATCCCGAATGCCCACTCCCGAATCCCTGCCTTCCAGCAGCCCGGCCACCGCATCGGCCGCGCGCGCCGATGCATCGCGGCGTAGCTCTGCGTGCAGGGCCAGATACCGCGGCTGCAGCGCGGCGACTTTCTCCGGGTGCTTGAACCAGTCCAGCAGGGCCACGCACAGGCGCTCCGGGGTGCAGTCGTCCTGCATCAGCTCGGGCGCCAGATCGTCGTTGGCCAGGATGTTAGGCAGCGCATAGCGGTTGACCTTGAGCAGACCCAGTGTCTTGACGATGCGGTAGGTGAGCGGGGCGACCTTGTAGCCGACCACCATCGGGCGCTTGACCAGCATCGCCTCCAGTGTGGCAGTGCCGGAGGCCAGCAACACCACGTCGGCAGCCAGCATCGCGGTGCGCGCCTGGCCGTCGAGCAGGTGCGAGCGCAGCACCGGCAGCGACGAGTGCGACAGCTGTTCGGCCAGTAATTGCTTGCAGCCAGGGTTGGCTGCCGGCACCAGCACGTGCAAGTTGGGCAGATGTTCGGACACCAGCCAGGCGGCCTGGAAAAACGTATCGCCGAGCTTGCTGATTTCGCCATGGCGGCTACCTGGCAACACCGCCAGCACGGTGCTGGAGGCAGACAGGCCCAGCTTGGCGCGCGCGGCCGCGCGATCGGCCTGGTAGGCGATATCGTCGGCCATCGGGTGGCCGACAAACCGCGCATCGATGCCGTGCCGGGCGTAGATCGGCGGCTCCATCGGAAACAGGCACAGCACCAGGTCGGCGCTGGCACCGATCTTTTCCGCACGCTTCTCGCGCCATGCCCACACCGAGGGGCTGACGTAATGCACGGTGCGCACGCCACGCTGCTTGAGCCAGCGCTCGACCGAAAGATTGAAGTCGGGCGCGTCGATACCGATGAACACATCCGGCTTCCAGGCCAGCACACGCTCACGAAACGCACGGCGCAGCTTCAGCAGCCGCGGCAGATGCTGCAGCACTTCGGTCAGGCCCATCACCGCCAGCTCGCTGGCATCGAACCAGGTCTGGCAGCCAGCACCGCGCATCGCATCGCCACCGATGCCGACGAATTCGGCAGTCGGATAACGGCGGCGCAATTCATCGATCAACCCGGCACCCAGGATGTCGCCGGAGGCTTCGCCGGCGATCAGCGCGATGCGTGGAGCGCGCTCGCGCGCGCTGGGAATCGGGAGTGGGGAATGGGGAATCGGCAGTGCCGTCGGGTGGCCGACGACAGACGCGTCGTCGTGCGCGCCTGCATCGATTCCCGACTCCCGATTCCCGATTCCCGTCATCGCAACAACGGCCTTTCCGCCGCTTCGATGAACTCCAGCAGCCCGCGTACGTCCTCGCTGCTCTTGGCCTGTTCGGCCAGCTGCAGTTTGGCCTCGCTCAGCGGCAGGCCGGCGACGTACAGCGTGCGGTAGGCGCGCTTGATCGCGGTGATGCGCTCGGCATCGAAGCCGCGGCGCTTGAGCCCTTCGCTATTGATGCCGCGTGGGCGGCCCAGCGATTCGCTGCCGACCATGGTGAACGGCGGCACGTCGCCGTTGGTCAGCGCGCCCATGCCAAGGAAGGCGTGCGCGCCGATCCGGCAGAACTGATGCGCGCCGGCAAAGCCGCTGATGATCACGTAGTCGCCCACGGTCACGTGGCCGGCCAGCGTGGTGTTGTTGGAAAACACGCAGTGATTGCCCACATGGCAGTCGTGCGCCACGTGCGTATAGGCCAGCATCCAGTTGTCGTCGCCGACCACGGTGATGCCGCCACCGCCGCCGGTGCCGCGATTGATGGTGACGAATTCGCGGATCACATTGCCGTCGCCGATCACCAGTTCCGTGCGCTCGCCGGCGTACTTCTTATCTTGCGGTTCGCCGCCGATCGCCGCGTGGCCGATGAAGCGGTTATTGCGGCCGATCCGGGTCGGGCCATGGATCGAGCAATGCGGCCCGACCTCGGTGCCCGCGCCGATCTCCACATCGGCACCGATCAGCGAAAACGCGCCGACGCGGACGTCGTCGGCCAGCGTTGCCGAGGGATCGATGACCGCCGTGGGATGAATCAAAGGTGTCGAATCACGCATCGTGTCTTACTCCGAAAGCGGGTTATTACCTGGCGCCGGCGCACATCACCTCGGCACTGGCCACCACTTCGCCATCGACCTTGGCCTCGCCGTAGAAGCATCCCACGTTACGGATCAGGCGCTTCATCTTCACCTCCATGATCAACACATCGCCCGGGATCACCTGCTTGTTGAAGCGGGCGTTGTCGACCTTGACCATGTAGAACAATTGCGACAACGCATCGCGGCCCAAACCGAGTTGGGTCATCACGCCACCGACCTGCGCCAGCGCCTCGATGATCAGCACGCCAGGCATCACCGGGCGGTTCGGGAAGTGGCCCTGGAAGAACGGCTCGTTGATGGTGACGTTCTTCTGCGCCACGATCCACTTGGTTTCCAGATCGAGTTCGAGGACCCGGTCGACCAGCAGAAACGGGTAACGGTGCGGGAGCAGCGTCTGGATCTGACTGACGTCGATCGGCAGCTCATACGTGGGGTAACTCATTCTTTCTCCTTGCCCACAGCCAGAATGCGCCTTGCCAGCACATCGAGTTGTTTGAAGCGCGCGGCATTCTTGCGCCACGTGCGATTGTCGGTGAGAGGGGTGCCGGACGAATACTCGCCCGGCTCATGGATGGAATTGCGCACCACCGATTTGCCGGTGATCACGACCTTGTCGCAGATCTCCAGGTGGCCGACCACGCCGACATGCCCGCCGAGCAGACAGTAACGGCCGATCTTGGCGCTGCCGGCAATGCCGGTGCAGCCGGCGATCGCGCTATGCGCACCGATATGGCAGTTGTGCGCAATCTGCACCAGGTTATCCACGCGCACGTCTTCTTCCAGCACGGTGTCTTCCAGCGCGCCGCGGTCGATGCAGGTGTTGGCGCCAATCTCGCAATCGTCGCCGATCACCACACCGCCCAGTTGCGGCACCTTGATCCAGTGGCCGGCATCCATCGCCAGACCGAAACCGTCGGCGCCGATCACCGCGCCGGGGTGAATGCGCACCCGCTTGCCCAACCGCACGCGGGTCACCAGGGTGACGCGGGCGATCAGTTCGCTGCCATCGTCCACCACGCAGTCTTCGCCGATGATGCTGCTGGTGCCGATCACGCAGCCATCGCCCACGCGGCTGCGCGCACCGATGCTGACGAACGGGCCGACATGCGCGCTCGGCGAGACCTGAGCGGTGGGGTCGATCACCGCCAACGGATGGATGCCCGGTTCGCGCACCGGCGCCACATCGAACAAGGCGGCGATCTTGGCGAAGGCGGTATAGGGATCCTTGGCGACCAACGCGGTGCCGCGTGCGGCTTGCGCATCGTCGGCACGCAGGACAACGATGGCTGCCTGAGTGTCAGCCAGCTGCGGCCGATAGCGTGGGTTGGACAGGAAGCTCAGCTGCCCCGCGCCGGCATGCGCCAGGGTGGCGACACCGGTGACTTCGGTGGTGCCGTCGCCAACGACGGTCAACCCAAATTGTTCGGCAATCGCAGTGGCGGTCAAGCGCATCAGGGTGAACCTCTTGTAAATGTGAACCGCCGGTATTCCCTAAACTACTGTGCTCACTATTGCTTACGAACGAGCCGAAATACGCGATGGTGGCTGGTCAATCAATCAGTGCGCGCATTGAATATACGACAATAAGATAATATAGATAAATGAATTTATTAACTGGTTGACTTTCGATATTTTTTTTTGCTAAAAAAAATAGCACCTCCATGTAAGGTGCATTCTGAGTTCAAACCAAACCAAGTGGGGTATGTATGCATTTCGATATATGCAAGAAATTACCTTCTATCGTTCTTGGCTCGTCTTTGATTCTGCTTTTTGCTGGTTCGGCGATCGCTCAAGGCACTCCAACACCTGGTCAATGCCAAACAATATTAGGGAACTGTCTGTCAGGTGGTGGAAGCCAGCAACAGTGCAAAGCAAATTTTGATTATTGCATGGAGCGTGCAAGAGGGTGGTAGGTTAGTCGATTCGCGGTTGAATGATTGAGATGAAGGGCGAGATTTATTTCTCGCCCTTCATTTTATTTAAAATTGTCCGCCGAAGGTGAACTGCAGACGTTCGATCTCGTCGTTGTCTTCCTTCTTCAGCGGGAACGCGTAGCTGATCGAGATGGGGCCGACCGGTGCGCGCCACAGCAACGCCACGCCGGTGGACGCGCGCAGTTCGTTGGCCTTGAAGTTGTCCACGCCGCTGTACACGTTACCGAAGTCGAAGAATGCCGACACGCGCGCCGACGGGCTGTCGAACAGCTTGGGGAAATACATTTCCACCGAGCCGACGGTCTTGAACGAGCCACCGAGCGGCTGGCCGCGATTGAAGCCGTTGATGGCTTCCGAACGCGGGCCCAGGGTGTTGTCTTCGAAGCCGCGCACCGAGTTGGTGCCGCCGGCGTAGAAGTTCTCGTAGAACGGCAGGCCGGTGGCGTTGATGGTGCGTGACACGCCATTGCCATCGGTCACCACGCGCGTGCTGTCGTTGCCGTAGCTGTCGCCATAGCCCAACTCGAAGCGCGTGTTCAACACGATCGCCGGAATGATCGGCCAGTAGTTGGAGATCTGGTAATTGAGCTTGTAGTACTCGATCGTGGAGCCGGGCAGGGTGGTTTCCAGGCCGACACGCTGATAAGTGCCGCGGGTCGGCATTAAAAGTTCGTTGCGGGTGTCGCGCGCCCAGCCCAGCTCGGTACGCCAGGCGTGGAAGGTACGGGTGCCGACCGCATCGATGTAATCGATGATTGCCCGCGGCGTCGTGCCCGGGAAGGTGGTGATCTGGTTGCTGTCGATGCCGACCATTGCCGAGACGGTGTCGTTTTCGGTGATCGGTACGCCGAACACCACCTGCGCCGAACCGTTCTTGCTGTTGAACTGCGCGGTGTTGAAGTCCGAGTAGTCGAGTGCGCGCCAGGACAGGTTGTAGCCCAGCGACACGCCGTCGTCGGTAAAGAACGGGTTGGTGTAGGAGAACGCGTAACGCTGCTGGAAGGTGCTGCGCGAGGCTTCCACCGCCACGCGGTTACCGCCGCCCAGGAAGTTGTTCTGCGACAACTGCACCGAGGTGGTCACACCGAAGCTCTGCGAGTAACCCAGGCCGAACACGAAGCTGCCGGAGGTGGTTTCCTTGACGTTGTAGACCACGTCGACCTGGTCGTTGCTGCCCGGCACGGCCGGCGTTTCCACGTCCACGCTCTCGAAGTAGCCCAGGCGCTGCAGACGGATCTTGGAACGGTCGATCGCCGCCTGCGAGTACCAGGTATTTTCGAACTGGCGCATTTCGCGGCGCAAGACTTCATCCGAGGTACGGCTGTTGCCCTTGTACAGGATCCGTCGCACGGTCACGCGCGGGCCCGGCACCACCTGCAGGTTCACCGCAACGGTGCGGTCCTCGCGGTTCGGCGTCGGGATCGGGTTGACCTTGGCGAACGCGTAACCGACGTTGCTCAGCGTGTTGGTGATCGCATCGGAGGTGTATTCCAGCAACGCGCGCGAGAAGATGTCGCCGGCCTTGGGAATGACCAGCCGCTCGATGTCGGCCTGCGGCAACACGGTGTCGCCGGTGACCTTGATCTCGGAAATCTTGTACTGCTCGCCCTCGGTGACGCCGGCGCTGACGAACATGTCGCGCTTGTCGGGGCTGATCGCCACCTGGGTGGAGTCGATGCTGAAGTCCACGTAGCCGCGGTCCAGATACCAGGAGTTGAGCTTCTCCAGGTCGCCGGACATCTTTTCCTTGGAGTACTGGTCGTCGCGGCGATACCACGAGGCCCAGTTGTGCTCCTTGGATTCCCAGTTTTCCAGGATGTCCTCGTTGGCGAACTTTTCGGTGCCGATCAGGTTGACGTGGCGGATCTTGGCCGCCTTGCCTTCCTTGATCGCGATGGCCACGTCCACGCGGTTGCGATCCAGCGGGCTCACCGTCGGGGTGATCTCGACGTTGTACTTGCCGCGGTTGTTGTACTGGCGGGTCAGTTCCTGGGTCACGCGGTCCAGGCTCAGGCGGTCGAAGGTGCCGCCCTCGGTCAGGCCAATATCGCCCAGGCCCTTGAGCAGCTCCTCGGACTTGATGTCCTTGTTGCCGGTCACGGTGAGCTTGTTGATCGCCGGGCGCTCCTTGACCGTGATCACCAGGATGTTGCCCTGACGATCCAGCTGCACGTCTTCGAAGAAGCCGGTGCGGTACAGCGCGCGGATCGAGTCGGCAACCTTGCCATCGTCCACGGTGTCGCCGCGATTCACCGGCAGATAGGTGAACACGGTGCCGGAGGCGATGCGCTGCAGGCCGTCGACGCGGATGTCGCTGGCAACGAACGGCTCGGCCGCCAGGGCAAGGGCTGGCAGGCTGAGGCCGGCGGCAAGAGCGAGGGCAAGCAGGCGGCGAGTGGGAAGACGCGTCATGTCACATCCGGTTGGAGTCGATTTCGGGTGTTGCTGGATGCCGACGTATGACGACGACAACAGGCGGAAAGGGTGGAGCAGGTTCATCGTGGAAGCAGGCCGAGGATGTCGTTGTAGAACGCCAGTCCCATCAGCCCTGCCAGGAGCGCCAGGCCGACATATTGCCCGGCAATCATGGCCCGTTCGCTGATCGGGCTGCCCTTGATCAACTCGATAAGGTAATACAGCAGATGCCCACCGTCCAAGATCGGGATGGGCATCAGGTTGATGATCGCCAGGCTGAGCGACAGCAATCCCAGGAAATACAGGAACCAGTCGAGCCCGCGTTCGGCCGAGGCATTGGCGGCGCGCGCAATTGTGACCGGGCCGGAGATGTTTTTCACCGAGGCCTGGCCGGTCAGCATGCGCTTCATCATGCCCAGCGAATCGGCGGTCATCTTGCCGGTTTCGCGGATGGCGGCAGGGACGGCGGCGAACAGGCCGTACTGCTGGCGGCTGTCGTAGGCCGGGGCTGGTGCGGGGGCAAACCCCACGCCCAGCATCCACTGTCCTTGCGGCGATTTGCGCGGGGCAATTTCCAGCGCCAGCCGGTCTTCGCCGCGTGCGACCTCGATCATGCCGTTCCCGCCCTGCGCGCCCAGCGTCTGCAGCTGCGCAGGAATCTCGTCGGCCGAGCGGATCGGCTGACCATCGATGGCCACGATGCGGTCGCCCGGCTTGAGCAGGCCCTCGGCCGCAGAGCCGGCGACCACCTGACCCACCACCGGCGGCTGCAGCATGAACTGCCAGCCGATGCCGGCCAGCGCGGCCACGCGGCGCTCGTCGAAACCGACCGGCAGCTGCGACAGGCGCAGGGTGTGCTCACTGTTGCCGGCGCCCTCGGCGGCGGTCAGCACGCGGATATCGCGCCTGTCCATCGCTGCGGTGGTGAGCTGCATGCTCGCATCGCTCCAGCTGCTCACGTTGCGGTCGTCGATCCGCACGATGCGCTCGCCAGGCGTCAGCCCGGCTTCGGCGGCCAGGCCATCGGCACGGCCGACGGTGGCCGAATAATCCTGCTTGCCGACCACGAACATCGCCCACAGCATTGCCATGCACAGCAACAGGTTGGCGATCGGACCGGCGGCGACAATGGCGATGCGTTGCCACACCGTCTTGCGATTGAAGGCCTGATCCTGCTCGGCCGGATGCACCTCGCCTTCGCGCTCGTCGAGCATCTTGACGTAGCCGCCCAACGGAATCGCGGCGATCGCAAACTCCGTGCCGTGGCGGTCGCGGCGCATCCACAACGGCTTGCCGAAACCCACCGAAAACCGCAGCACCTTGACGCCGCAGCGGCGCGCGACCCAGAAGTGCCCGAATTCGTGAAACGTCACCAACACGCCCAGGCTGACGATCATCCACCAGACCGAACCGATGAAATCACCCATGGATGCAACTCGGCTGCGTGGATCGATCAGGCATGAAAGGAATGATGGGCGAGGGCGCGTTCAGTGATCTGCCGTGCTTGGGCGTCGGCAGAAAGAAGGGTGTCGAGGGTGTCGGCATTGTGCCGTGGGAGCGTTGTCAGTGTGTGTTGGACCAACGCTGGGATCGCTAGGAAACCCACTTGGCCCTGAAGAAAGGCTGAAACAGCCACTTCGTTGGCCGCGTTCAGGATCGCTGGCGCGGTTCCACCGGCCTCCAGTGCCTCCCAGGCCAGCCGCAGACACGGAAATGCGGCCGTGTCCGGCGCTTCGAAATCCAGTCGCCCCTGGGTCAGCAGGTCCAGCCCGGCAACGCCCGATTCGATCCGCTCCGGCCACGCCAGGCCGACCGCCAGGGTGGTGCGCATGTCCGGCAGGCCCAGCTGGGCCAGGGTGGAGCCGTCGACGAATTCGACCAGCGAATGCACCAGGCTCTGCGGGTGTACCAGCACATCGATCTGCGCGCCGGGCAGGCCGAACAGGTGATGCGCTTCGATGACCTCCAGGCCTTTGTTCATCAGGGTCGCCGAATCCACCGAAATCTTCGGGCCCATCGACCATTTGGGATGTGCGACCGCTTGCGCCGGGGTGACCGCGCCCAGCGCGGCGCGCTCCCAGCCACGGAACGGGCCGCCGGAGGCGGTCAGGATCACCCGCCGCACGCCACGGCTGGCGTCGCAGGAGCGCAGGCACTGGAAGATGGCGCTGTGCTCGCTGTCGATCGGGATGATCTCCGCGCCCGCCGCCGCCGCGGTGCGGGTCAGCAGCTCGCCGGCCAGTACCAGCGATTCCTTGTTGGCCAGCAGCAGGCGCTTGCCGGCGCGGGCGGCGGCCAGGGTCGAAGGCAGGCCGGCGGCGCCCACGATGGCGGCCACCACGGTGTCGCAGGCATCGCTGCCGGCCAGTGCATCCAGCGCCTCGCTACCGGCATGCGCCTGCGTGGCCAGGCCTGCCGCACGCAGGCCATCGCGCAGCACCGGGTACAGGGAGTGGTCGGCAATCACCGCATGCGCGGGCCGATGCGCGGCGCACAGCGCCAGCAATGCCTCGACCTTGTTACCGGCCGACAGCACGCTGGCACGCAGCCGCTCGGGGTGACGGGCGATCACATCCAATGCCGACGCACCGATCGAGCCGGTGGCGCCGAACACGGCGACCTGACGGAGAGAGGAGCCAGCCATGCCTAGAATCCGAGAATTTCCTTGCCGAGTGCGAACACCGGCAGGGCGGCGAGCACGCCATCGATGCGATCCAGCACGCCGCCGTGGCCCGGAATCACCGCGCCCGAATCCTTGGCGCCGGCGTGGCGCTTGAGCAGGCTCTCGAACAGGTCGCCCAGCACCGAGGCCAGCACCGCAATGGCAGAGACCAGAATCAGCTGCGGCACATGCGCCAGGGTCAGACCGGCCAGCCAGCCGAATGCGCAGGCGACCAACACGCCGGCAAGCATGCCGCCGAGCAGGCCTTCGATGGTCTTGTTCGGGCTGATCCGTGGCGCCAGCTTGTGCTTGCCGAATGCGCGGCCGGCGAAATACGCGCCCGAATCGGCCGCCCACACCATGGTCAGCGCGGTCAGCAACCACAGATTGCCCTTGTCTGGATTGGCATGCAGCAGCACCAGCGCGGCCCAGGCCGGCAGCACCGCCAGCGTGCCGGCGGCCAGCTTGAGCGCACGCGCCTGGCCGTTGCCGTGGTCGGCGCCAAAGGTGAAAAAGCGCAGCCAGAGCAAGGCCAGCAGCCACCAGGCCACGCCCACCAACGCGGCAATCTGGAACAGCACCATGGAGCCGGCCGACGCCCACACCATCAGCACCATCAGCAGCAGATTGAGCATCAGCAGCACGGTGCGCGGCAGGCTGTCGTCGATGCCGGACAGCTTGAGCCACTCCCACAGGCCGGTCAGGAACAGGATCGCCGCCAGCGCTGCCAGCCATTGGGTCGGCAGCAGCACGATCGCGCAGATGGCGAGCGGCGCCATGATCAACGCGGCAATCACGCGGGTCCTGGTCATGCGGAGGAGGCCTCTGTCGCCTTGTCGGCAATCTGGGCGCTGGTCAGTCCGAAGCGACGTTCGCGCCCGGCGTAGTCGTCCAGTGCCTGCTGCAGCACCGCGGCATCGAACTCCGGCCACAGGGTTTCGGTGAACCACAGTTCGGTGTAGGCCAACTGCCACAACAGGAAATTGCTGATGCGGGTGTCGCCACCGGTGCGGATGAACAGATCCGGCGCCGGCAGGTCGGCCAATGCGATCCGGCTGGCCAGCAGGGCTTCGTCGATCTGCTGCGGCTGCAGGCGGCCGGCAGCCACTTCTTCGGCCAGTGCACGTGCGGCCAGCGCGATGTCCTGGCGGCCGCCGTAGCTGGCAGCGATGCTCAGCACCAGCCGCGAGTTGGCGGCGGTAATGCGTTCGGCGCCGGCCATGCGCTCGCGCAACGGCGCGGCAAAGCGGCTGCGGTCGCCGATGAAGCGCACTTGCACGCCACGCCGCTGCAGTTCGTCGACCTCGCGATCGAGTGCATGCAGGAACAGTTTCATCAAGTCATCAACTTCCTCCTGCGGGCGGCCCCAGTTTTCACTGGAGAACGCGAACAGGGTCAGCGCCGAGACGCCTTTTTCCAGGCAGAAATCGATGGTGCGATTGACCGCACGCGCGCCCGCGCGATGGCCGATCATGCGCGGACGGCGCCGACGCTGCGCCCAACGCCCATTGCCATCCATGATGATGGCGATGTGGCGCGGCACGGCGGCAGCGGAGGGTTCTGGATGCATGGCAGGCGATGCCACGATCAGACCGTCATCAGTTCCTGTTCCTTGCCCTTGACGACCTCATCCACGTCCTTGATGGCCTTGTCGGTGAGCTTCTGGATGTCGTCTTCGGCGCTGCGCGCCTCGTCTTCGGTGACTGCCTTGTCCTTGAGCAGATCCTTGACCTGCTGGTTGGCATCGCGCCGGATGTTGCGGATGGCCACCTTGCTGTCTTCGCCTTCGCCATGCACGGACTTGCTGAGCTCCTTGCGGCGCTCCTCGGTCAGCGGCGGCAGGTTCAGACGGATCACGGTGCCGACCACGGTCGGGGTCAGGCCCAGATCCGAGGCGTAGATCGCTTTTTCGACGTCCTTGATCATGCCCTTGTCGAACAGGCTGATGACCAGCGAGCGGCCTTCGGAGACGCTGATGCTGGCAACCTGATTCAAGGGGGTGTCGGTGCCGTATGCCTTGACCTTGATGTTGTCCAGCAGCGCCGGAGAGGCGCGGCCGGTACGCACGGTGGTCAGGGAATGGCGCAGAGCATCGATGCTCTTGGTCATGCGCGTGAGCGCGTCTTGTTTGATCTGGTTGAGCATCGCCGGAATCCGTGTGGAGCTGAATCCGGGGATTATAGCCGGGACTGCGTTTCGAGACTTGCCGGCTGGCAGGGTCCTGCGCAGCCGGTTCACTTGCGGCGCCGCTTCACGCCCGGCGCCGTTATCGATCAGGTATCAGCGCAGTTCCTGGAACGGCGCTTTTGCGATTCCCCAATCCCGATTCCCGATTCCCAACCTCAGCTGCGGCCCTGCACCAGCGTGCCGATCTGCTCGCCGTGCAGGATGCGCAGCAGCACGCCGGGCTCGCTCATGCCGAAGATGCGCAGCGGCAGGTCGCTGTCGCGTGCCAGGGCGAAGGCAGCGGTGTCCATCACTTCCAGGCCCTGCATGATGACCTGGTCGTAGGTCAGGGTGTCGTAGCGCACCGCATCGGTATGCTTCTTCGGGTCCTTGTCGTACACGCCGTCGACCTTGGTTGCCTTGAGCAGCAGGTCGGCACCGATCTCGATCGCGCGCAGCGCCGCACCCGAGTCGGTGGTGAAGAACGGGTTGCCGGTGCCGGCGGCGAAGATGGCGATGCGGCCCTTTTCCAGATGACGGATCGCGCGCCGGCGGATGAAGTCTTCGCACACGTCGTTGATCTTGATCGCGCTCATCACGCGCACCTTGGCGCCGAGCTTTTCCAGCGCGTCCTGCATGGCCAGTGCGTTGATCACGGTGGCCAGCATGCCCATGTGGTCGCCGGTGACGCGGTCCATGCCGCTGGCGGCCAGACCTGCGCCGCGGAAGATGTTGCCGCCGCCGATCACCAGTGCGACCTGCGCGCCGGCCTGCTGCGCTTCGATCACTTCATGGGCGAGGCGATTGATGACTTTGGGGTCGATGCCGTAATCCCCGTCTCCCATCAGCGCCTCCCCGGAAAGTTTGAGAAGAATGCGGCGATAGGGAAGTGCAGACATGGGGGAAACCTCGGTGTGGGGGATCGGCAAACGCCGGCAAGTCTAGCGGAAGCCTGTCACCGGGCGTGGTAAAAATTCGCTTGTCGGGGCGTGACGTGATGCGTTGCTCAGTGCGCGCGCGGCGGCTGCGGGGCTGGCACATCGGTCGCATCGTAAGCGGTGACACGGTTGCGGCCGCGATGCTTGGAGCGATACAGCGTGCTGTCGGCAGCCTGCAATAAATGCTCGATGCTCTCGAACTGGCGGCCGCCGCCGCCATGCGTGGCCAGCCCTGCGGAGAAGGTGATGTGCAGCGGTCCGCTCTGCAATTGCGCCATCGGCGTGCGTGCGGTTTCGACCAGGATGCGCTCGATCACCATCAATGCGGCGTCGGCTGTGGTGTTGGGCAGGATCACCAGGAATTCTTCGCCGCCGTAGCGTGCGACCAGGTCGCTGGTGCGCACCATCCGCTGCAGTGTCTGCGCAAAATTGCGCAGCACTTCGTCGCCGATCAGATGCCCATGCGAGTCGTTGACGCGCTTGAAGTCGTCCAGGTCGATGAAGGCGATCGACAGCGGCCAGCTCTGGCGTGATGCAAGCTCGAATTCGTGCTCGAGCGCAGTGCCCAGCTGATGCCGATTGAACACGCCGGTGAGTGCGTCGCGGCTGGCCTGTTCGGCCAGATGACGCATGCGGTTTTCCGATTCGTCGGCATGCCGGCGCGCTTCGGCCACATCCTGCAACTCGCGCAGGCTGCGCAGCATCGCCAACTCGCGGGCCTGCTCGAAGATCATCTGGATGTGCTCGGGCTGCGGTACGCGGATGTCGAACAGGGCTTCCAGTTCGGGCAGCGATTCGGCGATGCGCTCGATCACTTTTTCGAAGCGTTCGGCGTCCAGTTCCAGCACCTGCTGGGCCTGCTGTTGCGCGTGTTCGGTGGCGGTGACCGCGCTGGCCGACAGCCAGATATCGGCCAGTCGTCCGGACAGCGCGACACAGGCCATGAACGGTTCCAGGCTGGCCGGTTCCTGTTCGCTTTGCGCGATCGCGTTCTGCAGATACGGCGGCAACTGCCATTGATGCGCAAGCCAGGCGCCGACCTCGGCATGGGTTGCGCCCAGGTGCTCGCGCTCGGCTTCCAGCAACGCGGTGTTGTCCGGCGCCTGTTCCAGCAGCGGCGCATACAGCGCGGGTGCGCCTTGCAGCAGAGCCAGTTTGCCGATGTCCTGCAGCAGGCCGGCCAGCATCAATTCTTCGGGTTTGCGGATGCCGTAGGCCTGCCCGAGGATGCGGCTGGCCAGTGCGCATAAGCCGGCACGCCGCCAGATACGATCGTGCAGCGGATGCGCGGTGAAGGTGCTGCGCACGCCGTGCACCATCGAAAACCCAAGTGCCAGGCTCAAGGTGGCATTGAGGCCGAGCATGGTCAGCGCCTGGCCGAGGTTGTCGATGCGGCGGCGGCTGGCGTACAGCGGCGAATTGGCAACGCGCAGCATGCGTGCGCTCAATGCCATGTCCATGCCGATGACATTGGCCGTCGCGGTCATGTCTACATCGGGGTCTTGTGCAAGTTCAATGATGCGCAGCGCGACGCCGGGCGGCGATGGCAGGTTACGGCAGTAGTGCAGGGCGGCTTGGAGGTCTGGTTGCATGATTCATCGCCGACAGTGAGCGCAAGCATACAGCTGCGTTCGTTGAGTGGGGCACGCCAAGCCTTGCCATCGCTGCGCTGCGATGTGCGCGTTCTTGACGCTGAGAGCCTTGTCGGCATTCAGATTTAGCGGCCACCGTCACAACATCTGTAGAGTCGAGGTCGGTTGTCGGTGCGGTGTATGCGTGCGCTTCAGCTTTGAGCGTCGGTGCGGATGCGCATCAGGTTTCAGGCAAAAAAAAAGCCGCGGCATGCCGCGGCTTTTTTTGCGTGTGGCGAAGATCAGGCCAGGCCGGCCTGCTTCATCACTTCGGCGGCGTAGTCTTCCACCACCTTCTCGATGCCTTCGCCAACGGCCAGGCGCTGGAAGCCGATCACCTCTGCACCGGCAGCCTTGACGGCCTGCTCGACGGTCTGATCGGTGTTCAGCACGTACGGCTGCCCGTACAGCGTGACTTCGTTGATGATCTTGCTGATCTTGCCGCTGATGATCTTTTCCAGGATCTCGGCCGGCTTGGACTTGTCCTTCTCGGACATCTTGGCCAGTTCGATTTCCTTTTCCTTGGCAACGAACTCGGCCGGAACGTCGGAGGCCTTGACGTGCGGCGGGTTCATCGCGGCGATGTGCATGGCGATGCCGCGTGCCAGCTCGATGTCGCCACCCTTCAGCTCGACCAGCACGCCGATGCGGCCGCCGTGCACGTAGGCCGCGACGTTGTTGGTGCTGTCGATGCGCACCAGGCGACGCACCTGCAGGTTCTCGCCGACCTTGGCGATGACCGCAGCGCGGCGTTCTTCGATGGTCTCGCCGCTGTCGAGCTTGACGCTCTTCAGCGCTTCGGCATCGGCCGCATCCGAGTTCAACGCAGCGGTGGCCACGATCTCGGTGAAGGCCAGGAAGTTCTCATCCTTGGCGACAAAGTCGGTTTCGGAATTGATTTCGACCAGCACGGCCTTGCCGCCGGCCTGGGCGGTCGCGATGCGGCCTTCGGCGGCAACACGGTCGGCCTTCTTGTCGGCCTTGGCCAGACCCGACTTGCGCAGCCATTCGGCGGCGGCGTCGATGTCGCCAGCGTTTTCGACGAGTGCCTTCTTGCACTCCATCATGCCGGCGCCAGTGCGCTCGCGCAGTTCCTTGACCAGGGAAGCAGTGATTTCCATGGAATTACCTCGTTTGGACGAATGCATGCGGCGGAGATGTTCCGCCAATGAGGAGACGGCGCAATGTGCTGGCCGCCCCCGTAGATGTCTTCAGTGGCCCGGGCGACGGGACGCCATGGTCCCGTCGGGGCTGCGGCCGCACAGCATGGTGCGGCTGCATTGCAGGCCGATTACTCGGCAGCAGGAGCAGCCGGAGCTGCGGCGTCGGCCGGAGCGTCAGCCTTCTTTTCGGTCTTCTCGGCCTTCTTGGCCGGGGCGCGACGGCCCTTGCCTTCGTCGGCGGATTCGGCCGAGAACTCTTCTTCGCGCACCGAAGCGGAGTTCGGAGCAGCAGCCTTGCCTTCCAGCACGGCGTCGGCAGCGGCGCGTGCATACAGCTGCACGGCACGGATGGCGTCGTCGTTACCCGGGATGGCGTAGTCGACCAGGGCCGGGTCGTAGTTGGTATCGACCACGGCGATCACCGGGATGCCGAGCTTCTTGGCTTCCTTGATGGCGATATCTTCATGGCCGATGTCGATCACGAAGATCGCGTCGGGCAGGCGGTTCATTTCCTTGATGCCGCCCAGCGAGGCGTCCAGCTTCTCGCGCTCGCGACGCAGGCCCAGCACTTCGTGCTTGACCAGCTTCTCGAAGGTGCCATCGGTCTCGGCCGCTTCCAGTTCCTTCAGGCGCGCAACCGACTGCTTGACGGTGCGGAAGTTGGTCAGCGTGCCGCCCAACCAGCGCTGGGTCATGAACGGCATGTTGCAACGCTCGGCTTCTTCCTTGATGGACTCGCGCGCGCTGCGCTTGGTGCCCAGGAACAGGATGGTGCCGCGCTTCTGCGCGATCGAGGAGAGGAAGTTCATCGCGTCGTTGAAGAGCGGAACGGTCTTCTCGAGGTTGATGATGTGGATCTTGCCGCGCGCGCCGAAGATGTATGGCGCCATCTTGGGGTTCCAATAACGGGTCTGGTGACCGAAATGGACGCCGGCTTCTAGCATCTGACGCATGGTGACTTGGGGCATTGAAGTAACTCCTGATAGCGGAATCTACGTGCGCGGACTGGACTTTGAAGAGTCCGCACATGGATGTGCGGGCCCTTGCGAAAGGATGCGCACAAACGATTCCGGGGTTGGGCTTCCCTGTCGCCTCCGTGTCGAACCCCTCGCGGGGCACCCCGGCACGGATGGCGGCGGCAGGTGTGAATTCGTCGGTGACGTCCGACGTGGACGACGCAATGCGTAAAGACGCAAAACAGCCGGCGGAGTATAGCTGGCAGGGCGCGTCTGCGCAATTGGTCGGCTTGGGAACATCCAAACTGCGTTGAAGCTCAAGGTCTTGGCGCCTTGAGAGGTTCATTGGAAGTGTGGATGCGTTGGGGCAGAGCGGCTGGTCTGTTGATTGGCTGCGGGGCCCTTGCCCGCCCACCATCGCGGGACACGCCGCAAGTACGTCCATGTAGGCTCTTACGCGGCATCCATGCCGCGTAAGGTCCCGCGACGGTGGGCGGGCAAGGACCAGTGAAGATGGCCGTGTGTATGGTTGCGAGCGGTGAATGCGGCGCGGCGGTCAGGTGCGGTGCGGCCTGATCAGCTCAGTTCGATCCAAACAACTGAGCGGTTTCGTCAACCACTCTAATGCTGCCCCGATTCCCGATTCCCGATTCCCGATTCACGGCTCAAGCGTCAGCGTGGTCTCGATGTCGCTGTTGATGCGTGCCACGAAGCGGCCGCTGCCGGTGGGCAGGTTGGCCGGCAGTGCCCATTGGCGGGTTTGGCCTGGCAACACGTAACCGGCGAGATCATCGCGGATGCTGCGGCGGGTGCCGCCGGCATCGATGTAGGCCAGATCGGCCAGCCGTGCATGGCTGAGCCCGGCATTGTGCACGCTCAGTGCGCGTCCGCCGCCGTGGCCGGACAGGGTGGTCCGCAGCACTGGATTGGGCGCGGCGGGCTGGCTGGGCAGCGCGAATACCGGGGTGGAATAACGCAGCAACTCGGTTTCGTCGCCGGTGGCGTGTTGGGTCACCACCAGTCGATAGCTGTCTTCGGTCTGCACCGGGCTGGGGCCGAGCCGGATCACCCGTAACAGCTGGCGCCCTTGCGACGGGATCTCGAAATGATTCGGGCTGACCGTGGCGCCGGTAGCGGGCTCGAGCACTTCGCGCTCGCCATCCTGCCGCCAGCGGTAGAGCTTGGCTTCGGCGCGCCATGGCAGCGCGGCCTGGTTGTAGAGCCAGACCGTTGCCTGATCGCCGTCGGCCGGGATATGCGCAGTGGTCGGTGCGATGGCGATCTCGGCAGCGCCGGCGCCGCCGTCGATTGCGACGCAGGCCAGCGCAACTGCGATCCAGCAATGAAGGGAGCGTCGCGTGGTCATGGTCAGAACGCGATCGTGGTAATGCGTGCGGCGGTGGCCGGCGCCGGGCCTGCCAATGCACTGGCGTCCTGGCCGGTGCTGGCGATGGCCGATGTTTCGGCGGCACGCGCCGGCTGGGCGATTGCCATCGGCGTGCCCCTGGAACAACTGGCGCGCGGCGGCGTGGTGCGCAGCTCGCAACCGCTGAGCAGGCGCAGGCCGATGTGCAGGGTGGAATTTTCCGGGCCGCGGCTGGCGGCAGCATTGGCCACAGACGCGCTGCAGAACAGAGCAAGCAGCATCAGGCGCTTCAGGAGGGTGACCGGCATCATGAAGGCAATCGTTTGCATTGGAGACGTAACAAATAGCGACGCCCCGGATGCGAACTTGATTAACTGTCAATAAGTGATGGAGACGGTCACCGTGTCGTTGTAGTCGCCTGCGATGGGGAGTTGCGGTGCGGGCGCGCGGCCGTAAACGGTCACCGTCTGGGCCACTCCGTTGCCGGTGCCGCTGAGCGTATCGACACCAATGCTGGTCCCCCAACGGCTGCCGCGGCCGACGTCTCTGTAGAGCTCATAGGTGATGTAATTGGCGCTGCTGGAATGCCGCATGCGTCGGAGACTGCCCGTGGCGTTGATGCCGTCGCCCAGCCCGATGTTCCAGGCGGTGCGGTTGGTGCAGGTCAGGCTGATGGTGGAGCTGCGGTCGATGGCGGTGCTGATGGTGCCGGCAATGCTGCCGAAATCCAGGTCGGTGGTGACGTAGGTATTGCAGCGTGCCGGCACGTTGGCCGAGGCGGTGAACGGGAAGGCGTTGCTGGCGGTCTTGGCGCCGCTGCCGCCGGCCATGCAACTGCCCGGAAGCGATGGGACGCCGATGATGCTCTCGTTGTAGGCGTAGCGCAGCACGGTGTCGGCGCCGCCGAAACTGCTGGTGTGGTTGCCGACCGACAGGATCTGGTTGGCTGGAATGCGTCCGTACAGCGTGATGGTGGCCGTCTGCGAGCCACCGGTGATCACCGGGACGCCGTACGACAGCGTCAAGGTGCGCGGCGATGGCGTTGTGGATCCGGTGGCGCCCCAGATCTGGGTGCGCGTGGCATCGCTGTAGACCTGGAAGTCCAGGCTGTCGCTGGTGGAGTTGAGCATGCGGCGTGGTACATACAGCCCGCTGCTGGCGCTGCCCGGCCCCAGGTCCAGGCAAAGGCTTACTTGTGCATAGCCCAGGACGCTGAGCGCGGCGGTTGCGCAGGAGACGTTGAGCGTTGCCACTGCATCGGTGGTGCCATTGGCTGCCACATTGCCGAACGCCAACGGCGTGCCCAGCGTGACGGTACACGTGGTGTCGGCCTGCGCGCGCTGGCTTGGTGTCAGCCATAACATCGCGATAGCCAGTGCAATCACCAGGCGCCAGATGCGGTGCAGGGTCATGGCGTTTTCTGCTCGGTGACGCATTGCAGTGGTCCCACCCGCGGAATGCCGCTCGGGTTGGCCGGATAGGTGAACTGCGCGCTGCAGCGGCCCTGCGGCAAGTCGACCAGCAGGCGGTTGTCGCTCTGCAGATTGTCCAGATAGGTTTCGCCGTCGTAGCCGACCACGACGCGTTCGGCATCGCCCTCGCGCTGCACCACGCTGCCCACCGGCAGCGGGGCGCCTTGTGCGTCGTGCAGCACGATGATTGCCGCACGCACGCGGGTGATGCCGAAGCGCACTGCGACGCCGGATTGCTGGCGCGGCGTCACTGCGGTATCGACGCGATCCACGCGCAGATCTGCCGGCAAGGTCAAGGTGTCGATCGACAACTGGTTGCGCTGCCACGATTGCAGCGGGGTGACCAGCAGCGTGCCGCGCGCATCGGTGACGCCGATCAGGCGATTTTCCAGCCGCACCGGAATGCCGGCCTGGCCGTCGGTGGACACCACCGCAAAGGCATCCTGGATATCGCGCGCGGCAAAGCCACGCCCGTTCATCCACACCAGGCTGCCGCTGGCGCTGGCATAGCCGAAGTTGTCGCCATCCTGATTGGCCGCGCCGAGGTTGTAGCGGCCGACCCGGTTCAACCAGCCAAGTTCGGCCAGCCCGCCGCTGGCATCGTCGCCGGCACGCCCCTGCAGGCGCCAGCCGATGCCGCCCAGGTCGCCGTCGCCCGGTAACGGCTGGCTAACATCGGCCACAAATCCGGTGCGGTTGCCGTTGCGCTGCATCGATGCGCTGGCCTGACGCAGCTCGCCGAAGGTGGTCGATAGCGACAGATACAGGCTGCGATCGCTGCGCACGTCCAGGTTCTGATTGCCGGACAGATTGGCGGCCCAGTTGCGCCCGAAACTGCGCGACCAGAACACGCTGGCATAGCGCGAGGTGTCGCCTTGCGGATAGCTCAGCCGCACGTAGCTGGTGCCGAGCGAGCCGATCGGAGCGACGTTGACGCCGAACACCGCGCGGTCGCTGATGCGTGCCGGCAATGCGCCCTGCAGCGCGCCCAAGTCGCGGTAGTCACCGTGGGTGCGCTGGGTGCCGAGATTGAAGTTGAAGCGACGGTTGTTCCAGGCGTAACCCAGTACGTACTGGCCGCCGCGCAGGTCGTCCATCTGGCTATGCGCATAGGCGATATTGAACACGCCACCCACGCCAAGCAGCCAGATCCCGCCGGCCCCGGCGTTGACCACGCCGCCGCCGGCTTCGGCCTGCGCCTCGATGGTGAAATCGTCGCGCAGGCCCTTGCGCAACGTGGCGCTGGCGACCGTGCGCGCATCGTAGGAAAACGAGCGCACGCCGTAGTCCTGGCGCAGGTGGCCGATCCCGGCCGACCATTCGGAAATGCCGCGCGCCAGCAGTTGCGGGGTGCCGTAGAACGCGAAGTCCAGCCGGCGCACGCGGCCGAACGCATCGGTCACCACGATCTGCGCCTGGCCGGTGCCGCTGATGCCCGGCTGTGCGGCCAGCTGAAACGGCCCGGCCGGCACCTGGCCGCTGTATTGGCGCAGGCCATCGACATACAGCTCGATGGTTGAAGGCACCGCCGCTTCGCCCAGAAAACTCGGCGTCGGCGTCAGCACGCGATAGGGCTGCAAGGCGTAATTGCGGCCGATCTGCACGCCGCCCAGGCGGATCGAGCGGCTCCAGTCGACAAAGCCGCTGTAGAAATCGCCGACCGTCAGGCTGGTGGCTGTATCCGGGAAATCCATCTGCCAGGCGCTGTCCAGACGCACCGCTTCGCTGCGCCAGCGCTGGTCTTGCGGACGGTCGTAGGCCAGGAACACGGCGGTGGTGTCGACCATGCCGCGGCCGACGCCGAAGCCGCGCAGTTCGGTCGCCAACGACACGCTGCTGGCCCCGGCATTGCGTGTGGCATAGACGTCGTAATTGAGCAGCATGCCCGGGGAGGCGGTGGCGCTGGGCGGGGCGACTTCTTCGGCTTTCAATACCGTGGTGGAGAGCGACAGCTGCGCCAGCGGCACCTGCAGCGCCAGCCGCTGCAGCGCGGCGTCGTAGCGCACTTCCACATCGGGCAGGCGATCCAGATCGACCAGCTCGCCGGCGCTGCGCTCGGCCAGGATGAAACCGAGTTTGCGCAGCGTTTCGACCGACCCACGCAGGTGGCCGTCCACCAGTTCGAACGGCGCCAGGCCGCGGTCGGCCTGATTCAGGGTGACATCCAGGTACAGCGTCTGCGGCAGTGCGCTGGCGCTTTGCGGGGTTTGATCGGGCAGCGCGGCAACGTCGGCCAGATCGACAGCCGCGGCGCTTCCCAGGCAGGTGGCGGTCGCGAGCAGCGTCATCGCCAGCCGGGCCGTGTCACGGCGCTGTCGGCGTTGCCAACAGGGTGCGTTCGTCCGCCTCACCATTGATCCTTGCGATGATGGTGCCGCGGGCGAACTGCGCCAGCGGTGCACCCAGCGACCAGCGCATGGTCTGGCCGGGCAGCACATAGCCCACCAGTCCGTTCAATGTGGTCTTGGTCGCGCCATCGACGCGATGCTGCAGGTCGGCGACTTGGGCATGCCCATTGCCGGTGTTGCTGATCTGGATCTGCGCATTGCCGTCGCTGCCGGCCACCACTTGCGTGCTCAAGGTCGGCGTGGGCTCGGCTTTTCCGGGCGGCAGCACGAAGATCGGCACCGAGTAGCGCAGCACGAACTGCATGCCCTTGCGGTCGGCATCGGCGTTGGGCAATTCGTCCACGATGATGCGGTAGCAGACTTCCTGGCTGGTCGGCGCAGGCCCGGCGCGGATCACCCGGATCAGCTGACGCTCGCCGGCGGCCAGCGTGCGCATCGGTGGGCTGACCAGCAGTTCCTGGGTCGGGTCGAGCTGGTCCTGCCCGTCGCGCTGGGTCCAGCGATAGGCGCGGGTCTGCACCTGCACCGGCACGCCGCCGCTGTTGCTCAGCCACAACCCGTCGGCGGACTGTTCTGCGCTCAGCGTCAGCGAGGTCGGTGCCAATTGCAGGCTGGCTGCGCGCGCCGATAGCAGCGGCCAGGCGCTGCTCAGCGCGAGCGTCAAGACCATTGCGGTCGTGACCAGCCACGCCGGCATGCGAGACGACAGGCGGTGGTGCAAGGGCATGCGCGCGCTCAATAGACGATCGTGGCGGTGATCGTGTCCTGGTACGCACCGGTTGCCGGATTGTTGGCGGACGGGTTGGTCACACGGCCGTAGACCGGATAGACCTGGTTGATGCCGGTGGCGGTACGACTCAGCGTATTGGTGCCGCTGGTGCTGCCCCACACCGTGCTGCGTCCCAGATCCTGGTACAGCTGGTAGGCGATGAAGTTGTTGGTGGTGACCAGCGCATCGGTGTTCTTCATGCGGCGGGTGGTGACGTCGTTGGCGGTGCCGGCATTGCTGCCTGCGCTCAAGGCAATGTTGTACGGCGTCAACGCGGTGCACTGTGCGGTCACGCTGCCGTTGGCGTCGGCATTGGCGGTCGAGGTGGACAACACCGAGCCGAAGTCGACGTCCGTCGCAGACGCCGCCGTGATGGTGCAGGCCTTGGTGACGGCGATCTTGACGTTGAATGTGGTGGTATCGGCTGCTGTGGCAACGCCAATGGTCGAGAGCAGGCCGAGGGACAGCAGGACAGGACGGACAGTACGCATGGACATTTCCTTGACCGGTCTGGTCATTGGTGACGCGACGACGTGTCGCCCTTCCTCCAATGCATCAGCTGTGCCAAACGATAACGCCGAATTCACGCGATAACGCCGAATTCACGCGCTATCTAGCTGTTTAATCTGGCTCTTTTCGCAAAAATGGGATGTCCTGCGGATGACTCCGTTAATGGAGAATTTGACGGTTTCTGAACTATGTCACACATGAATGCGCGGTGACGCCAGTTTTCTGCTGCACCGCCCGCTTCTGCGTAACGGCTTGTTTTGCAAAAATCGGCTGCACGGGTCGTTCAGATTCAGCCCGAATCGGCGATAATCCGGACCATGAGCGTCAATCTAAAAACCAAAGAAGAAATCGAGCTGATGCGCGTCGCCGGCCGCCTGGCCGCCGAAGTGCTCGACATCGTGGCCCCGCACGTGCAACCGGGCGTGACCACTGCCGAGCTGGACCGCATCTGCCACGACCACATCGTCAACGTGCAGGGGACCATTCCTGCCAATGTCGGTTATCGCGGCTTCCCCAAGAGCGTGTGCACCTCGGTCAATAACGTGATCTGTCACGGCATCCCGAGCGCGGCCAAAGTCCTGAAGGAAGGCGACATCGTCAATATCGATGTCACCGTCATCAAGGACGGCTGGCACGGCGATACCAGCCGCATGTATTACGTCGGCACGCCGTCGGTGATGGCCAAGCGTCTGGTCGATACCACCTACGAAGCGATGTGGCGCGGCATCCGTGCGGTCAAGCCGGGTGCGACGCTGGGCGATGTGGGCCATGCGATCCAGAAGTTCGCCGAAGCCGAGCGCTTCAGCGTGGTGCGCGATTACTGCGGTCACGGCATCGGCAAGGTCTATCACGACGAGCCGCAGGTGATGCATTACGGCCGTCCCGGCGAAGGCCTGGTGCTCAAGCCCGGCATGACCTTCACCATCGAGCCGATGATCAACGAAGGCACCTACCACCATAAGACGCTGCCCGATGGCTGGACCGTGGTCACCAAGGACCGCAAGTTGTCCGCGCAGTGGGAACACATGGTCGCGGTGACCGAAGACGGCGTGGATGTGCTGACGCTGTCGCCGAACGCGCCCGCCCCGGTATGACGGCCACGCCGGCGGATCGACCCGACCCGGGTGTCGCCGGCGATGCCGAGTGGGCCGCGCAGGCCCGTCCGCTGCTGGTGCATGCGGACATGCGGCTGTGCAAGCGCTTCGATCAAGGCGAACCGATCGAACGCCTGGTGGCCTTGCGCGCACGCGCGGTCGACCAATTGATGCGCAATGCCTGGACGCGCTGCATCCCGGCCGATGCCGGGTTGTCGCTGCATGCGGTTGGCGGTTACGGGCGTGGCGAACTGTTTCCGCGTTCGGATGTGGATGTGCTGGTGCTGGGCGAAAGCGCGGTGCAGCAACAGCATGAGCAGGCCCTGGCGCGCTTGTTCGCGTTGCTGTGGGATGTGGGCTTGCCGATCAGTCATGCGGTGCGCTCCGCTGCGCAGTGCACCGCCGCTGCAGCCGACCAGACCGTGCTGACCGCATTGATCGAATCGCGCCCGCTGGTTGCAGGGAGCGAGGCGCGCGCAGCACTGGCCGCAGCGATCGCCCCGCAACGGGTCTGGCCGGCGCGCGAATTCTTCCAGGCCAAGCGCGAAGAGCTGCTGGCGCGGCATCAGCGCTTTGGCGACACCGCCGACAATCTGGAACCGGACATCAAGGACGGACCTGGCGGCTTGCGCGATCTGCAAACGCTGGGCTGGATGGCGCTGCGCGCCTTCGGCGTCAAGGATCTGGAAGCGCTGGTCGGGCTCGGCCATGTCGGCTTCGACGAAGCTGCGGCGCTGCGGCGCGAGCGCGAAGAACTGGCGCGGCTGCGCTTCGGTTTGCATATCGTCGCCAACCGGCCGGAAGAACGCCTGCGTTTCGACTATCAAAAGACCCTGGCACAGCGGCTGCGGTTTGCCGACGACCCGGAAAGCCTGGGCGTGGAAAAGATGATGCAGCGCTTTTATCGCAGCGCTGCATTGATCCGCCGCATCAGCGACCGGTTGTTGCAGCGCTTCGAAGAACAATTCGATGGCGAAGCGGTACCGGAACCGATCGGTGGCGGCTTCAGCCTGCGCCGCGGCTATCTGGCGGCCGACGCGGACGACTGGCCGGGCGGCGATGTGCTGCAGGTGTTCGCCTTGTTTGCGCAGTGGGCGGCCCATCGCGAGGTGCGCGGCCTGCATTCGCTGACCGCGCGCGCGCTGGCCGAGGTGTTGCGCGAGTTGCCGGCTTACGACGTGGCCGACGCCACTGCGCGCGACCGCTTCATGGGGCTGCTGCGCGGCCCGCGTGCGATGGAAACGCTCAATCGCATGGCGCGCCTGGGCGTGCTGGGGCAGTGGATTCCCGCATTCGCCAGTGTGTCCGGGCGCATGCAGTTCGACCTGTTTCATGTCTACACGGTGGACCAGCACACGCTGATGGTGCTGCGCAATATCGCGCTGTTTGCGGCCGGTCGCGCCGACGAGCGGTTTTCGATCACCCACGAAGTCTGGCCGCGCTTGCGCAAGCCGGAATTGCTGCTGCTGGCCGGTCTGTTTCACGACATCGCCAAGGGCCGCGGCGGCGATCATTCCGAGCTGGGTGCGGTGGATGCGCGCGCGTTCTGCCAAGCGCATCGGCTCAGCGAAGGCGATACCGCGCTGGTGGCCTGGCTGGTGGAGCAGCATCTGCGCATGTCGGTGACCGCGCAGAAGCAGGACATCTCCGACCCTGAGGTGATCCATCGTTTCGCCACGCTGGTGGGCACGCGCGAACGGCTGGACTATCTGTATCTGCTGACCTGCGCCGACATCGCCGGCACCAGCCCCAAGTTGTGGAATGCCTGGAAGGACCGGCTGCTGGCCGATCTGTATTTCGCTGCGCGCCGCGCCTTGCGCGAAGGTCTGGAACATCCGCCGCCGCGCGAAGAACGCCTGCGCGAAGCGCGCGAGTCCGCGCGCGCGCTGATGCAGGCGCAAGGGCATGACGATGCCACCATCGATCGTCAGTTCGCCGGCATGCCGGACGAGAATTTCCTGCGTTTCCGTCCGGAGCAACTGGCCTGGCAGGCGGTGTCGCTGATCGAAGTGCAGATCGGCCAGACCACGGTCAAGGCGCGTCGCGCAGTGCCGGACAACGACGCACTGGAAGTGTTCGTGTATTCGCGCGACCGGGACGGGTTGTTCTCGGCGATCGTCTCCACGCTGGATCGCAAGGGTTACGGCATCCACCGCGCACGCGTGCTGGATGCACCCAACGATGCCATCTTCGACGTGTTCGAAGTGCTGCCGCAGGACAGCTCTGCCGATGGCGACCCGCAGCGTCTGGCTGCGGCCTTGCGGCAGGTGCTGGCCGGCGACCTGCAGAAGGTGCGTCCCTCGCGGCGTGCGGTGCCGCGCCAGCTGCGCCATTTCCGCTTTGCGCCGCGCGTGGAATTCAGCGAAAGCGCTGGCGGCCGCCGCACCCGCATCAGCCTGGTGGCGCCCGATCGCCCCGGCTTGCTGGCCGACGTAGCCAACGTGCTGCGCCTGCAACACCTGCGCGTGCACGACGCGCGCATTGCCACCTTTGGCGAGCGCGCCGAAGACCAGTTCCAGATCACCGACGAGCACGACCGCCCGTTGTCCGAATCCGCCCGGCAGGCGCTGCGCGATGCGCTGTGCGCCTGTCTCGATCCCACCTAGCACCTCCGGAGACCCCATGGCTACCAAGAAGACTGCGCGCAAGCAGAGCGCGACCACGACCAGCGCAGCGCCTGCGCGCGCGACCGCAAAGAGCAGCAAGGCGAGCGGCAAGCCGAGTGACAGCAAGTCGGTCGGCAAGCCGGTAAGTAAGCCGGTCAGCAAGCCAGGCAAGCTGCCTGTTGCGCGCAAGGCCACCGCTGTCGCAGCTGCCGGCACCAAGGCTGCTGCCAAGAAGAACGTTGCAAAGAAAGTCGCCGCCAGTGCACCGCGCGTGGCCAAGCAGCCGACCAGCGTGGTGTCTGCGCCGGCGGCCAAAAAGGCTGCCGCTGCGAAGAAACTGCCGATCGCCGAAAAGGCCGTGCACAGCGTTGCCGCGCAGGTGGGCACTGACGAACTCAAATTCGGTATCGAGAGCGCATTCGAGCGCCGCGCCAGCTTGACCATCGACGAAATCGACGGCTCCACCCGCGCCATCGTCACCCGCGTCATCGACGGATTGGAGAGCGGCGAGTTCCGCGTCGCCGAGCCGGACGGGCAGGGCGGCTGGACCGTCAACGAGTGGTTGAAGAAGGCCGTGCTGCTGTATTTCCGCGTCAACGAGATGGCGGTGATCGAGGCGCAGCCGGCGCCGTTCTGGGACAAGGTGGAATCGCGTTTTGCCGGGTTCAACGAGGCCGAGTTCCGCAAGGCCGGTGTGCGTGTGGTGCCGGGCGCGGTGGCGCGTCGCGGCAGCTATTTCGGCAAGGACGTGGTGCTGATGCCGAGCTTCACCAATATCGGCGCGTACGTCGGCGAAGGCAGCATGGTCGACACCTGGGCCACGGTGGGGTCGTGTGCGCAGATCGGCAAGCACTGCCATCTGTCCGGCGGCGCCGGCATCGGCGGCGTGCTGGAACCGCTGCAGGCCAGCCCGACCATCATCGAAGATCATTGCTTCATCGGCGCGCGTTCGGAAGTGGTGGAAGGCGTGGTGGTGGGCCATCACAGCGTGATCGGCATGGGCGTGTTCATCGGCCAGAGCACGCGCATCTACAACCGTGCCACCGGCGAAATCTCGTATGGCTATGTGCCGCCGTATAGCGTGGTGGTGTCCGGGCAGCTGCCGTCCAAGGATGGCTCGCACTCGCTGTATTGCGCGGTGATCGTCAAGCAGGTGGATGCCAAGACGCGCAGCAAGACCAGCGTCAATGAGCTGCTGCGTGGCCTTGCCGATTGAGCACGCAACCGAACGTGCACGAGGGCATCCTCTCCAGGGCTGCATCGCGCTGGGTGCGGTGGGGCATCCCGGCATTCTGGCTGGGCTGGGGCGTGCTTTACACGGTCGGTGTGCTGACCCGCGATCCTAGGGTCACAACCGGCGGGCCGTGGCATTGGATCGTGCCGGCGCTGGTGGTGGCGATGGCCCTGCGTTGGCTGCGGCAAACGGCGCGTTGGGCGCAGGTGTACGACGCCGGCGATGCCTTGCTGGTCGAGCACCAGGGACGGCGGCAGCGCATCGACCTGCGTGACCTGCGCGCGGTCGAGCCGGCCTGGCTGATTCCGCCGGTGCGCCTGGCACTGCAGGTGCAGGCCGGCGACGCACCGGTGATCTTCCTGCCTGCCCGCGGCCGGTCGGCCGAACTGCTTGCCACCGACCTGATGGCGCGCGCCGATGCGCGCCGCGCAACCACAGGAGCTGCATGAAATGACCACGCTATACGGACTCAAAAACTGCGACACCTGCAAAAAAGCCACCAAGTGGCTGGACCGCTTCGATGTCGCCTACACCTTCGTCGATTACCGCGATCACAAGCCCGAGCCGGAGACGCTGGTGGCGTGGGCCGAGCAGGCCGGCGGATTCGATGCGCTGATCAACAAGTCGTCGACCACCTGGCGGCAACTGCCGGACAACCGCAAGGCCGCCGCCAGCGCCGCCGAATGGAAACTGCTGCTGCGCGAATATCCGCAGCTGATCCGCCGCCCGGTGGTCATCACCGATGACGGCCAGCTCAGCCAGGGATTTTCGGACAACGGCTTCAAGCAGCGCTTCGGCGTTGCGTGAGCCGGTGCTGCCGCAGCTCCCCACTTCTCCAGTGATTCCCGATCATGTCCGACATTATTGACCTCACCTGTGAACTGATCTCTCGCCCGTCGGTGACGCCGGACGATGCCGGCTGCCAGGAACTGATCGCGCAGCGGCTGGCGCGCGCCGGCTTTGCTATCGAACACCTGCGCCTGGGCGAGGTGGACAATCTATGGGCCACGCACGGCAGCGGTGCGCCGGTGCTGGTGCTGCTCGGGCATACCGATGTGGTGCCGCCGGGGCCGCGCGAGGCGTGGACCAGCGATCCGTTCGACCCACAGATTCGCGATGGAGTGCTGTACGGGCGCGGTGCTGCCGACATGAAAAGTGGAGTGGCCGCGTTCGTGGTCGCCGCCGAGCAGTTCGTTGCCGCGCATCCGCAGCACACCGGCACGTTGGCACTGCTGTTGACCTCCGACGAAGAAGGCGATGCCATCGATGGCGTGCGGCGTGTGGCCGAGCTGTTCCGCGAACGTGGGCAGGCGATCGATTGGTGCATCACCGGCGAGCCGTCGTCCACCGAGCGGCTGGGCGACCTGCTGCGGGTCGGCCGCCGCGGCAGCCTGTCCGGCACGTTGACGGTGAACGGCGTGCAGGGGCATGTGGCGTATCCGCACAAGGCGCGCAATCCGATCCATCTGGCAGCGCCGGCGTTGGCCGAACTGGTTGCGCGGCGGTGGGACGACGGCTTCGAAAGTTTTCCGCCGACCAGCCTTCAGGTTTCCAATATCCATGCCGGCACCGGCGCCAACAACGTGATTCCGGGCGAGCTGCAGGTGGCCTTCAATCTGCGTTACACCCCGCATTGGGATGCACCGCGATTGGAAGCGGAGATTGCCGCAGTGCTGGATCGCCACGCGCTGGAGTACTCGCTGCGTTGGCATCGCAGCGGCGAGCCGTTCTACACTCCCGAAGGGCGCCTGCGCAGCGTCGCGCGCGAGGTATTGGGGCAGTTTGCCGGCGCACCGCCGGAAGAAAGCACTGGCGGCGGCACCTCCGATGCGCGCTTCATCGCGCCTCTAGGTGCGCAATGCATCGAGGTCGGCCCGGTCAACGCCAGCATCCACCAGGTCGACGAGCATGTGCGCGTGGCCGATCTGGAGGCCTTGCCGACGCTCTATCGCACATTGATCGAGCGGCTACTGGTCGAATGATGTCCCGTCTGCCGCCGTCGTTGCCGCTGAAACAGTTGCGTCATCGAAAACGAACCGTTAGCGTCGGCTGCATGGTCCTTCGCCTCGCCAACCTCAATAACGCCAACCGCAACAATCTGCGCGCGAATAATCGTGCGCGGCCGATGCGGATCTGCGACTAGGCGAAGTACAGCAAGCGCCCAGGAATCAGAAAACCCGCATCGGCCGATGCGGGTTTTTTTTATGGGTGTCATTCTCGTGCAGCACGCTCTTCCACCAGCCGCCAACCCCCGCAGTTTTTTCAGGAGTGTTTCCATGTGTTCCATCTTCGGTATTTTCGGCCTGCAACCCGGTGACGATCTGCAGGCATTGCGCCGGCAGGCACTGGAATGTTCGCAACGGCAGCGGCATCGCGGTCCGGACTGGAGCGGCGTGTATGTCGATACCGGCGCGATCCTGGTGCATGAGCGCCTGGCCATCGTCGACCCGGCCGGTGGTTCGCAGCCGTTGCTGTCCGAAGATAGGCAGCTCGCCCTCGCGGTGAACGGCGAGATCTACAACCATCGCGAGCTCAAGCAGGAGCTGACGCAGCCGTACGCGTTCCAGACCGGCTCCGATTGCGAGGTGATCAACGCGCTGTATCGCGAAGACGCACCGGCTTCGTACCTCAATCGCCTCAACGGCATCTTTGCGTTCGCGCTATGGGACAAGGCCGCCGGGCGGGTGATCATCGCGCGCGACCCGATCGGTGTGGTGCCTCTGTACTGGGGCCATGATCGCGAAGGCCGCTTGCGGGTGGCCTCCGAACTGAAATCGCTGGTCGACGATTGCGCCGATGCAGCGCAGTTCCCGCCCGGCCATTGGTACGACAGCGCCACCGGCGCATTGAGCCGCTACTACGAGCGCGCCTGGCGCGAATACGCCGAAGTGGAAGGCGTGCAGGTGCAGTTGCAGGAATTGCGCGAGGCGTTCGAGCGTGCAGTGCATCGCCAGTTGATGACCGACGTGCCGTACGGCGTATTGCTGTCTGGCGGTCTGGATTCGTCGCTGGTCGCGGCCGTTGCCGCGCGCTACGCACGTCATCGCATCGAAGAGAACGACACCACCGAAGCCTGGTGGCCGCGCCTGCATTCGTTCGCGATCGGCTTGAAAGGCTCCCCGGATCTGGCCGCCGCCGAAGTTGCTGCCGCCGCGCTGGGCACTGTGCATCACGGCTTCGAATACACGTTCGAAGAAGGTCTGGATGCGCTGCCGGAAGTCATCCGTCATATCGAGACCTACGACGTCACCACCATTCGCGCGTCCACGCCGATGTTCCTGCTGGCGCGGCGGATCAAGGCGATGGGCGTCAAGATGGTGCTGTCCGGCGAAGGCAGCGACGAAATCTTCGGCGGCTATCTGTACTTCCACAAGGCGCCGAACGCGCGCGAATTCCACGAGGAACTGGTGCGCAAGCTCGACGCACTCAACAACTTCGATTGCCTGCGCGCCAACAAGTCGATGATGGCCTGGGGCGTGGAGCCGCGCGTGCCGTTCCTGGATCGCGAGTTCCTGGATGTGGCGATGCGCATGGATGCCAGTTTCAAGATGATCGACAAGACCAGCAGCGGCGCCATGCGCATGGAAAAGGGCGTGTTGCGCGAAGCCTTCGCCGGCTATCTGCCCGAGTCGATTCTGTGGCGACAGAAAGAGCAGTTCAGCGATGGCGTGGGCTATGGCTGGATCGATGGACTCAAGGCGCATGCCGAAGCGCATGTGAGCGACCGCGAGCTGGCCGCAGCCGACAAGCGCTTCCCGGTCAACCCGCCGCAGACCAAGGAAGCGTACTTCTATCGTACGCTGTTTGCGCAGTTCTTCCCCAGCCAGGCGGCTGCGGAGACGGTGCCTGGTGGCAAGTCGATCGCGTGTTCGTCGCCGACCGCGATTGCCTGGGATGCGAGTTTTGCTGCGATGGCCGACCCGTCCGGCCGTGCGATTGCCGGCGTGCACGAACAGGCGTTGGCTTCGTAACGTCGCTACAACTGCAGCGGCCGGCAGGTACTCACGCACTGCCGGCCGCTGTTGCGATCACTCGTGGCGCACGCAATAGCCGTAGCGCTGCGGCTCGATATCCACACCGGCCACATCGGCCTGGTTGTTGCGCCACAGGTTCGGCTTGAAGTCGCCCGCAGTGCAGTTGGCAGCGCGGTCCACGCCGATGGTGTAAGTGAACGGATTGCTGGCAAAGCGGTTGTTCTCGAACACGTTGTCCTGGCTCATGCTGTTGTCCCAGCACAGGATTTCCGGGGTGCGGTAGCGAATCGCGCAAGCCAGAAAGATGCCGGCGACCTTGTTGCCTTCGAACTGATTGTTGCTGAAGCGGTTGCGCCGCGCATCCGACAGATAGATGCCCTGGCTGCCATTGCGCTCAAAGCGGTTGTTGCGGATTTCGCTGTCTTCCAGGTGCTCGGTGGTCAGGCCTGCCGCCACGTTGTCGTGGATGTAGTTGTTGACCATGGTGACCTTGGCGGTGCGATTGAACGACACGCCATCCCAGATCGCCCCGGAGACGTCGTTGTTTTCGATGGTGATCTCGCGCGTGTCGTACTCGCTCAGCAGGCAGGCGCTGCGGCACTTGTTGACCTGCAGGCCGGCAAGCCGGATGCCCTGGCCGGAACGCACCACCACCGCGCTATTGCTCAGGTACGGGCGCTCGGGCATGAATTCCTTGTCGCCGGTGCTGGCGACGATCTGCATGTCTTCGATGCTAACGTTGCGGATCACACCGATCGGCTGCTGATTTTCGTAATCGCCGACCACCAGCGCCGGCTGCTGCACGCCATCGGCCATGCGCAGCAAGGTGGTCGGGCCCTTGCCGCGCAAAGTGAGATTGCCGCGGTGGATCGAGACCAGGCCGTTGAGCGGAAATTCGCCTTTTTCCAAGCACAACACCGCAGGCGTATCGCTTTGCGGAAGCTTGTCGATGGCTTTTTGCAGATCCTGGCCGGGGCGCACTTTGGCGGTGCACGCGGCGACGGGCGCGTCCGGTGGGCCCGCTTGTGCGGGTGGCGCAGCCGAGCAGGCAGTGGCAATGAACAATGGCAACAGGGCGGAAACGGAGCGGGCAAGCTGAGGCATGCGGATTCCGGTCAGTGAGGGGAGGGGAGCGATGGTGTGGAGATGACTCCATATCGCGACGGCCTCTAGTGTGTCCCACCGAACGTTAAGGTCTGGCTGATTCCGGCATGCGCGATTCTGCGCAGGTTCATTGCGTCGCTGTGGTCGAGGCCGCAACGGCGTGTGCGGCACGCCGGAGTGGCTGACGAACGTCACAGTTGAGCGCAGCGATCAAGATCTGAGCACGTGCGCGGTTGCCACGCTTAAAAACTGTAAGCCAGCTGCGCATAGATGCGACGCGGTTCGCCCGGAAAATGCCCGGTGCGTTCGGTGAAACCGCTCACCGCATAGACCTTGTCGAACAGGTTCTTGACGTTGACCTGCAGCTTCCACGCATCCCACTGCGTCTGCCAACTGATGTCGAAGATCGCATACGGTTTGACGCGCTGGCCTTCCAGGCTGACCCGCTCGCCCACGTAATCGGCACCAAAGGCGATTGCCGATTTCCAGGCCGGCAGGTCGTAGCGCGTCCACAGGCCGAAGGTGTTGCGCGGTGCATTGGCGAAGCGGTCGCCGGAGGCATTGGTGATGCCGTTGGTGCCTGCATCGAGCACGCGCGCATCGTTGTAGGCGTAAGTCAGATTGAGCACCCAGCGCTCGGTGAGGTCGGCCAGCAGATCCACTTCCAGGCCTTCGCTGCGCACCAGGCCGAGGGCGGAGAGCTGATTGACGCCATCGACGATGCTGCCGTTGGCCTGCACGATATTGCTGCGTTCGATGCGGTACAACGCAGTATTGAGCGTGAGCCCGCCATCGTTGAGCGCGGTTTTCAGACCGACTTCCCATTGCGTGCTGCGCTCCGGATCGAACGGCCCGCCGACGCTGCTGTCCTGATTTGCCGCATCCTGTGGCAGAAAACCGCTGGCATAACTTGCGTAGGCATTGACGCCATCGCGCAACACGAAGGTGCTGCCCACGCGCCAACTGAGATCGTTGCCGGTGACGCGCGAGCCATCCAGCAGGTTGTCGTCCTTGAAGCCGTCCCAACGCAGCCCGGCCATCGCATACCAGCGCGGCGTCAGTGTGAGTTCGTCCTGCAGATACGCGCCATAGCGCTGACTGCGGGTGCTGGTGGCGCGCCAGGGTAGGCTGTCCAGACCGTAGTCGTAGAAGCCGCTGCGCCCGTACACCGGGTTGAGCAGATCGATGCCCGGCACCGGGCCGCGCGTGCGTCCGGTATCGGCGGTGTTGGCGGTTTGCGCGCGGAAATCCGCATCCAGCCGGTAGTAATCCGCGCCCATCAGCAGTTTGTGTTCGATCGCGCCGATGCTGGTACGGAAGATCGCGTTGACGTTGTTGGAGATCGCATCGTTGTCGCGGAACTGATTACGCAACTGCCGCGTCATCCATTCGGCGGTGCCGTCGCCATCGCGGTCGATCAAGCCCATCGGCTCGTGATAGATCTGATGCTCGTCGTTCTTGAACCAGCGCAGCGCCATGTCCACGTCCCACGCATCCGACGGTGCAAAGCGGTACTGCGCAAACGCCACCTTGGCGCGCATGTCGAGGAAATCGGTGGGCTCGTTGTGGTTCCAGCGACGGTCTGTGAGGAAGTTGCCGTCGTCGTCCACCGGCACGCCACGCAGGCGATTGCCGCCCAGGTTCTGGGTGATGTCGGTGTACTGCAAGGTGAGCTCGCCGGTCTGGCCGATGTCGAACGCCACCGACGCATCGCCGATCTGGCTCTGGCTATCGGTGTTGCGGCGAAAGCCATCTTCGCCATCGGCATAGGCACCGATGCGGTAGCGGATGCGCCCATCGTCGCGTGCCGGGCCGGTGGCTTCGAACGAGGCCGCACCGAAGGATTGATTGCCTACCTGCAGCTCGACCCGACGCGCGGCCTGATGGCCGGGCTTGCGGGTGACGTAATTGATGACGCCACCGGGTTCGCCACCGCCGTACAACGCGCCGGCCGGGCCCTTGAGCACTTCCACGCGTTCGATATTGAACAGCTGCGGCACCGAGAAGCCCGCATACGGGTCGCCGCGCAATCCGTCGTACAACACGTTTTCCTGGCGGAATCCGCGCAGGGTGACACCGGCATAGCTGAAGAAACTGATGCCACTGATGCTGCGATACAGATCGGTGATCTGCCGCGCCGCCTGGTCGTCGATCAGCTCGCGCGGCAGCACCTGCACCGACTGCGGCACCAGCGCCAGCGGCGTATCGGTGCGTGTGGCCACTGCGGCGTCTTCGGACTTGTAGAGCGTTTGGGCACGGCCGATGACGTCGACGCCATCCAGCTCGGTGACGGTTGCTGAGGTGCTGGTGTGCTGAGCGAAAGCGGATGGCGAGTGCAGGGCGAGCGCAGCGGTAAGCGCGGTGACAAGGAGCGTGGGGCGCATTGGTCACTAATGGGAATGGTTATCAAATGCATCTTAGCATGATGTGCTCGCTTCGCTGCGTGGACCGCTAGAGGTGGCCGGGTGTAGGTTTTGAGCCGGGCGTAGGTGTTGAGAGGTGCAAGGTGGAGATTTGCAGACGTGCAGGACTTGTAGAACGCAGAACGCAGAACTTCAGACATGTGGACACGCAGACGCGCAGCGCATTCCTTCTCCCGCCGGGAGAAGGTGCCCGAAGGGCGGATGAGGGTGCGGGCATAGCCGCGTGCCGTCTGTCATGCAGGAAGCCGCTTGACGCTAGTGCAGGATGAGCGGCGTCGCATGCCATCGGTTGCGTGGCATGCGATCGTACCCTCACCCCAACCCCTCTCCCGCAGGAGAGGGGCTAACGCAGCTCACCCAAGCGTTTTGCTTTCGTCGAAACCCGTATCCACCGTCGAAACCTGTGTCGACAGACGAGACAGCACGACCACGCCTAATTCGGCTGCAATCGCAGCGTGTAACGCGTAGCCGTCGGCAGAAACGGGGTCGGCCGGCCATGCACCCAATCGTCATGCCCTGCGCCCCAGAACGGCGACAGCGGATGTCCGCTCTGGCCGCCGGGCATATGCACGATGCCGTCGCGTTCGTGGCCTGGCGAGACCACCATGCGTTCGGAGGCGCCGAAGGCCGGGCCTTGCACGCGCGGCATGTCGCGATCGCCGGGCAGTTGGTCGGGCGGCATGCACAGCCAGCGCTTGGCGAGGGCAGGCAACGCACGCGCGATCGGGTGGCAGATGGCGGCGGTATTGCGCTCGCCCCAGGTACGCTTGCTCAAGGGGCCGTCCTGCGCAGCTAAATCCGTCTGCGCACTGCGTGCAGCATCGGCAAGCAGCTGATCCCAACTGGTGTACGTGGGCGGCAACAAATGTGCAGGGCGCTGCTGCAGCAACGGCCAGACGATGCCTTCCAACTGCGCGCGACGCGGCGGCAGGAAGTCATCCCCAAGCGCAGCGTTTGCCGGTGCCAGCAGTCCGGCTTCCACCGCATCGATGGTCATGCTGCGAAAACCGCGCACGATGCGATAGCTCACCGAGCCGGTGGACGCATGCCCGTCCCACTGCCGCGTGGCGACTTCGATCTGTTGCAGCGCCGGGTCCTTGCTGTGTTCGACCACGCTGCGCAACAACTGCCACCACCGCGTGAGCAGCACGGCGCGATCGTCGAGCTGGATGGCGAGCAGATCCAGTTCGTTGAAACGCTGTTTTGCGAACAAGTCGTCGCGAATCTGCTGCGCGCGCGCGCCCAGGTCGTAGCCGGCATTGCCGAGTGTCGCCAGCTGTTGCGCATCGACGATGCGGCTGTTGGCAGTCCAGAGCCGGTGCGTGGGTGGGTCGATCAAGGCGGGTGCATCGTCGCTGCGCACGGGCCACGGCACGCAGCCGGTCGGCGCAGGTTCGGAGGCGACCGCGCCGGCAGCCGCAGGCACTGCCTCGTTCGACTCCTGCGCCGAGGTTGCAAGTTCGGCAATACCGCTCGGGCTGCACCCCGCATTGCGTGCCGGGCGTGCGCCGATCAGCCGCCAGGCGATGCGCCCGCTGCGATCGGCCAGTACGAGATTTTGCGCGGGAATGCCCGAGCGATCCGCCACCGCAAAGGCCGCCTGCAGATCCGCCGCACTGCTCATCTGCGCGAAATCCAGGCGGATTGCGCCGGGAAGCTGCGCGGCCCAGCGCAGTGCAAGCAAACTGCCGTCGGCATTCTCGTGCAGGATCGGGCCCCAGATCGCCTCGCGGACAGGAAAACTTACCGGTGCAGCGCCTGCCACACGGATCGTTTCGACATGGGTGGTGAGCGCTTGCGGATGCCCGGGCGTGGCTGGCGCAATCCGCGCGAAATCCGCCGTGTCGATATAGCTGTTGGTGAACGCCCAGGCCACGTGCCCATTGCTGCCGACCACCACCGCCGGCAGGCCGGGCAGGGTGAAGCCGGTGACATCCACCTTGCCCTCGGGCGCGCTGGTATCCGGATACCGCAAGCGCGCGCGGAACCAGATGTTGGGCGCACGCAGGCCCAGGTGCATGTCGTCGGCGACGATGGCGCGGCCGTCGCGGGTGAGGCTGCCGTCCACGGCGAAGTTGTTGCTGCCCGGGGTCGGTTGTTCGGCGCGTGGTGCAGCGGCTGGATGCGGCAAACGGCGCAGATCCAGCGTCGCCGCATCCGGAAGTACCGCATCGCCCAGTGCCGTCCCGAACAGCGGTGCATCCCAACTGGAGCCCTGATGATCGAGCAGCGCCGCCAGTGCGGGCGGCACCACCTCGCGGATGCGTGCGATGGCCAGTTCGGTCTGGTTGTCGTTGTCCTGCAGGTCGGCGTACATCGCCATGCCGGTGAGGATGGAATCGTCCAGCGTCCATGCGCGCGGCGTCTGTCGCAGCAGCAGGTACGGCCACGGACGCACGCGCAAGGCCGCCAGCCCCGCATTCACGCCGTCGGTATAGGCCTGCAATGCTGCGCGCTGGCTGCCTGCAGCAATGTCCAGGCTGGCATGCACGCGTGCGCGCAACCGATGCACGCGATTGCGCTTGTCCAGGTCCAGCGCCGCGGCGCCAAACAGCTCGGAGAGTTCGCCGGCCGGCGCGCGGCGCATCAGATCCATCTCGAAATAGCGCTCCTGCGCGTGCACATAACCGAGCGCACGCATGGCATCGACCTGGCTGGCCGCATCGATGGTGACCACGCCCAATCGGTCGCGCTGCACGCTGACCGGCGCCGCCAGGCCGTGCAGTGCGCTATTGCCGTCCAGCTGCGGCAGGCTGCCACGCATCAACAGATACACGGCCAACACGGCCGCCACGACCAACACCACGATTGCCAGCAGCAGCCGGCCCAGCCATTTGCGCATTGTCGATTCCTTGAGCTCGGTCAAAGTGTGGCGCACCGTCATGACGGTGGCGGGTCTGGTGGCAACGCAACTGAAAGTGATTCCGATTAGATCATTGCCCGGCGGCTTAGGGCACCATGCGCGCATTGCGTCGCTGGAGCACACCATGAAAGGCCATCCCGAAGTCGTCGATTACCTCAAGCAGCTGCTGCGCGGCGAGCTGGCGGCACGCGACCAGTATTTCCTGCATTCGCGCCGTTACGAAGATCAGGGCCTGATGGCGCTGTACGAGCGCATCAATCACGAGATGCAGGAAGAGACCGAGCACGCCGACGCGCTGCTGCGGCGCATCCTGTTCCTGGAAGGCGACCCGGACATGCGGCCGTCTGAGTTTGCGCCCGGCAAGACCGTGGTGGAGATGCTCGAGCGCGATCTGGTCGTGGAATACGAAGTGCGCGCTGCGCTCGCCGCCGGCATGAAGCTGTGTGAAGAGCATGGCGATTACGTCAGCCGCGACATGCTGCTCAAGCAGCTGCAGGACACCGAAGAAGATCACGCCTGGTGGCTGGAGCAGCAACTTGGCCTGATCAAGCGCATTGGCCTGGAGTTGTACCAGACCTCGAAGATCGACAAGGGTCACGTGGCCGGCTGAGTCGGGCGACTGGGCGCTGCGCAGCCGAAGAGCTGGCGCAGCACAGGTTCGCAGTCGGCAAGTGCCGCGCTGTGCATCGCGATTGCTGCGCGGCCTGCGTCATCTACCGACCGTCTGCTGCGGTGTGTTGCTTGGCGCAGTGCGCGCGTGTGCGGAACCACCGCGTGGTGCAAGGTCACGCGGTCTTGATTGGCTTGCGACTTGCGCATTGTGCGAAGCATGCAACGGCCGACTGATGCGAAGGCAGCAGCGTTCGGGCGCGACAGCGCGTTCGAACGCGATCGTCAGTTACGTTGCAGGCGATACACCCCGGTCGACAGTGCGGTAACGCCATCGGCACGGAACCGCGGCTCCTGATCCAGGATGTCGCGGTGTTCCAACGCCTGCACCTGCCACTGCGCGTCGAACAATGCGTGCACCTCGGTGGCATCCACCGAGAAGGGTGGGCCGGCTTTTTCGGCTTGCGGATACTCCAGCGTGATCAATAGACCGCAGCAGCCTGTGGGTAGGCGCGCATAGACGGTCTCCAGATAGCATCGACGTAGCGCCGCGGGCAGGGCGATCAATGCAGCGCGGTCATAGACAGCGCTGCAATCGGCCAGCACGCTTGCGTCCAGTGCAAAGGCATTGCCGCAGATGATTTCGATCGGGCCGGCAATAAAGTGCTCGCCGGCGCTGCTGGTGTGTCGCTGCGGTCGCAGGCCTGCGTCATCGAAGAACTGCGTGACGGCCAACGGCGATACTTCCACACCCAGCACGCGATGGCCTTGCGCGGCCAACCAATGCAGATCCAGTGTCTTGCCGCACAACGGCACCAGCACGCGGGCAGCCTTCGGCAACTGCAACACCGGCCAATGCTTTTGCAGCAGCGGCATCACCTCGTCCTGATGGAAGCCGGTCTGACCATCCCGCCACCGCTGCAGCCAGAAATCTGTATCCATGATGTTGTCTTGTTGTCGTTGACCAGTGAAGTGACGTCGGGGATGGCAGTGCCATTGCAGATCGAAAGGAGCCGATCAGAAAGCAGCGCATCGGACAGCCGCGCGACGTGCACTGCTTGCACCATGCAAACCGACCCTCTCGACTGGTCCTTGCCGGCTCACCGTCGCGGGACCTTACGCGGCATGGATGCCGCGTAAGAGCCTACATGGATGTACTTGCGGCGTGTCCCGCGATGGTGGGCCGGCAAGGACCCTGCAGCCAAGCCGCAGATCATCCGCTCTACAACCGACGCATCCGCACCGTTCGATGACCTCTCAAGGCGACGCAGAGCTTGAGCTTCAGCGTCGTTTGGATGTTCCAAGCCGAGCTAATCGAGGGCGCGACGACAGCATCGAACGCGCCGCCGCGCGCCGGAGGAGTGAACCGCCGTTACTGCACTTCCAGCCCGTCCACTTTCTGCCGCGCCTCAAACCAAGGCGCTGACAGTGTTGAACGCGCCGCCGCGCGCCGGATGAGTGAATCATCCTTACTGCACTTCCAGTCCATCCACTTTCTGCCACCCGCGCGGCAACAACGCCCCGCGACTCGCACGCGCGCCCACATACGTATCCAGATCCTTGAACGACAGGCTCATGGTGCGTGCGCCGCTGCGTACCAGCAGCGTGTTGCCCGGTGCCACCGCCACCACCGCCACCACGCGCTCGGTGCCGAGCTTGGCCTTGGGGATCTCGATGATCTTGTTGCCTTTGCCCTTGTCCAGCTCGGGCACATCGCTGGCCGCCACCGCCAGCAGATTGCCGGCGCTGGTGACCGCGACAATGCGATCGCTCTGCGGGTTGGTCACCTGCGCCGGCGTCAGCACCTGCGCGCCGGTGGTCAGATTGAGCATCGCCTTGCCGGCCTTGTTGCGGCCGGTGAGGTTCTCGAAGCGGGTGACGAAGCCATAGCCGTGCGATGAGGCCAGCACGAAGCGAGTGGCGTTGTCCGCGCTAGCCATGACCTGGAACGACGCGCCGGAAGCGGGCGAGAAACGCCCGGTCAACGGCTCGCCATTGCCACGTGCCGAGGGAAGGGTGTGCACTGCGGTGGAGTAGGCGCGGCCTTCCGAATCCAGGAACGCCACTTGATGGGTGCTACGGCTGCGCACTGCGGCCAGCAAGCTGTCGCCATCGCGGTAGGACATGCCGGCCGGATCCACTTCGTGGCCCTTGGCCGCGCGCACCCAGCCCTTTTCCGACAACACCACGGTCATCGGTTCGCTGGCGACCATTTCGGTTTCGTCGATCGCCTGCGCCGCGCCACGCTGCACCAGCGGCGAGCGACGCGCGTCGCCGAACTTCTTGGCGTCGGCGGTCAGCTCGTCCTTGATCAGCTTCTTCAACTTGGTCTTGCTTTCGAGAATGGCCAGGATCTGCGCGCGTTCCTTGGCGAGGGCTTCCTGCTCGCCGCGGATCTTCATTTCTTCCAGGCGCGCCAGCTGGCGCAGCTTGGTTTCCAGAATGTATTCGGCCTGTTCCTCGCTGAGTGCGAACTTGGCCATCAACACCGGCTTGGGTTCGTCCTCGCTGCGGACGATGCGGATCACTTCGTCCAGATTGAGGAAGGCGACCAACAAACCTTCCAACAGGTGCAGGCGGCGCTCGACCTTCTGCAGGCGATGGTTGAGCCGGCGGGTGACGGTGTCGCTGCGGAAAGTCAGCCACTCGCTCAGCAGCTGGCGCAGATTCTTGACCTGCGGGCGGCCATCCAGCCCGATCACGTTGAGATTGACGCGGTAGCTGCGCTCAAGATCGGTGGTGACGAACAGGTGGCCCATCAGCTGCTCGGCATCGACGCGGTTGGAGCGCGGCACCAGCACCACCCGCACCGGGCTGGTGTGGTCGGACTCGTCGCGGATGTCTTCCAGCCACGGCAGCTTCTTGGCGCGCATCTGCTGGGCGATCTGCTCGATCACCTTGGACGGCGACACCTGGTACGGCAGCGCGTCGATGACAATGTTCGCGTGTTCTTTCTTGTAGGTGGCGCGCGCGCGCACGCTGCCATGGCCGGTCTCGTAGATGGCGCGCAGGTCGGCCACCGGGGTGATGATTTCGGCGGTGGTCGGGTAGTCCGGGCCGAGCACGTGCTCGCACAGTTCGGCGACCGTGGCATCGGGGTTGTCGAGCAGGCGCAGCAGCGCGCTGACGATCTCGTTGAGGTTGTGCGGCGGCACGTCGGTGGCCATGCCCACCGCAATGCCGGTGGTGCCGTTGAGCAGCAGGTGCGGCAGGCGTGCCGGCAACCAGGTCGGCTCTTCCAGGGTGCCGTCGAAGTTGGCCGCCCAATCGGTGGTGCCCTGGCTGATTTCGCCCAGCAGCACTTCGGCGATCGGGGTCAGCTTGGATTCGGTGTAACGCATCGCCGCGAACGACTTTGGATCGTCGGTTGAACCGAAGTTGCCCTGGCCTTCGATCAGCGGGTAACGGTACGAAAACGGCTGCGCCATCAGCACCAGCGCTTCGTAGCACGCGCTGTCGCCGTGCGGGTGGTACTTACCGATCACATCGCCCACGGTGCGCGCGGATTTCTTCGGCTTGGCGGCGGCATTCAGGCCCAGCTCGCTCATCGCGAAGATGATGCGTCGCTGCACCGGCTTCAGTCCGTCACCCAGAAACGGCAGGGCGCGGTCGAGCACCACGTACATCGAATAGTCGAGATAGGCGCGTTCGGCGTACTCGCGCAGCGGCAGCTGCTCGAAGCCATGGAAGGTGGGGCGGGTCAGATCGGTCATTGCGAAGCCAGGTCCTACGAAAGAGGAGCCCGCGCGCCAGGCGCGAGCTCGAAGAGCGCCGATTATCCGGATGCGGCGGGGGATGCCAAGCCGCGCGCGTGGCCACCGGCCAGATAACGCGTGGGCGGGGCGCCGAAATGGCGGTGGAACACGCTGACGAAAGCGCTGGGGCTGCTGTAGCCGAGCTGGTCGGCGACCTGTGCCACCGCGCTGCCCTGACTCAAGCGCCGCAGGCCTTCGGCGAGCCTGGCCTGCTGCCGCCACTGCGCGAAACTCAGCCCGGTCTCGCTGCGGAAGTGCCGGCTCAGACTGCGCGGTGACAACCCGCCCCAATCGGCCCAGGCATCCAGCGGGCGAGGGTCGGCGGGGGTGTCGAGCAGCTGGCGGGCGATACGCAGCAGCCGGCGGTCGGCTGGCATGGGCAGGTGCAGGTGGTCGATCTGCACCTGGCACAGCTCGTCCAGCAGCACGGCGGCCAGCCGTTGCTGGGCGCTATCCAGCGGCTGATCCAGCGGCCAACTGGCGGCGCGCATGATCGCTTCGCGGGCCAGCCCGGTCAGCCGGATCACCCCGCCTTGCGCGGGCAAGGCGGCGCAGGCATCCGGCCGCACCACCACGCCCCAGCCGCGCATCGGCCCGGCCAGCTCCACGGTGTGCTGCTGGCCGGGCGGCATCCAGCCGGCGCAGCCTGGCGGCAATGAGAGGGTGCCCTGTTTGGTATGCACGGTCAGTACGCCGTGCTCCACATACATCAGCTGGCCGCGCACATGCGCGTGCGGGGCGGTCTCCGGTGCCCATACCGCATGCAGATCGGCCAGGAAGGCGATCACTTCCGGACCATCGGCCCACTCGAAGCTGGCGCGCACGCCCGGCGGCAAGGCATCGACCGTCGTTGGCGGGTTTTCGATAGTCATTGGCGCAATTGTATTACCAGGCCAGCCAGACCCGCGCGTATCGTGGCGATCCTTGCAGGCGGTTTAATCCCTTTCGATATATTTGCATTGACAAATATATATTTCGGAAGAAAATGGCCGGCCATGAACGATCTCTCCTCCACCTCGCCGTCGTTCGGCTTGTTGCTGCGTCAGGTGCGCGACGCGCTGATGCGGCAGCTCGATGCCGAGATGAAGGGCGAACTGCCCGACTTCGGTTTCAGCCACTACGTCGGCTTGAAGATTCTGGCGGTGCGCTCGCCCTGTACGGCCAACGAACTGGCGCTGGCGCTGGACCAGACCCCGAGCGCGGTGACCCGGCTGCTCGACAAGCTCGAAGCGCTGGGCGCGGTGCGGCGCGAGCCGCATGCGCAAGACCGGCGCGCGCTGCAGATCGTCATGACCGAACAGGGCGTGGCCTTGTGGGAGCGCCTGAAGCTGCGCGGCGAACGCGCCATCGAGCACGGTCTGCGCGATCTGGCCACGCCAGAGCGCGAACAACTCACCTCTCTTCTCATCCGTGTCCGCGATGCACTCAACTCATGAACGCTGCTAGTTCCTCGATCCAGATGTTGCGCCTGCGCTCAACGCGCTTTGCGCGGCCGCTTGTGCTCACCGCCTTGACGCTGGCATTGGCCGCCTGCGCCAGCAGTCGTGGTCTGGCCCCGCAAGGCGCCGTGCTGGAACCGGGCGCGCTGCATGCCGAGCGCACCCTGGCGCAAACCACCCTGAGCCCGGCGGCGTGGCCGGCCAGCGATTGGTGGCGCGCCTTGGGCGATCCGCAATTGAATGCGTTGATTGCCGAAGGCCTGCAACACAGCCCCAGCCTGGCGGCGGCGGATGCGCGCTTGCGCCAGGCGCAGGCACGCATCGGCACCGCGCAGGCCGATCGCGGCCCGAGCCTGTCGGTGTCCGGTGGCTATGCCGGCGTGCAGTTGCCCGAATCGGTGGTGGGCGACGAACGCGGCGGCAAGTTCGGCGGCAACGGCCAGGTAGTGTTGGATTTCCGCTACGGCGTGGACCTGTGGGGCGGCAAGCGCGCCGCCTGGGAAGCGGCAGTGGACCAGGCGCATGCAGCCGATGTGGATGCGCAGGCGGCACGTTTGAACCTGTCGGCGGCGATCGCCGAAGCCTATGCCCAACTCGATTACGCGTGGCGTCTGCACGATGTGGCCAACGATGAGCTGATGCGCGCGCAGAAAACGCTGGACCTCACCCGGCAACGTCGTGGCGCCGGCATCGATAGTGAACTGCAGGTGCGTCAGTCGCAGGCGCGCGTGCCGGCTGCGCAACAGCAGCTGCAATCGGCGCAGCAGCAGATCGACGAAGCGCGCACGACGTTGGCCGCGTTGGTCGGGCAGGGCCCGGACCGCGGGCGGGATATCGCGCGCCCCAGCTTGAGCAGCGCAGGCGCGCTGCAATTGCCAAGTGCGTTGCCGGCCGAGTTGTTGGGTCATCGCCCCGATGTGGTCGCCGCGCGCTGGCGCGTTGAAGCGGCAGATAAAAACATTGCGGTCGCCAAGACGCGCTTCTATCCCAGCTTCAACATCACCGCGTTGGGCGGGCTGGTGAACCGGGATGTCGGCCAGTTGCTGGAAAGTGCATCGCTGTTCGGCGTGGTCGCCCCGGCCTTGAGCTTGCCGATCTTCGATGGCGGCAAGCTGCGCGCCAATCTGGCCGGCAGCGATGCGCAGTACGACCTGGCGGTGGCCGACTACAACCAGAAGGTGCTCGATGCGCTGCGTGAAGTGGCCGACCAGGTCAACGCGGTGCGTTCGCTGGAGCAGCGCGCACGCTCGCAGGACGAAGCCGTGCAGACCGTCACTGCCGCCTTCGACCTCGCACAACAGCGCTACCGCGCCGGCATTGGCAGCTATCTGGAAGTGCTCAGCGTGCAGGAGCAATTGCTGCTCGCACGCCAGCGCATGGCCAGCCTGCAATCGCAACAACTGTTGGCCTCGGTGAGGTTGCAGCGCGCCTTGGGCGGCGGATTCACGCCGGAACCTGCGCGCGACACCGCACACGCCGCGACCACTTCCGCACAACCGAATTCCTGAGACAGCGACGATGAGCCAGACGACTGCAACTTCTTCCCAACCTGCGCCAGCCGCGCCCAGCAAGCGCCGTGCGGCGCTGCGCATCGTGGCCATTGTGGTGATCCTGGCGATCATCGGTCTTGTGGTGTGGTACTTCCTGGTCGGCCGCTGGCACGAAGAGACCGACGACGCATACGTGCAGGGCAACCAGGTGCAGATCACCCCGATGGTGGGCGGCACGGTGGTCAGCATCGGCGCCGAAGACGGCATGCGCGTGGAGCGCGGCCAGTTGCTGGTGCAGCTGGACCCGGCCGATACCGCAGTGGCGTTGCAGCAGGCCGAAGCCAACCTGGCCAAGACCGTGCGTCAGGTGCGCGGTCTGTACCGCAGCGTGGAAGGCGCGCAGGCCGAATTGTCCTCGCGCGAGGTCACGTTGCGCAGCGCGCGTGCCGACTTCGCACGGCGCAAGGATCTTGCTGCCAGCGGCGCGATTTCCAACGAAGAACTGGCCCACGCCCGCGAAGAACTCGCTGCTGCCGAAGCGGCGGTGAGCGGTTCGCGCGAGAGCTTCGAACGTAATCGCGCCTTGGTGGATGACAGCGCGGTGGCCAATCAGCCAGACGTGCAGACGGCCGCCGCGCAGCTGCGTCAGGCCTATCTCAACCATGCGCGCACCGGTGTGATTGCGCCGGTGTCCGGTTACGTGGCGCGTCGTTCGGCGCAGCTCGGCCAGCGTGTGCAGCCCGGTAGCGTGCTGATGGCGGTGGTGCCGCTGGAGCAGGTGTGGGTGGAAGCCAACTTCAAGGAAACACAGCTCAAGCACATGCGTCTGGGCCAGCCGGTGGAATTGCATTCGGATCTGTACGGCGGTGGCGTGAACTACACCGGCCGTATCGAAAGCCTGGGCCTGGGCACCGGCAGCGCGTTCTCGCTATTGCCGGCGCAAAACGCCAGCGGCAACTGGATCAAGATCGTGCAGCGCGTGCCGGTGCGCATTGCGGTGGATGCCAAGCAACTGGCCGGTAACCCGCTGCGCATCGGTTTGTCGATGAAGGTCGAGGTCAATCTGCACGATCAGCAGGGCAGCGTGTTGCCGACCAAGTTCGCCAATGGCGCGGTGTTTTCCACCGACGTGTATGCGCAGCAGTTGCAGGCCGCCGACGCGGATATCCAACGCATCATCCAGGACAACCTGCCCGCGCAGGCTGTTTCCAAGGCGGGCTAAGCCAGCATGTCTTCGCAAGCTCCCACCGCGCCCGGCGGCCCCTCGGCGCCTGCGCCTGCCGCCGGCTTTCGCCCGGCGAGCGTGGCGTTGTGCACCGTGGGCCTGGCGATGGCCTCGTTCATGCAGGTGCTGGACACCACCATCGCCAACGTGTCGTTGCCGACCATCGCCGGCAATCTCGGTGCCAGTTCGCAGCAGGCCACCTGGGTCATCACGTCGTTTGCGGTCAGTACCGCGATCGCCTTGCCGCTGACCGGTTGGCTGAGTCGGCGTTTTGGCGAGACCAAGTTGTTCGTGTGGTCGACACTGGCCTTCACCGTTGCTTCGTTGCTGTGCGGGCTGGCCCAGAGCATGGGCATGCTGGTGGTGTCGCGTGCGCTGCAGGGGTTTGTTGCCGGGCCGATGTACCCGATCACCCAGAGTCTGCTGGTGTCGATCTATCCACGCGAAAAACGCGGTCAGGCGCTCGCCTTGCTGGCGATGATCACCGTGGTGGCACCGATCGCCGGTCCGATCCTGGGTGGCTGGATCACCGACAACTACAGTTGGGAATGGATCTTTCTGATCAACGTGCCGCTGGGCATCATCGCCAGCAGCATCGTCGGCTCGCAGTTGCGCCATCGCCCCGAGCAGCTTGAAAAGCCGCGCATGGATTACATCGGTCTGATCCTGTTGGTGGTCGGTGTCGGCGCGCTGCAGCTGGTGCTGGATCTGGGCAACGACGAGGATTGGTTCTCTTCCGACAAGATCGTGGTGCTGGCCTGCGTCGCTGCGGTGGCGCTGGTGGTGTTCGTGATCTGGGAGCTCACCGACAAGGACCCCATCGTCGATCTCAAGCTGTTCCGGCACCGCAACTTCCGTGCCGGCACGCTGGCGATGGTAGTGGCGTATGCGGCGTTCTTCAGTGTGAGTCTTCTGATCCCGCAATGGCTGCAGCGCGACATGGGCTACACGGCGATCTGGGCTGGCCTTGCCACTGCACCGATCGGCATCCTGCCGGTGCTGATGACGCCATTCGTGGGCAAATACGCGCTGCGGTTCGATCTGCGCATGCTTGCCACCGTTGCTTTCATCTTTCTGTCGTTCACCAGCTTTTTGCGCTCCAACTTCAATTTGCAGGTGGACTTCAACCACGTGGCCACCGTGCAGTTGGTGATGGGCGTGGGTGTGGCGTTGTTCTTCATGCCGGTTCTGCAGATTCTGCTGTCGGATCTGGACGGGCGCGAGATCGCGGCAGGTTCCGGCCTTGCCACCTTCCTGCGCACCTTGGGCGGCAGCTTTGCCGCATCGTTGACCACCTATCTGTGGGCACGTCGCACCCAGGTGCACCACGCGCACATCACCGAGCACATTTCGGTGTACACGCCGGGCATGCAGGAGCAGGTCACCGCAATGGGGCAGGGCGACCTGCAACGCGGCGCAGCCTCGCTCAACAACATGATCAACCACCAGGCCTCGCAGATGGGCTTCAACGACATCTTCTATCTGCTCGGCTGGACGTTCCTGGCGATCATCTTCTTCCTGTGGCTGGCCAAACCGCCGTTCGGTGCAGGTGCGGGCGGTGCGGCGGCGGCTGGTGGGCATTAGGCGCGGCTGACAAGGGCGCAGCTGTATTACGAGCGGCTAAGAAAACGACTACACGCTGGTCTACTGCAGAGCGGATGATTTGTGAGTTGGCTGCAGGGCCCTTGCCCGCCCACCATCGCGGGACACGCTGCAAGTACGTCCCTGTAAGCTCTTACGCGGCATCCATGCCGCGTAAGGTCCCGCGACGGTGGGCGGGCAAGGACCTGTCGAGATGGTCGGTATGCATGTTTTTAAAGCAACCGACTCACTCTCTGGTGCGGTGTCCTCGCCGATTGCGGGACCGTTGGCGGCATGGATGCCGCCATCGAGCCCCCAGGGATGGGTTCACGGCGTGTCCCGCGAGCGGTGAGGACACCGCGCCCTCGACTCACCCTGGCTTTGACTGTTGATCTGGCGCTTGGCTGCAGGGCCCTTGCCCGCCCACCATCGCAGGACACGCTGCAAGTACGTCCTTGTAAGCTCTTACGCGGCATCCATGCCGCGTAAGGTCCCGCGACGGTGGGCGGACAAGGGCCAGTCGAGATGGTCGGCGTGCATAGTCGGTGTGCGTGGATCTTCTCAAAGCAATCAGCAAACCGCGTGGAGCGGTCAGGGCACCGCAGCCTGGACCAGGTCAGTGTTTGACTTGGGCTTCCGACTGCGTCCAACAAGATGCGGCTGACAAAACCACTGCGCACCACCAGCCGGGGGCTCGCTACGGTTTATGAGCCGTTCCAACAATCGTGCTGTGCCTGTCAACACCCTCTAGACTGATGCTCTCCAAGTGGGAGCAGTCCAATGGCAGTGACGCCTTCTAAGACCGGTTTACCGCAGTCCTTCTGCCTCATGGATGCGACGCAGCGCCAAGGCAGGCGCACGCTGGATCAAGAGGTCCATCGTCATCGTGAGTTACGACCTGCAGCGACGGCGATGGGACGTCTGTTGCAGACTGTGCTCCTTCTGTGGCTGTGTTTGCCGTTGATCGCGGCGGCCGATGCATTGAGCGACAACGTGACACGGCAGATGCAGCTCAATCGGCAGCGCTACGGCATCGTAGGGCAGGCTGTGTACGTCTCCCACAACGGCAAGCTGCTGTTTCGCGGTGGCGATGGGCTGTCCGATCTCGACAGCCAACAGCCGGTCAAGCTTGAGCCGATCTTTCCAGTGTTCTCGGTAAGCAAGCTGTTGCTCAGCACGCTGATCATGCAGCTGGTCGAAGCTGACCGGATCGATCTGGATAGACCTGCACGGGTCTACCTGCCAGCGTTGCCGCAGCGCTGGAACAAGATCACGGTGCGTCAGCTACTCAATCACACCTCCGGATTGCCCGAGTATTTCACCCAGGAGCAGATGAGCGGCTCGCCGGAGGCCAACGCATCGTTTCCTGCAACTGCGCACGCCGTCCTTGCGGCGCTGGGCAGGCAACCGTTGCTCTTTCCACCCGGCAGCGACACGCGCTACATCAACACCAACTATCTGGTGCTGTCGCAGCTGCTCCAGGCGCATTACCGCAAGCCGTATTCGCGGATCGTATCTGAGCGGATCATCGCTCCTTTGAAGTTATCGCACACCTTTCTCGGGCGCTCACGATTGCCGGCTGAGGGAGTGGTCAGTGTTTACCTTGGCAAAGACGGGAAGCTGCAGAAACAACCAGAGATTGCCTGGCCCGATTACGCCCTCGGGCATGTCGAGCTGTACACCAGCATCGACGATCTGGCCGCTTTCATGGACGCGATGCGCACCGGGAAATTAGGGCCTGTTAACACTAATGGCCCGAGCGATTAAACTATCGTGCATGGAGATCACGCCAGCACAATTTTCTCTAATCGAACACTGCCTGCCGGCGCAGCGCGGCAATGTCAGCATGACCAACCTGCAAGTGGTCAACGCCATCCTTTACGTTGCCGAGCATGGCTGCAAATGGCGCGGCCTACCCAAGCGCTTTGGCAACT